>PMZQ01000111.1:19010-19157 GCA_003170155.1 Actinomycetota bacterium | reverse complement strand
ACGCCGCTCAAGGCGGGGTTGTCGAGCTCCTCGCCGACGCGAACGTAAGGCCGGCGCTGCTCGATCGAGGCGCGCAGGAGCTCGAGTGTGGCCGCCCGGCGCTCGAGCACCGAGAGCAGGCTGCGGCAGGCATCGAGCTCGCTGCCG
>PMZQ01000111.1:0-18984 GCA_003170155.1 Actinomycetota bacterium | reverse complement strand
GCCTGGCGCAGCAGACGCGGCCCGAGTGTCTGCCCTTCCAGGCGCTCGTTCAAGTACTCGCGTGCCCAGTTCACCAGCCCCGAGTCGACCGGACCGGTGAACGCGCAAACCCTCTTCGAGACCTCCCCGGCCGAGGTGATCATCACGACGAGGACGATCTGCGCCTGCAGGAGCAGTACCTCGACGTGGCGCACGGCCGTGGTCTCGAGCGACGGCGCCGAGGCGAGCGCGAGCAGGTGCGTCACCTGCGCCAGGATCTCGGTTGTCGCCTCGAGCGCCTCCTCGACCTCGTTCTCGGCGGCGATCAGGTCGAGCGAGAACAGCTCCGTCTGCGGCCCTCGCTCGGACAGGAGCGAGTCGACGTAGTAGCGGTAAGCGCCGTCGGTGGGAACGCGCCCGGCCGAGGTGTGCGGATGCATCAGCAGTCCGTACTCCTCCAGCTCCGACAGCTCGTAGCGCACGGTCGATGAAGAGATCGAGAGCCCGCCGCTCTCGACCAGGCGCCTGGAGCCGACCGGCTCACCCGTCGTCACGTACTCCTCGACAACCAGGCGCAGGATCCGGCGCTGGCGATCACTCAGACTGAGGGTCAGAGGATCGGGCATTTGCAGGTATTTTAGCGGGCATACGAGGTCGCGCGCCAAAAAGCACTATCGCTCGAACATCCGAGGCGGAGGTTGGGGTAGCAGCAACGGCGGGGCAAAGGGGCGTTGCCCGACGCGCCCTTAGCAACCGTTCTCGTTCGACGTCGTGCTTGACTCCTCCACTGATCCTGTAAACGCGCTACGCCTCGACGAGGATCACCAAGGTTTCGGCCAGCACGCCGTCATGTGCCATCGCCTCGGCGCCCGCCTCGGTCGACAACGCAGCCACGACGGCGTCCATGTCCGGAACGTCCATGAGCACTGCCACACGGCTCGGGTTTTGCGGGTCGACGAAGGTCCGGATGCCGGTGACACCGAGCTGACCAAAGAACTCTTCGCGTTTCGGCGAGGCAAGCCAGTGCTTGCTGTCCTTCACGTCGTGGTAACCGATAACCGTTGGCATGGCAGCCTCCTGTTTTGTTGGGCCCGCGCCGTATGCGCCTACCCCGTGCGCCGTTATGTGTCCAGCGGTTTAGTTCTCAAACCGCTGCTGCTCATCCACACCCGCCCTGGCTTCGCCCCGATTACGTCTAGCGAATCTCGACCAAGAAGACGCAACGCAACCGAGCGTGGTGTGGGCAGGATGCAGGTCTAGGCCGCGAGCGAGTCGCCGGACCAGAGGAGCAGCTCCGCGCTGACCGCTCCGCCGAGCATCCGGCCACGCCGCGAGAGAGTGATCGACTCGCCGCGACTCTCGACCAAACCGAGCTCGGAGAACCGAACAAGCCCTGCGCGATCGAGCACAGCCTCTACTCCCGCCAGCGCCACGGGCTCGTCCAGGCGCAGGCCGAGCATCAGGCGCTCGCGCAACTTCGTCGCCTCGTCGAGTGCCTCGATCTCGCGTGGCGGCGTCTCTTCTCGCTCCAGCGCCTCGAGATACCGCACCATCGAAGGCACGTTTTTCCAACGCAGCCCAGCCAGCGTCGAAACCGCGCCCATGCCGATGCCGAGATAGTCGTGAGCGCGCCAGTAACCGAGGTTGTGCACGCTGCGAAGGTCGCGGCCGGGCTCGATCCGGGCGAAGTTGGCGGTCTCGTACCAGCGGTAGCCCGAAGCGGTCAGGCGCTCGATTATCCGCTCCAGGTGATCCTCAAGCGCGTCTGCCTGCTCGGCGAGCTCGGCACCGTGGGCACGCGCGAAACGGGTGCCGGGCTTCGCCTCCAGCTCGTAACAGGAGAGATGCTCGGGCGCGAGGGCGAGCGCCTCGTCCAGATCGGCGTCCAAATCGGCGCGGCGCTGCCCGGGAATCCCATAGAGGAGATCGAGCGAGATGTTGTCACTACCGGCGTCTCTCAGAGTCTCGATCGCCCGGCGAACATCATCGGGGCCGGCATGGCGGCCGAGCAACTCGAGCAAGCGCGGCTGAAAACTCTGCGCGCCGAGTGAGACGCGGTTGACACCGGCTTCCACCAGCGCCGCGGCAAGCGCGGGCGTAACCGTCTCCGGGTTGGCCTCGACGGTCAGCTCGCTCGCGCCCGGCAACCCCTCGAGCAGCGTGCGCAGAGCCTCCGGCTCGAGGAAGGTCGGCGTTCCGCCGCCGAGGTAGACGGTCTCGAGCTTCGGTGCCAGTAGATCCCGCTCCAGCTCGAGCTCGGCCAGGAGTGCGCGGGCGTAGCGGGAGTGGTGATCGCGCTGCCCCGCCAGCGAGACGAAGTCGCAGTAGTCGCAACGTTGCGAACAGAACGGCACGTGTACGTACAGATGGCGAGCTCCGCTCACTTCTTCCCGCCGCTTCCTCCGTCCAGCTTCAGCACGGCCAGGAAGGCCTCCTGCGGCACCTCGACCGAGCCGACCCGCTTCATGCGCTTCTTGCCCTTCTTCTGCTTCTCGAGCAGCTTGCGCTTGCGACTGATGTCGCCGCCGTAGCACTTGGCCAGCACGTCCTTGCGCTTGGCCTTGACGGTCTCGCGCGCGATCACTCGTGCACCGATCGCGGCCTGGATGGGCACGTCGAAGAACTGGCGCGGAATCTCCTCGCGCAGCTTCTCGACCAGCTGGCGCCCGGTGTCGTAGGCGCGGTCGCGATGCAGGATCAGCGAGAGGGCATCCACCGACTCGCCGCCGACGAGGATGTCGATGCGCACCAGATCGCCCTCGCGGAAGCCGGACAGGTCGTAGTCGAAGCTGGCATAGCCGCGCGTGCGTGACTTGAGCTGGTCGTAGAAGTCGAGCACGATCTCGCCCAGCGGCAGCTCGTAGATCAGCATCACCCGTTGCTCAGAGAGGTACTCCATGTGGTCGAAGCGGCCGCGACGCTCGTTGCAGAGCTCCATCACCGAGCCGACGAACTCCTTGGGCACGATCACGGTGGCCTTGATGTAGGGCTCCGATACCTCATCCAGATCGGGCGGCATCTCGGCCGGGTTGTGCACCTCGATCTCAGTGCCGGCGTTCGTCTTGACGCGGTAGGCGACGTTGGGCGCGGTTACGAGCAGGTCGAGATCGAACTCCCGCTCCAGCCGCTCGCGCACGATCTCCATGTGCAAGAGACCCAAAAAGCCGCAGCGAAAGCCGAAGCCGAGCGCCTTCGAGGTCTCGGGCTCGTACAGGAGCGCGGCGTCGTTCAGCTTCAGCTTCTCGAGCGCCTCGCGCAGCTCCGGGTAGGCGTCCGAGTCGGTCGGGAAGAGTCCGGCGAAGACCATCGGCTTGACTTCCTTGTAGCCGGCGAGCGGCTCGGCGGCGGGCTCGGCCACGGTCGTGATCGTGTCGCCGACGCGCACGCGGGCGACGTCCTTGAGACCGGTGACGATGTAGCCGACCTCACCGGCCGTGAGCTTCTCGACCGGCGTCATGCCCGGGCTGAAGAAGCCCAGTTCTTCGGGCTCGAACTCGGTGCCGAGCGCCATCGCCTTCAATGCCTGGCGGCGCGAGAAACTGCCGTCGACCATGCGTACGAAGGCCACGACGCCGCGGTACTGGTCGTAGGAGGAGTCGAAGACGAGCGCCCGCGCCGATGCGCTCGGGTCGCCCGACGGCGGCGGGATCCGCTCGATCACCGCTTCCAGCACCGCCTCCACGCCGACACCGCTCTTGGCCGAGATCGCAAGTACGTGCTCGGGCGCACCGCCGACTAGCGTCGCCACCTCGAGCGCGGTGCCCTCGGGATCGGCCTGGGGCAGGTCGATCTTGTTCACGACCGGGACGATCTCGAGGTTGTTCTCGATCGCCAGATAGGCGTTGGCGAGCGTCTGCGCCTCGATTCCCTGCGCCGCGTCGACGACGAGCAGGGCTCCTTCGCAGGCCTGCAGCGAGCGCGAGACCTCGTAGGTGAAGTCGACGTGGCCGGGCGTATCGATCAGGTTGAGCTCGTGGCCCTTCCAGCTCACGCGCACCGCCTGAGCCTTGATCGTGATCCCGCGCTCGCGCTCCAGATCCATCGAGTCGAGCACTTGCTCGCGCATATCGCGCATGGAGATAGCGTGCGTCAGCTCGAGGATGCGATCGGCCAGGGTCGACTTGCCGTGGTCGATGTGGGCGATGATCGAGAAGTTGCGGATGTGGCTCAGGTCCATAAGGCGCCGCCCGACGCGATCGCTAACCGCGCTGCGACCGGGCGCGTAACGATAGTAGAGCTTCGAGCTCTCGCACCCGCAGCAAGCGCGCTGCGGCGAGGTACACGACGAGGCCGATGGAAAGAGCGGCGCCGACCGAGACCATCTCGGCGAGCAAGTCTTGGCCGAGCGCGTGCTCGAGCGCCAGCCAGACGAAATACGCGACAGCCGCCAACACCGCCGAGGCGCAGACGATCCGCAGCGTCGAATCGAGCACGTGACCCGCGTCGATGCGCCCCAGACGTCTTCGCAGCATCACGAGCAGAGCCGCCGTTCCGGCGATGTTCACGAGCGAGGTCGAGAGCGCGATCCCCCAGACGCCGAAGCCGGAAAATGCGACGTCCAAAGCGGCGTTCAGCCCAAGATTGCCGAGCGCGATCGTGGTAGGAATCCAGTTCGACTGCAGGCTGAAGAAGGCGCGGTTGAGCATCAACATCGTGCCGTTGAAGGTCAAACCGGCCGAGAAGGCGGCGAGAGCGGCGGCGACGACCGGCGTCTGGCTCGAGGTGAAGCTCCCGTGCTGGTAGACGAGGCGAGTGATCGGCTCGGCGAGGACGGCGCAAACCACGCTGGCCGGAATGAGCAGGAAGGCGATCTGGCGCAGACCCAGCGAGACTGTCTCGCGAAACCCGTCCAGGTCCTTTCTCGTGGCCAGGCGGGAGAGCCGGGGGAAGAGCACCGTCGCAACCGCGACCGAGAAGATCCCCTGGGGCAGGATGTAAAGGCGGAAGGCGGCATTCAACGCGCTCGGAGCGAGGTTCTTGTCGACCAGACGCGCCGCGATGAAGACATCGATGATCGCGTTGAGATTGATCAGACCAAGGCCAAGCGTCACCGGCACCATCAACACGAACACCCTACGAACGGCCGGATCGCGCCAGTCGATCACGACTCGTAGACGGTCATCTCGGCCCCGCAGCCAGGGCAGGGGCAGAAGCACCTGAATGATCGTCCCGATCAGGATCGAGATGGCATAGACGTAGAGCTTGGCGTCGATCGTGTGCACGTTCGGGATTCCGATCCAGAGCCCGGCCAGAATGGCGACGTTCCAGACGACGGGCGACAGGGCGGGAATCGAGAAGTGGTCGTAGCTGTTGAGGATCCCGACGACGACCCCGAACAGCCCGAGCAACACGACGATCGGAAACAGGAGGCGCGAGAAGCTGACGACGAGGTGCGCCTCGTGACCGTGATAGCCGAAGGGTGCCATCACCCACGGCGCCGTCAGGACGAAGATCGCGGTCAGCGCGCCGAGACCGAGCAGAAACAGCCAAAACAGGCTCGACGCGACGCGCCAGGCGCGCTTACTCTCGCCCTTCTCGAGCAGCTCGCTGAAGACCGGAACGATCGCCGATGAGACGGCGGTGTCGGCAACGAGTGCCCTGACGGTATTCGGGATCAGGAAAGCGACCTCGAAGGCGTTGATCGGACCGACGACACCAAAGAGCGCCCGAATGACGATCTCCCGCGCGAGGCCGAGTACCCGCGAAAGCGCCGTGGCGGCCGAGAAGATGACTGCCGAGACGGCGAGGCGACCTCCCTCGGCAGTTCGCTTCGCCGCTGCCTGCTCGTCTGCGCGGTGGGCTTCGAGTCGCTCGTCCACGGGCCGAGTATAGGTAGGCGCCCCGCCCGAGATCGTCCGGCGAGCGAGCGAGCGAGCGCTCGCGGCGGTGCGGATATTCTCTCGCCCGTGACGGTCGGAAACATTCTCGGCGACGCCTGGCGCCTTTACCGGCTGCTCTTCCGGCGCTCGATCGCGATCGCTGTAGTTGTCACAGCGGTCGTGACGTCGGTTGACGCCGCCAGATTTACAAGCTCACGGCAGACCGCGTTCGCCCTCTCGGCGGTGGCGTTCGTGCTGTCCTTCGCCGGTCAGGTGATCATTCAGGGCGCGCTGATCGAGCTGGTGCGAAACGTCCACGAGGGCCGAGCGGCCGCGCGGGTCAGCCTTCTACTCGAGCGAGTTGGAGAACGCTTCTGGCCGTTGATTCGTGCTGCGCTCATCTACGGCATCGGGGTGGGATTGGGGTTCGTCGCCCTGATCGTTCCGGGCCTGATCATCTGGGCCCGCTGGTCACTGATGGCTCCGCTGGTGGTTCTCGAGGAGATGTCGCGGGGCATCACGAGTCGCTCGTCCTCACTGATCGCAGGAAAGACAAAGACGGTTCTGCTGGCACTGCTGACGAGCTTCGCCATCTCGGCTGGGCCGCTCGTCTTCTCGTCATCGCTCGGACTCCGCTGGCAGATCCCGTTCTCGCTCGTCTGGGGCTCACTGACGGCGCCATTCACGGCGTACGTCCTGACCGTCATCTACTACCGGATCGTCGATCCCGAGCAGCCGGTGATCAACGACGCCGTTAGAACCTGGACGTCGGTCTGGAAAGGTGTTTGACCGCTCGATAGGCACCAGCCTTGAGGCCGATAACGGCTCGCTGCTGCTCCGGCGGTCTGCTACCATCGTCCCCGCCCGCAGCGCGGGCGTTTTCACGCTATGGCCAACATCAGGCAACAGAAAAAGCGCATCGGCATCACCGCTCGCCAGCGGCTCGAAAACCTGCGCTATCGCTCGACCGTAAAGACGCTGATCAAGCGACTCCACTCCACAGTGGACGAGGGCGAGGCCGCCAAGATCGAAGCCGAGCACAAGCTGCTCGTGCAGTGGATCGACAAGGCCGCCGCCAACGGAGCGATGCACCGCAACGCCGCCGCGCGCAAGAAGTCGCAGGCAGCCCGGCTCGTCGCCGGCAAGTAGCGCTCGCCTCTACGCTGCTTTGGTCAGCGCGATCAGCGCCCGCTCGAACTCGAGCTCGCTCGGCAGGCGACTGCCTCCCTTTAGCGCCAGGTCGAGCGCCGCCAGCCGCACCGTCGCCCGGCGCAGCTCGGCTTCGCTGAAGTTACGCGCCTGGGCAAAGGCCTTCTCGGCCGCGTAGGGATGCATCCCCAGCTGCGCGGCGGCCTCGCGCGGGCCAAGTCCCTGCTGAGAGAGCCGGCGGCAGGCCTGCACCTTGCCGACGTGGGCGGAAAGAAGAGCAGCCAGGCGGGTCAGGAGCGCCTGTCGCGACTCGCTTGCCCGCTCGAGCAGGAGCTCGTAGGCGGCCAGAGCCGCGCGCGCATCGCGGCGGCCCCAGGCGTCGGTGAGCCCGAACGGCGCCACCTCACCGCGCGGGCAGACGAGCAGCTCCAGCTCCTTCTCGCCGATCTTCTCGTCGCCGGCCCAGGTCGCCAGCTTGTCGATCTCACAGGCCAGCTCGTGCATGTCGTCGCCGACGAGCTCGATCAGCTCGCGCGCGAGTCCGGACGAAGTGGTCACGCCTCGCTCGCGCAACTGCGCCGACACCCACTCGGGCAACTCCCTCTTGGCGACGTCGTAAGCGAGGATCTGGCCTCTCTTCCCGATCGCCTTTACCAGCGCCGAGTCGCGGCGGAGCTGCTCGGCCAACAGCGCCAGCACGGTCTCGGGGGCGGGATCGTCGAGATAGGCGCCGACCACCTTCGCGTCAGCCACCTTCCAGCGCTCGACTCCGTTCACGATCACCGCTCGGCCGCCGCTCGCAAACAGCCCACCCGCGTTGCAGGCGGCAACCGCCTCCTCCCCGCTCGTATCGCTCGCCTCTAGCCGCTCGACCGCATCCGGGCCGAAGCGGTCGCGCAGCCGCCGCACCGCGAGCTCGACCCGCGGACGGTTCGTCCCGAAGATCAGATAGGCGGCCTTGAGCGCTTCAGCCACAGGGCAAGGATACGGCCTGGGCGCGCTGGGCCTTCACTGTGATGGCGCAACCATCGGATTCGAGCGTCACGCGGCCGTCGAGATCGGTCCGGAAGACGGCAAGGCCGGGCTCCTGAGTCAGCGCCTCGAGAGTCGAGGGCGTCGGATGGCCGTAGTCGTTGTCCTTACCCACCGAGATCACTGCGACCTCGGGGCGCAACCGCTCCAGCAGCGCCGGCAGACCGTCGTCGGCCGAGCCGTGGTGAGCCACCTTGTAGACCTCGAGCGGCCGGGAGAGAAGCGGGAGCGTGACCGGCGACTCGGCGTCGGCCGGGAGCAGCACATCGGTCGAGCCGTACGAGGCGATGGCGACGATGGCTGTCTCGTTCGCGTCGCCGGCAGCGGAGGCCGCAGCGTCACCCGTCGGCCAAAGGATGCGCAGATGCAGATCTCCCAGTTCGAGATCCTGTCCTGCTCGAGCGAGTCTGAGCGAAACGCCCCGTTTCCTTGCCTCGGCACGCGCGTCTGCCTCCTCCTGGTCGCCCCCCTCTATCCCGGAGTCGAGCACGAGTCCCACGTCGAGCCGGCGCAGCACCTCGGCCGCCCCGCCGACGTGATCCTTGTGTGGATGACTCAGTACGAGTGCGTCGATTCGCCTGACTCCGAGCTTGCGTAGCTGCCCGGCCACATTCGCCTCGGGCGGGCCGGCGTCAACGAGCACGGCCCCCTCCCTGGTCTGTAGGAGCGTCGAGTCACCCTCGCCTACGTCGAGGAACGTGATCCGGAGCCCCTTCGGAGGAGGAGACAAAAGCCGCGGCTGCTGCTGCCAGCCCCAGAGCGGGATATAGACGAGCAGGACGAGCGAGACAAAGCGCGACAGCCGCGGCCGCTCGAGGAAAGGAGCGAGCACGAGCAAGAAGAGCGCCGGCACAAGCCGGAGCAACTCCGACCGGTTCACCTGAGCGCCGGGCAGCGAACCTGTGAAGCGCGCGCAGAAGCCGATGTACGAGGCCAGGAGCCCGTTCACAAACGCCAGCGCCCGAACGGCGGAAAAGGCGACCGGCGCCACGAGCGCGCAGGCCAGCCCGAGAAAGAGAATCAGTGGCACCACGGGCTCGACGAAGGCGTTCGCGAGCACGCCGTAGACGGGCACCTTGCCGAACTGAAACAGCATGATCGGCGTCGTCGCGAGCGTGCAGACGAGCGAGACCGCGATGACCGAGCGCAGCCACTTCGGTAGTCGACTCCTCCGTTCCAGCAGGCGCTCGAGCGGCTTCTCAGCAAGGAAGATCGCGCCTACCGCCGCGAACGAGAGCTGAAAGCCGGCGTCGTAGAGGCTACGGGGATTCCAGCCCAGCAGAACCACGGCGCCGAGTAACAGGAAGTACCAGCGGTCGCGCGGTCGCGCCGCCAGCCAGGCCAGCGAGGCAAGCGCTCCGGCCACAGCCGCCCGGATCACCGACGGCTGCCAGCCGACCACGAGCACGTAGGCGCCGATCGTCGCCAGCGCCAGGATTTCCCCCAGTCGCCGCGGTATCCCGCAGAGCCAGCAAAAAGCGAGCACTCCCGTGACGAGGAAGGCGATGTTCTGGCCCGAGACGGCCAGAAGATGGTAGAGGCCGGAGCGGCGGAAGGACTGACGCAACCCGGGCGAGAGCCCTTCGTCCTCACCGAGAACGAGGCCGAGCACCAGGCCGCGCCGCTCGCCTTCCAGGCCGGGAGCCAGGTAACGCACGAGGCGCTCGCGCAGCCGATCGCCGAAACCGCCGACGCCGCCACGCCTGCCGACCTGGTGCCAGTACTTCGCCTTGAGAACGACGTGGATTCCCTGGCGCGCGAGCCAGGTTCGTTGGTCGAACCCGCTCGCGCTCTTCGGGCGCGGCAACTGCACTTGGGCGACGAGCTCGAGCACGGCGCCGATCGGCGGCTTCTTCCCCGCCGGCAGCTCGATCCAGACGGGCTCACTGAACGCGAGAAGACCGAAGCGCTCGACCTGGCCGGGAGCGCTGACGGCGAAGACGCTCTCCTTCACCGGGCCCGTCACAACGACCAGAGCCCGGGCGCTCTCGCCCGCGTGCGCAACTAGCCGGCTGCGCTCGAGCGACGCGAGCCTAAGCGACGCAAATACCAGGCCGAGAAGCAAGCAGAAGATGCAGGCTGCCGTGAGACGAAACCACGGCCTCACGCGCAACAAGGCGCAGACGGCGAGCAGAACGGCGCCCACTCCGGCGGCGATCATGCCGGCCCGAACCGCGTTCGCGAGCGCCAGACCGAGACACAACGAGGCGGCGAGCCAGTGCTGAAGCGGCAGCTGCCTCAGTTCGCGGCTAAGGAACAACGAGATCGCGAAGCTCAGCCAGCTTCGCCGGCCCGATGCCGCTGACCGCATCGAGCTCGTCCACCGACTTGAAGGCTCCGTTGGCCGTGCGGTAGTCGATGATGCGCTGGGCGGTGGCGGGGCCGACCCCGGGCAGAGCGTCCAGCTGCTCGGCGGTCGCGCTGTTCAGGTGCACGGGCGCGGTCGGCGAGGAGCTGGAAGAGCCGGTCGCCACGGCGGGGGCGGCAGCGCTCGCCTTCACCGGCACGAGCACCTGCTCGCCATCGGTCAGCGTTGCGGCCCGGTTGATGAGAGTGAGGTCGGCCTTGCCGGTCGCTCCGCCGGCTTTCACCAGCGCATCGTTGACGCGCGCCCCGTCCGGAAGCCTGTACAGACCGGGACGGAGCACCGCACCGGAGACGTCCACATAGAGCAACGCACGCGACTTGGCGCTGGCGCCCAGCAGTTGCGCGCGCGGCTTTACCGGCGCGGACGAGTGCCTCGAGCCGATCAGCTTCCCGGCCACTACGAGCAAGGCGAGAGCCAGTAGCGCGAGTGCGAGCGCCTGGCGGCGAGAGATCTCCGGAAGCTGCATGAATCGATCTTGCCGCTCGATTCGTCGCATCTCTGCGCCGGAACTGAGACAAGTTTCCCCCGCTTCCTCGGCCGGCGATCCCTTCCGACCGGATGCGGCTTTCCGTTGGGATTAATCGAGCCGGTGGACGGGATCAGCGAAACAACCGACTCGGCGGTGCAACGTCTGTCACTAGCACGTGTCCGGGCAAAGCCGAGCGCTGTCGCGGCCGCCGACGAAACACTGCGCCCGCACCCCGATGCAGGCGTACTCTAGTGGCGTGAAGATCAGACCGATCTCTCGCCGCCGCCGCTCGCTGATCATCGTCGCGGCCGTCCTGCTGGAGCCGATTGCGATGAGGCTGCGCGGCTACCGGATGGGTGGCAATCTCATCGTCCGCTGCCGGAAAGGTCATCTCTTCATGACGATCTGGCTTCCGGGAGCGTCCCTGAAGTCGGTTCGTTTGGGCTGGTGGAGAGTTCAGCGCTGCCCGGTCGGTAAGCACTGGTCGATCGTGACCCCAGTCAGGGAATCCGAGCTGAGTGAGGATGAGAGGCAGATCGCGAGCGCACACAAGGACGTCCGGATCCCCTGACGCTCTGGAAGCGGCAAGCTGCCGGCTCGGGGAACATTCCCGCACGCTCGCCCGGCTCACCCTCGGTACATGAGCGCTCCTCACGGCGTTCGTTTGACCGGAGTCGGCGGGGCTGATAGAAGCGGCGTTGAGCTCTGCTAATTCATGAGGTCATAGTCGATGTTCGCTCGAACCGCGCTCCTCCGCACTCGCGTCGTTACCGGCGTCGTTTCGCTCGGCGGCGCGATGGCCACGTGGGGTCGCGAACCCTACGAGCTCCATACCTCGTCCGGCACCAAACCGAAGGAAACCCATGCATGAGCTGAAAGCCGATTCCGATGAGATGCACGCACCCACCTACGCCGGACGGTCGTTCTCGCACGAGGTCCCCAAGCACCATCTGCCCGCCCGGGGCATGAGCGCCGACGCCGCTTACCAGCTCGTGCACGACGAGCTCAACCTGGACGGCAACCCCTCGCTCAACCTGGCCTCCTTCGTGACCAGCTGGATGGAGCCGCAGGCCGACCGCCTCGCCCAGGAGACGATCGCCAAGAACCTGATCGATCAGGACGAGTACCCGCAGACGGAGGCGGTACACCAGCGCGTGGTCAGCATGATCGGAAGGCTCTTCCATGCGCCCGCTCACGGGACGCCGACCGGCACCGCGACGATCGGCTCCTCCGAGGCGATCATGCTGGGGATGCTGGCCCACAAGCGCTCCTGGCAACGCCGTCGTGAGGCCGCCGACCTGCCCAGCGACCGGCCCAACATGGTGATCGGCGCCGACGTGCACACCTGCTGGGAGAAGTTCGCCCGCTACTTCGAGGTGGAAGCCCGCGTGGTGCCGATGGAGGCGGGTCGCTACACGATCGCTGCCGAGCAGGTCGAGCCGCTGCTCGACGAGCGCACGATCGCCGTGGCCGGTCTGCTCGGCACGACCTTCACAGGGCAGATGGACGACCTCGAGTCGATCAACGAGCTGCTCGCCCGGGTCGAGTCAGAGCGCGAGCTGCACATCCCGCTGCACATCGACGCCGCCAGCGGTGGCTTCATCGTTCCCTTCTCTCAGCCCGACCTGCGCTGGGACTTCCGCCTCTCACAGGTGCGCTCGATCAACGTCTCGAACCACAAGTTCGGGCTGGTCTACCCCGGCATGGGCACCATCGTCTTCCGCGACAGCTCCGATCTGCCGCAGGAGCTCGTCTTCCACATCAACTACCTCGGCGGCGACATGCCCAACTACTCGCTGAACTTCTCGCGACCGAGCAACTCGGTGGTCCTGCAGTACTTCAACTTCCTGCGCCTGGGCCGCGAGGGCTACACCAAGATCGTCGGCAACCTGCTCTCGAACGCCAAGGCGCTCGCGGCGAAGCTGCGGGACATCGACGGGCTCGATCTGATCAACGACGGCTCAACTTTCCCGGTCGTAGTGCTGCGCGCCACCGAGCCGCAGGCGGCTGACCTCGACAGGCTCTCGCACCTGCTGCGCGAGCGTGGCTGGATCGTGCCCGCATACACCCTGCCGGCCAACGCCGAAAACGTCAGCGTGCTGCGCATGGTGGTCAAGGAGAATTTCTCCCGCGACATGGTTGACATGCTCTCCAACGACCTGCGCGACGCGCTTCAGGTGCTACGAAAGCAGGCCACCGACTACCCGCACCGGCCCCGGCGCCGTCCACACTGCTGAGATGTGTCGCCTGTTCGGCATGAGCGGTGGAGCCCAGCCGCTGAGCGCCGAGTTCTGGCTGCTGGATGCACCCGACAACCTCACCGTCCAGAGCCATCGCAACCCCGACGGGACGGGCCTCGGGATCTTCGATCCCGATGGGCACGCGGTCGTGCACAAAGCGCCGATCTCGGCCTTCAACGACGCCGACTTCGCGCGCGAGGCGCGCCGTGAGAGATCGCGCACGTTCCTGGCGCACATCCGCTTCGCCTCCACGGGCGCGCTCACGCTCGCCAATACCCACCCCTTCGAGCAGGAGGGACGCCTGTTCGCCCACAACGGCGTGATCACCGGTCTGTCTCGGCTGGAAGAAGAGCTCGGCGAGGATCGCGCGCTGGTCGAGGGAGAGACCGACTCCGAGCGGCTGTTCGCGCTGATCACGCGCGAGACGCGCCGGCACCAGGGCGACGTACGCGCCGGCATCGTCGCGGCCGTGAGCTGGGTGGCCGAGCACCTGCCCGTGTACTCGCTGAACCTGATCCTCATCTCCGAGTCTGAGCTGTTCGCTCTCCGCTACCCGGAGACCAACACGCTCTACGTACTCGACCGTGTCGCCGGCGGCGATCGCGGCGGGCAACCGCTGCGTCACCGCAGCAGCCTCGGCATCCGGGTGCACTCAGACGATGCCGCGCAGCGACCGGTGGTGGTGCTCGCCAGCGAGCCCATGGACCAAGACCCGGGCTGGCGCGCGCTGGAATCCGGGGAGCTGCTGCATGTCGGCGCCGAGCTCGAGGTCAGCTCTGCGATCGTGTTGCCCAACCCACCGGCTCACCGCCTCGAGCTGCGCGACCTGAGCACGCTCGGGCGCGTCTCACAGTCGGTTGATTCCTCTCTCAACTAGGTAGGCAGGCCGAAAATGGCGCTCGTGCCGGCCTAGGAGCCAGTACGGGCAGGAAAACCCATACGGCTGCGGAGCATCTCGCGGAAAAGTCACTGCGCCGGAGCTCGGTGAAGGAAACTCTGGCTGCGCACGCTTCTGGAAGTGACCCACGATTCAGGCGGATCCGTTCAGACGAGCTCCGCGAGGTGGCCGAGCGAGCAGTCATCGGTTGACGCCTCGGGTCGAGGCTGACCGCGGCGGATGCATAGCATGCCGCTGTGACAGACGAACCACAGCAGCTCGAGTTGGCAGCGGCTGCGGCGCTGCCGGTGGCTGATGCTCTGAGCAAGCTTGCCTCGTCCGAGACGGGTCTCTCCGGCGCCGAGGCGAGCCGGCGGCTGGCCGTCTATGGGCCGAACACCCTGCTGTCGCACGGTGTCAGCGCGCTCTCGGTTCTCGTCCGGCAGCTGCGCAGCTACCTGTTGTTGTTGCTGCTCGTGGCGGCCGTTGTCTCGGCTGTTGTCGGTGACCAGACCGAGGCGCTGATCATTGGCGGCATCATGCTCATGAGCGTCGGCCTGAGCTTCTTTAACGAGTTTCGCTCGGAGAAGGCGGTCGAGGCGCTGCACTCGCAGATCCGCCACCTGGCCTTTGTCGATCGGGACGGCAGGCCGACGGAGGTCAGCGTCACCGAGATAGTGCCCGGCGATCTCGTGCATCTGCGCGTTGGTGACGTGGTTCCGGCTGATCTGCGCCTGCTCGAGGCCCATGAGCTCGAGTGCGACGAGTCTGTGCTGACGGGCGAGTCGCAGGTCGCGGCCAAGACGGCCGACGCGCATCCGCCCGGCGAGTCGCCGCTCGATCTTCCGTCCTGCGCGTTCATGGGGACGCTCGTGCGCGGCGGCGACGGGCACGGCCTGGTCGTGCGCACCGGCTCACGCACCGCCTTCGGCGCGATCGCGCTGCGCCTGGGCGAGCGCCAGACGCAGACGTCATTCCAGGCCGGGCTGCAGGAGTTCTCGCGCCTGCTGGCCACCGTCACCGCGATCCTGGCGGGCTCGATCTTCGTGATCAACGCCGTTCTCGGCCGATCGCTACTCCAGTCGGCGCTGTTCGCGCTGGCGATCGCCGTCGGCCTGACGCCCCAGCTGCTGCCGGCGATCGTGACCGTCAGCCTGGCGACCGGCGCCCGGCGGCTGGCGAAACGACAGGTGATCGTCAAGCGTCTGGTCTGCATCGAGGACCTCGGCAACGTCGATGTCCTGTTCACGGACAAGACCGGCACCCTGACCGAAGGCCACATCTCCTTCACTCAGCCGCTCGACTGGCGAGGCAAACCGGACGACGACGTATGCACGCTCGGATTGGCCTGCAGCGACAAGACAGGCAACGAGCTCGACCGCGCGCTCTGGCTTGCCCCGGACGCAGCCCAAAAAGGCCCGAGCTGGCCGACTCTCGACTCGCTTCCGTTCGACCACGAGCGCCAGCTCGCCTCCGCCTTGGTCGACACGCCCAAGGGCAGGCTGCTGATCACCAAGGGTGCCCCCGAAGGCGTCCTCGCCCGCTGCGCAAAAGTCCCCGCCGAGGCCCAGGCGACCCTCGACCGGCTCTTCGCCTCCGGCACGCGCGTCGTTGCCGTCGCCAGCCGCTCGGTGACGCTCGAGCATCTCAGTCACGACGACGAGAGCGACCTCTCCCTCGACGGCTTCCTCTGCTTCACCGACCCGGCCAAGGCCAACGTCCAGGAGTCGCTTGCCCGCCTCGCCCGCCTCGGCATCGCTGTCAAGATCGTCACTGGCGACAACGGCCAGGTCGCAGCGCACCTCTGCAGCGAGGTCGGCCTCGACCCGGGAAAGGTTGTGACGGGCGCCGAGGTCGAGGCGATGGACGACGCCGCCCTACAGAAGCTACTGCCGGGGACCTCGATCTTCGCCCGCGTCACTCCCGAGCAGAAGTCGCGCATCATCCTCGCGCAGCGTAGCCTCGGCACAGACGTCGGCTTCCTCGGTGACGGCGTCAACGACGCGATCGCCCTCCATGACGCCGACGTCGGCATCTCCGTCGACTCCGCCGCCGATGTCGCCAAGGACGCGGCCGACGTCGTTCTGCTCAACAAAGACCTCAACATCATCGCCGACGGCGTCGTCGAGGGCAGACGCATCTTCGCGAACACGATCAAGTACGTGTTGATGGGCACCTCGTCCAATTTCGGCAACATGTTCTCGGCTGCCGGCGCCTCCCTGTTTCTCTCCTACCTGCCGATGCTGCCGACGCAGATCCTGCTCAACAACCTCCTCTACGACGTCAGCGAGATGACCATCCCGACCGACAACGTCGACGAGGAGTTGCTCGCCCGTCCCTCCCAGTGGGACATCCGCCTGATCCGCCGCTTCATGGCCTTCTTCGGACCGATATCGAGCATCTATGACTTCCTCACCTTCGCCGTCATGCTCTGGCTCTTCCATGCCGGCCCGACCATGTTTCGCTCCGGCTGGTTCGTCGAGTCGCTCGTGACCCAGACGCTCGTCATCTTCGTCATCCGCACCCGCCGTGTCCCCTTCTTCAAGAGCCGTCCCAGCACACCGCTCCTGACGGCCACCCTCGCCTGCGCCGCGCTTGGAGTCGCCCTGCCGTTCATCGGCCCGCTCGCGCGACTACTCGGCTTCCGCCCCTTGCCGCTCTTGTTCCTCGCCACTCTCGCCGGCATGACCGTCACCTACCTCGTCCTCGCCCAGATCGGCGTAGCGATCTTCTTCAAGCCGCAAGGCGGCCGCTCGCTCGCCCGTGCCCTCGGCCGCTACGAGCGACGCGTCAGTCGCAGAGCCTCACGCTGGAACATCTGGGGACACGGCACCACGCCACCGGGACCGCGAGCCACCCGCCGGCGACCATCCACCGGACACGCATGAGCTGAAGAATTCGTTCCCGGGCGCTTGGCTATACGACGGGGTACGTTCGAACCCTCAAGCCGAGGTTACGCCCGCCCGGCTAGGCGCTCTTCACGACGAGTTGCTCCGTAAGGCGTTGGCCAATCCTCGTGAACCTCGGCCTCTCCCGGCCAAGGTGAGCCCGGTACTAGAGACCGTTACGCTGGCGCTAGAGCGGGCCGAGGAGCCGATGGAGGCGCTCGAGATTCACGCGGCGGCGCGCGAGATCGTAGGCGAGCCAGTGCTCTGGAGCTCGGTGAAGTCGGCGCTTTCTGCTGGCGCAGATAGATGAGCGGCAGCGCTTCAAGAGATCGAGACGCAATGCCTTAACGTCTTCGGCGCCAACGGACTCAACTCACATCGCCGACCCGAGGCAGAGTTCGGATTGCGGGACATTTAGGCTCGTTTCACAGACCTGTTGCACACTTCGGTCATGGTGATTCTCGTCGTAGACGACGATGCGGGCTTGCGCAGGGCGCTCCGGCGAGTGCTGGTCTCGGAAGGTTTCGAAGTCGAACTGGCCGGCGATGGCGACGAGGCGCTGAATCGCTTGCGCGCGCGTTCGTTCGACGCTGTCGTGCTCGACGTGATGATGCCGGGAAGCGACGGCATCGAGGTTTGTGAGCGATTGCGCAGCGAAGGCGGCGAGCTGCCGGTGCTGATGCTGACCGCGCGCGACGCCGTGCGCGACCGGGTCGCCGGCCTCCAGGCGGGCGCCGACGACTACCTGGTCAAGCCGTTCGCGAACGAGGAGCTGGTGGCGAGGATTCGCGCCCTGTTGAGACGTACTGGCGGCGGCGGCGAGACGATGGAGTTCGCCGATCTCCGGCTCGACCTGCTGACACGCGATGCCCGGCGAGGCGAGCGGGAGATCGAGCTGAGCCCGATCGAGTTCGAGCTGCTCGAGTTCTTCCTCCGCCATCCCCGACAGGTGCTCGCGCGAGGTCTGATCTACGAGCGGGTCTGGGGCTACGACACTTCGCTGTCCTCGAACTCGCTGGACGTGTTCGTCGGGCATCTGCGGCGCAAGCTCGAGGCAGGCGGCGAGCCCCGGTTGATCCAGACCGTTCGCGGTGTGGGCTTCACGTTGAGGGAGCGATGAGCTTTCGCCTACGCCTGACGGTGCTGGTGGCGCTGGCGGTCGCGGTCGCGGTCGCCGGGGCCTCGTTCGTCGTCTACTACACCGACCGTAGCGAGCTGCTCGGTCAGATCGACGCGGATCTCAACTCGACCCTCAAGAGCCGGGTGAGCCCGGGTCGCCTCTGCCCGGGGCAGGTGCGTATAGCGACGGCGCCGGCCCGAGGCACCAAGGTTACGCAACGCCGGACGAACGCGAAGGAACAGTTCGGCGCGAGCGCGAGTGTCGTGTGCGTCTCGAATCGTCTGCTCATTCTTCCCGGATCGCTCAGGGGAGTCATGGTCTCCGTCCGACTACTCAAGCGGGCCGTTCCGAACGCCGCGAAGACGCCGCGTTTCGTGACGGTCGGGAGCTCGCGGGTGCTCACGCTCGATCTGTCTGACCGCACCACCCGCATCTCGGCTTCGCTCAGCGACATGAACCACAACCTCGCCCACCTTCGCTGGCTGCTCGTCATCATCTCGCTCGGCGGCATCGGAGTCGCAGCGCTACTCGGTGCACTCGTCTCGGGGCGGGCGATGGCGCCGCTACGACGTCTCACCGAGACCACGGAGCGGATCGTCGAGACCGGCGACCTGAGCGAGCGCACCAGGCAGAGCGGACGCGACGAGATCAGCCGTCTCTCGAGACGGCTGGACGAGCTGCTGGCGCATCTCGATGCCTCGCTGAGCGCGCAGCGGCAGCTCGTCGCCGACGCCTCGCACGAGCTCCGCACCCCGATCGCGACCCTGCGGGCGAACGTCGAGCTCCTGGCCGACCCGGGCAAGCTCGACGCGGACGAGCGCGCCGAGCTGGTGACCGACGTACGCGACGAGCTCGAGTCGATGACGGCGCTGGTGGGAGAACTCGTCGAGTTGGCGCGTGGTGAGGAACCGGATATCGCGCCGAGCGAGTTCCGGCTCGACGAGGTCGTGCAGACGGCCGTCAACCGCGTAGCGCGGCGGGCGCCCAAGCTCTCGTTTGCGACGCGGCTCGAGCCGTCGGTCATCAGCGGAGTGCCCGAGCGG
>PMZQ01000097.1:1976-17899 GCA_003170155.1 Actinomycetota bacterium | reverse complement strand
TACGGTTGCAGGCGCGTCTCGCCCGCGACGGGGTCGAAGCGCTCGATCCGGAGCTCGACGCGCATCAGTAACTCCTATCCTGCGGTTGCCACTTCGTTATCCGCACCGGCTCCCAGGAGAGCTGAGGGCGATCGTCCTTCCAGCGCACGAGCGAGTGCTTGAGGAAGTTCTCGTCGTCCCGGGCGGGGAAATCCTTGGGCCGGGAGTGGGCGCCGCGGCTCTCGCGCCGCTCCAGCCCGGCGCTGACCATGCAGACGGCGAGGTCGAGCTGGTAACCAAGCTCGAGCGCCTGGGTGAGGTCGCTGTTGAAGATCTCGCTCCGGTCGTCGACGAGCACGTGGCGGTAGCGCTCGCGCAGGCTCTCCAGGATCTCGAGCTGGCGGCGCATCTCGCCCTCTTCGCGGAAGACGCCGAAGTTCTCGTGCATCGAAGCGCCCAGCTCGTCGCGGATCGCGCGCGGGCGCTCGCCCTCGCGGCGATCGAGCAGTTGCGCCAGCTCTCGCTCGGCGTCGGCGCGGGCGGCGGGAGCGATCTCGGCCGCCGCGGTGCTCGCCAACGCCCTTCCAGCCGCGGCGCGACCCGCCCTCCGGCCGAAGACGATCGTCTCCATCAGAGAGTTGCCGCCCAGCCGGTTGGCTCCGTGCAACGACACGCACGCCACCTCGCCGGCCGCGAAGACGTTCTCGAGTGTCGTGCAGCCGTCCACGTCCGTGGCAACGCCGCCCATGTGATAGTGGGCGCCCGGCCGCACCGGAATCGGCTCGGTGAGCGGATCGACGCCGGCGTAGGTGAGAGCCAGGTCGCGGGTGCCGTGGAAGCGCTCGACCGTCTTCTCCGGGCCGAAGTGGCGCATGTCGAGCAGCACCGAGCCGTCGACGCTTCGGCCTTCGTCGATCTCGGTCTGCTCGGCGCGCGAGACGACGTCGCGACTGGCCAGCTCCATCGCCTCGGGCGCATAGCGGCTCATGAAGTGCTCGCCCTCGGAGTTGAGCAGGAAGCCACCCTCGCCGCGCACCGCCTCGGTGACGACCAGCCCGCTCGGGAAGATCGTGGTCGGGTGGAACTGCATGAACTCCGAGTCCTTGAGCGCAAGGCCGGCCCGAAGCGCCAGCGCCATGCCGTCGCCGGTGCAGGCGTAGGCGTTGGTCGTGCCCCGGTAGACGCGACCGGAGCCGCCGGTGGCCAGGATCACCGCCTTCGCGGCGATCGCCTTCAGGCCGCCACGGGGAAGATCCCAGGCCAGCACTCCCTCGCAACCCCTGTCGCCGAGCACGAGCCGCCAGACGAAGTACTCCTCGTAAACCTGGATGTCGCGTGCGAGCAGCTGCTCGTAGAGGACCTGCAGCAGTACGTGGCCGGTGACGTCGGCGACGTAGACGGTGCGCGGCGCACCGGCGCCGCCGAAGGGGCGTTGCGCCAGCCGGCCCTCCTCAGTGCGATCGAAGAGAGCGCCCCAGCGCTCGAGCTCGTAGATGTCGCCAGGCGCCTCGTTGCAGAACAGCTCGATCGCGTCCTGATCACCGAGGTAGTCCGAGCCCTTGACGGTGTCGGCGGCATGCTGCTCGGGACTGTCCTCGCCCGCGTTACCGAGCGCGGCGTTGATGCCTCCCCTGGCCGCGCCGGAGTGGCTGCGGGTCGGATGCAGCTTGGAGACGAGCGCCACGTCGGCGCCCGCGTCGTGAGCTTCGATGGCGGCGCGCATGCCTGCGCAACCGGCACCGATGACCAGCACGTCGTGCGAGATCTCCACGTCGAGGGACGGTACACAATCCAGAAAGATTCTCTCGGGCCTGGCGCCTCGGTGACGCGATCGGCACTGGCGCCTGCCCGACCGAAACCGCGAATTCGACCGTCGGCGCCCGGAGAGGCGGGTTCCCCGCCTCCCATCCCCACTTCGAGCCTAACGCGAAAACTCGCACGCCTCTGTGCCAGGACTGTGTCGGAACTGGAGCAAACGGCGCGATCCTCTTCGACGCGAGGGCGGACAGGGAACCGGTGGACATCGCTGTTGATCGGTACGACAAATCGTTTGGACTATGGGCGAATGAGTAAATAGAGCTGGCGGGGTACCCCCGTTCACGGTTATAAATTGGGCTTCCTTCCGGAGCGAGGCAGGCCGACGAGCCGCTTCAGCTACCGCGAAGGGACAACTGAATAGGTGCAGACGACCGGCGAGGTCGAAGAAAGAGCCTAGGCAACTTCAGTTTCCAGCGAACAGGAGGCGGCCCGCGAGTTGGGCTTCGGGCTCCAAATTCCCCAACCAGAGGACACTCATGGCTTACGAGGCAAAGAACCGGAAACTCAAAGACTGGGTAGACGAGGTGGCCGAGCTCTGCCAGCCCGACGCAATCCACTGGTGCGATGGGAGCAAGGCCGAGTACGACCGACTGATGGCGCAAATGGTCGCCGGCGGGGCCGCCAGGCCGCTCGAGAAGCGCCGGAACTGCTTCCTGTTCCGCTCCGATCCCAGCGACGTGGCCCGGGTCGAGGACCGCACCTACATCAGCACGCCCAGTGAGGACGAAGTCGGCCCGACCAACAACTGGATCGACGAGAACGAGCTCAAGCAGACGATGCTCGGCCTCTACCAGGGCTGCATGCGCGGACGCACGATGTACGTCATCCCCTTCTCGATGGGCCCGCTGAGCTCGCCGATGGCCAAGATCGGCGTCGAGATCACCGACAGCCCCTACGTCGTCTGCAACATGCAGATCATGACCCGAGTCGGCACCAAGGTGGTCGAGGTGCTGGGCGAGAACGGCGAGTTCGTGCCCTGCCTGCACTCGATCGGCGCCCCGCTCGAGCCCGGTCAGGAGGACGTCCCCTGGCCCTGCGCGCCGATGGAGAAGAAGTACATCGCCCATTTCCCGCACGAGAATCTGATCTGGTCGTTCGGCTCCGGCTACGGCGGCAACGCCCTGCTCGGCAAGAAGTGCTTCGCCCTGCGCATCGCCTCGACCATGGCCAGGCGTGAGGGCTGGATGGCCGAGCACATGCTGATCCTGCGGTTGATCAGCCCCGAGGGGAAGCGCTACCACATTGCCGCTGCCTTCCCGTCGGCCTGCGGCAAGACCAACCTGGCCATGGTGCAGCCAACCATCCCGGGCTGGAAGGCCGAGTGCCTCGGCGACGACATCGCCTGGATGAAGATCGGCCCCGACGGCCGCCTCTACGCCATCAACCCCGAGGCGGGCTTCTTCGGCGTCGCGCCCGGAACCTCGTACCAGTCGAACCCGATGGCCATGGACACGATCAGGGAGAACACGATCTTCACCAACGCCGCCCTCACCGACGACGGCGAGATCTGGTGGGAGGGGATGGGCGTCCCGGCGCCCGACCACGCGATCGACTGGAAGGGCCGTGACTGGGCTCCCGGTAACGACGACCCGGCCGCGCACGCCAATGCCCGCTTCACCGCCCCGGCGGCGCAGTGCCCGGCCATCAGTCCCGACTGGGAGGATCCCGAAGGCGTACCGATCGACATCTTCATCTTCGGCGGACGGCGCACCGGCGTCGTCCCACTGGCGACCGAGGCGCTCGATTGGGATCATGGTGTCTTCCTGGGAGCAACAGCCTCGTCCGAGACGACGGCGGCCAACATCGGCGCGGTCGGCAAGCTGCGCCGCGATCCCTTCGCCATGCAGCCCTTCTGCGGCTACGACATGGCCGACTACTTCCAGCACTGGCTCGACATGGGCGACCGGCTGGGCGACAAGGCGCCGCGCATCTTCTACGTCAACTGGTTCCGCAAGACGGCCGACGGCGACTGGCTCTGGCCGGGCTACGGCGATAACAGCCGCGTGCTTGCCTGGATGTGCGAGCGCATCGAGGGCAAGGCCGGGGCCACGAAGACCCCCATCGGCAACCTCCCGGGCGAGAGCGACCTCGATCTGACCGGGCTCGATCTCGCGCCGGAGAACATCCGCGAGCTCTTGCGCGTGGACGCGGAGGCCTGGCGAGCGGAGGTGCCGGATATCGAGCAGCACTTCGCCCAGTTCGGCGACCGGCTGCCGGCGCGCTTGCGGGGTCAACTCAACCAGCTGGAAGAGCGCTTAGGCGAGTAGCTCGGCGATCACAGGAGAAGCTGTTTTGAGCAGGCCCGCTTCGGCGGGCCCTTCCTGTTGGCGCCTGGTTCGTGCGAGGCGTCTCGCCCCTGTGGAAGAAACTGTTTCGGTACGGAGGCGGCACAGACACGGGCGTTTTTCCGAGTTAGGCTCGAATTGGGGATGGGAGGCGGGGAACCCGCCTCCCCGGGCCGCGGCCACAACCCCAACCCGACGCCAACCCAGGCGGAACTCCCACTCAAACGGCGAATCCCCGAGAGGTGGACCTGAACCGCACGATCGACCGCTTCCTCGAGTCGCCCGCCTTCTCGGCGGCGACCAAGCGCGCCTACCGGGCTGACCTGGAGGAGTTCGCCGACTTCCTCGCCCGTAAGAGCTCGACCTTGGAGCAAATCGACGGTCGCCTCCTATCTCTCTACGTAGCCGAGCTCGGCGTCGCCCGCCCCGGACGGCAACCGAGCCGCCTCTCCGAGCGAACGATTGCGCGCAAGCTGGCCGCGGTACGCGGGCTGATCGGCTTCGCGCTCGGTCCTGCGCGGGTGCCGGAGCTGGCGCTGAAACCGCGTCGCTCCCGCCACCTACCCGAAACCCTGCGCCCGGACGAGGTCGACGAGCTCCTACAGGCGAGCGAAGGAGAAGGCCCGCTCGGCCTGCGCAATCGCGCCCTGCTCGAACTCGTGTATTCGGCCGGGCTGCGCAGCGCCGAGGCGGTCGGACTCGACCTGGCCGACGTCGACTTCGAGAACGAGACCGTGCACGTGCGCGGCAAGGGCGGCAAGGAACGCGTCGTCCCGCTGGGCGAAGAGGCGGCCGCCTGGGCGAGTCGCTACCTGCACGAGGCTCGGCCGAAGCTCGCCCGCGGCGCCGAGGACGCCTTCTTCCTCTCCGTCAGCGGCCGCCGACTCGACACGAGCACGCTACGCCGACTCGTCCGCCACCCGCACCGCCTGCGCCACGCCTTCGCCACGCACTTGCTCGAGGGCGGCGCCGACCTACGCGTGATCCAGGAGCTGCTCGGGCACAGCTCGCTCTCGACCACGCAGGTATACAGCCATGTGGATGCGCGCCGACTGCGGCGCGTCTACGACAGCGCTCACCCGCGCTCATAGTTCGCCGTACGTCGGCCCCTACGACAACGCAAAGTCGCTTCGGTGTCGCGAGGCCGAAGGAGGCTAACTGTGGAAGAGACGCCGTCGTACAACCGCCACGCCCGCGACGATCATTGCGAGCGCGACCAAGAGGCTCACCGCCCCCACACGATGAGCATCGAAGTGACGGCCTGAAAGCGTTACGTACGTGGAGCCGGGATGGCCGCCTTCTCCCGTATAGAGAAGCGCGACGAGGCCGTAGAGGGCGAGCAGCACACCGACGAGAAACAGCGGAACCGAGCTCAGATAACGCACGAGTTTCATCGAAACAGGGGCCGAGCCTAACACGCATCAGACTTCGACCCACAAAAGGCGCTTAGCCAACTTTTCGGCAAAAGAGTCAGCGCTAGCAGCTCATGACGGAGGTCCGCGCTTGCGCTTTCACTGTAATCGTCCCTCCGAAACCTGCCGGCGCGCGAGGCGGATTTTCGAGGATCATGGCGAACTGAAGAAGTCCGATGGAACGAGAGGTTGAAGGCTTTCTCGCCCTGCTCGCCGCACGCCGTTCGCGGCAGACTGTCGATGCCTATCGCCGCGACCTCGAGGACACCGCCCGAGTGCTCGCTAAACCGTTGAGCGGAGCATCAACCGACGACCTCGAGCGCTACCTGGCCGAGCTGCGTGCGCGCGGCCTGGCGCCGGCGACGGTGGCGCGCCGGCTGGCGGCGCTTCGCTCCTTCTACCGTCATCTCGTTCTCGTCGGAGCGCGTGGCGACAACCCGGCCGCCGAGCTGAGGCCGCCGCGGCGGCAGCGACATCTCCCCCACCCGCTCTCGCCGGCCGAGGCCGAGCGCCTGATCGAGGCGGCCGCCGGCGTCACGCCGCGCGACCTGCGCGACCGGGCGCTGGTGGAGCTTCTCTACGGCGCCGGGCTACGAGTGAGCGAGGCGACCGGGCTGGAGCGGGCCGGAGTCGATCTCGAGAGCCGGATCGTGCGCTGCCTGGGCAAGGGCGACAAGGAGCGGATCGTCCCGATCGGGCGGCAGGCGGTCGATGCCCTGACGCGCTACCTGGCGCGCGGGCGCCCCTACCTCGAGCGCCGTCCACGTCCCGAGCTGTTCCTGAACGCCCGCGGTGGCGGGCTGACCAGAGCCGGCGCCTTCCTGATCCTGCGCCGCCTGGCCGAGGTCGCCGGGCTCGAGCCGCAGCGCATCCATCCCCATCTACTTCGCCACTCCTTCGCCACCCATCTGCTCGAGGGCGGCGCCGACCTGCGCAGCGTCCAGGAAATGCTCGGCCACGCCGATCTCTCCACCACCGAGATCTACACCCACGTCTCCGACCAGCGCCGGCGCGAGACTTACTTCAGCGCCCACCCCCACGCTCGCCGCAAGCCGGCGCCGGCAATCAAGAAGTCCTAAGGCTAATCCGATTAGGTAGGCGCGCTCGAGGTGGTCGAGGCGTGGATACCAGGGGCCGCACGAGTCGCGAAGGCGCACTGGTAGTGCGACGAGCGGCTTGGGTGGTTCCTGGCGCCGCGAATCGGCTGCATCGAGCGATGCCTAGTTCCTTTTCGGGCCGCGCGAGCTGGCCTTACGCTTGAGCGAGGCGACAACTGCCTTGGCGGCCGCGCGCAGGCTCTCGTCCTGAGAGTCGTCGTCGGCCATGCCGGCCAGCATTCCGAGCGTGTCGGGCTGCGCCGAGCCGTTGCGTAGACAGAGGATGGCGAGCCGGCGAACGGCGTTGTTCGAATCGCGGCTGGCGAGTATGTGCAGGTCGGAGCGAACGGAGTTGACGGCTCCGGGGTGCTCGCGCGAGAGCAGTTCCAGCGAGACCAGCGCCGAGCCGCGGCAGGCCGGGCTCTCGTCGTCGAAGCCGCGCTTCAAGAGCTCCAGTTTCTGGCGAAAGCGGAACTGACCCACGGCCTTGTAGGCGGCCGCTCGCTCACGGAAATCGCCGTCACGCGCCGCGGCCTCGATCTCCTCGTCCCACTCGCTGCGTATCTGCGCCAGCTCGCGCTCGGCTCCGCGCATGGCTAGCCCGTCCGCCTCGGCAGCTGCCTGGGCAAGCGTCATCGGCTTCTCTCCTCCCGTTTCACTCATGCCGTCTGACCGGCCCTTCGACTGGCGACCGGGAATTCGCGCGGGGCTGGCCCCGTGTAGTTGATGGTAGGTCTGATGATCCTGTTGTCGAGATGTTGCTCGATTACGTGGGCTGCCCAGCCGGCCACGCGGTTGGCGGCAAACAGCGCCGTCAGCAGGTCGATCGGGAAGCCGAGGTAGTAGAGCACCGAGGCCGAGTAGAGGTCGACGTTCGGCACCAGTCCCTTACGCTCGAAGACGCGGCGCTCCATGCGCTCGGTCATCGCGAACCAGTTCGGATCGTTCGGGTCGGCGCGCTCGAAGACCTTGCGCCCGATCTCCTTGAGCACGATCGCGCGTGGGTCGGTGACCTTGTAGATCGCGTGCCCGAAACCCGGAATCTTCTTTCCGCGGTCGAGCGTCTCGTCGACCCAGGCATCGATCTTGTCCTCCGAGCCGATCCGCTTCAGCGTCGCCATCACCCACTCGTTGGCGCCGCCGTGCAGGGGGCCCTTGAGGGCGGCGATCGCGCCGACAATGGCCGAGTGCATATCGGTGCAGGTGGCGGCGATCACGCGCGCCGCGAAGGTCGAGGCGTTCATCTCGTGATCGGCGTGGAGGATCGAGATGGCGTCGAGAACGCGCGCGTCTTCTTCGCTCGGCAGCTCGCCGCGCAGCATCCAGAGGAAGTTGGCCGCGTAGTCGAGCTCCGGGTCGGGCCCGACCGGCTCGAGGCCGTAGTAGCGACGGCGGTAGCGTGCCATTACCGTCGGTAGCTGAGAGATCAGTCGTACCGCTTTGCGCTGGTTGGCCTCCGGCTCGTTCGATGCCTTGTCGGGATCGGAGAAGGAAAGCGCCGAGCCCATCGAGCGCATCGCCTCCATCGGTCGCGCGTAACGCGCCGAGTCGTCCACGACCGCCTCGACCTCGGTTGGGATCGAGCGGGCGGCGAGCAGCTCCTCCTTGAACGAGGCCAGCTGATCGGAGTCGGGAAGCTCCCCGTGCAGCAGCAGGTGGCAGACCTCCTCGAAGGTCGAGTACTTGGCGAGGTCGACGACGTCGTAGCCGCGGTAGCGCAAAATCCCCCGCACTCCGTCGATCGAGGTGATGCCCGATTCGACGGCTACGACGCCTCTCAATCCTTTTTCGCTCTCGGCCATTGGTTGCACTGTACCCCACGCTCCGAGCCGGGATCCAACCGGTATTGCACAGAGGCGCCTGCGCCGGTGGGTGCCGCTACAACCGCACGCCGCTCAGCCGTCATCCGTAGAATCGCGCCCACGATGACGCACGAGGTGACTCTGATCCCGGGCGACGGCACCGGCCCCGAGCTGACCGAGGCGACCAGACGCGTGCTCGAGGCGACCGGTGTCGCCTTCGAGTGGGAGGTCGTCGAGGCGGGTGCCGACGTGATGGAGCGCTACGGCGGCAATCCTCTTCCCGAACAGGTTCTGGGCTCGATCAGGCGCACCGGCGTCGCCCTCAAGGGGCCGATCACGACACCCGTCGGCGGCGGCTTCCGCTCGGTCAACGTCGGCCTGCGCAAGGTGCTCGACCTCTACGGCCAGGTGCGTCCCTGCAAGAGCTACGAGGGTGTACGCAGCCGCTTCGACAACGTCGACCTGGTCATCATCCGCGAGAACACCGAGGACCTTTACGCCGGGATCGAGTACGAGCAGGGAACGCCGGAGGTCGAGGAGCTGCTCGCCTGGATCGAGTCCAAGGGCGGAGCGCTCCGCCACCGCGATGCCGGCATCTCGATCAAGCCGATCTCGATCAGTGGCACGCGCCGGATCGTCCAGTTCGCCTTCGACTACGCGCGCTCTAACGACCGTCGCAAAGTGACCGCGGTGCACAAGGCCAACATCATGAAGTTCTCCGATGGGCTCTATCTGCGCGTCGCGCGTGAGGTGGCGGCCGAGAACCCCGACATCGCCTTCGACGACCGTATCGTCGACAACATGTGCATGCAGCTCGTGCAGAGGCCCGAGGAGTACGACATGCTCGTTCTGCCGAACCTCTACGGCGATGTCCTCTCCGACCTCTGCGCAGGGATGATCGGCGGGCTGGGGATGGCGCCGGGCGCCAACTTCGGCGAGGGCATCGCGGTCTTCGAGCCCACCCACGGCTCGGCACCCAAGTACGCCGGGCAGAACAAGGTCAACCCGATGGCGCAGATGCTCTCCGGAATGCTGATGCTCAAGCATCTCGGCGAGGACGAGGCTGCCGTTCGGCTCGAGGATGCGATCGCCGCAGTGATCCGCGAGGGGAAGTCGCTCACCTACGACATGAAGCCGACCCGCGACGACCCGACTGCCGTCGGCACCAGCGAGGTCGCGGACGCGATCATCGCCAAGCTGGCCTGAGCGCCCGACCTTCCGGCGTAGGAACTCCCAACCTCCTCCCCGCTGCGAGCATACTTTCCGAAGTGAAACGGAGGCCTGACGGAAGCATGACGATCGAGACGCTGGCAAACACCCAGCAGGGGCGCGACCTCGAGATCGTGCTGAACGCGCTCGAGCTCACCTCGCTCTGCCCGCTCACCGGCGCTCCGGACTTCGGCCGCCTGAGCATCCGCTACGTCCCGGCCGAGGTGCTGCTCGAACTGAAGTCGCTGCGCGATTTCCTCAGCTCCTTCCGGCAGCGCAAGATTCTCCAGGAGGAGGTCGTGGGCGCCGTGCTGGACGAGATCGTGCAGTCGGCCGCGCCGCGCTTCGCCGAGGTCGAAGGCGTCTTCAACGTTCGAGGCGGGATCGAAACACGCGCCCGGGCCCGTTTCGGGAAGAATCCCCTCGATGACTAGAGCTAGCTTCGAAACGAAACGCGACGGCGGCTGGGCTCTCATTTGAAACGAGCTCCCAACACCGATCTGAGAGGAAGGACGGCGATCGTCTGCGGTGCCTCCTCGGGTATCGGCCTGGCGATCGCCGAAGAACTCGACAGGGCGGGTGCCAATGTCGCCATGTTCGCCCGGCGCCGGCAGCTGCTGGAAAAAGAGGCCGACCGCATCGGTGCGCTGGCAGTTCAGGGCGACCTGACGAGCCCGCGCGACCTGCGCAAACTGGTCGAGCGCACGATCGGCACCTTCGGTGGCATCGACATCCTGGTCAACAACGGTGGCGGCCCGCCCGCCGGGCCGGCGCTCGAGATCGACGACGAGTCGCTCGAGGACGCGGTCACGCTGCTGCTCTTCTCCGCCGTCCGGTTGACGAACCTCTGCCTTCCCCACCTACGCGAGAGCAAGGCGGGGCGGATCATCAACATCACCTCGAGCGCCGTCCGCGAGCCGATCGACAACCTCGCCCTCTCGAATGCCGTCCGCCCCGGTCTCGTCGGCTGGGCCAAGACGCTGTCGCACGAGCTCGGCTCGCAGGGAATCACTGTCAACTCGATTGCGCCCGGACGGATCGCGACCGAGCGCCTCGAGGAGCTCTACGAGACGCGCTCGCGCGACGAAGACCTGGCGCAGATCCCACTCGGTCGTTTCGGCGATCCGCACGAAGTTGCCGCCGTCGTGGCCTTTCTCGCCTCCGGCGCGGCCAGCTACGTCACCGGCACGCTGATCCCGGTCGACGGCGGCGCGAGCAGAGGATTGCTCTAGCCGGCACGCGAGCCGGCGCCTGTATGCTCGCCGGAGATGTCCGTTCGCTCGACCCTGTCGGCTTTCGCGGCGCTGACCGGTGTGGTTTTCGTCGCTTTCTGTCTGTACGCGTTCGTTGCGTCTTCGAGCTCGTACCTGCTGCTTCCGGACAGCCCACACCCGCTCGCTCCTCTCGTAGAGGTGAAGGGAGAGCACGACAACGGTCAGGGCGGCTTCTACTTCGTGGACGTGATCGAGCGGCAAGCGACGCTGGCGGAGCGCTACCTCTCCTTCCTGCGCGACGGCGGCGAGCTCGTGTCGCGTCAGGATGTCGTGCCTGCCAACCTCAACGAAAGCGAGAGCGCGCGGCTGGACACCGCTGCCATGGCTCTCTCGAAGACGACCGCCGAAGCGGTAGCGCTCGAGCACCTCGGCTATCACGTCGTCATCCATCAGTCGGGAATGCGGATCGAGCAGATCGCCGAGGGCTCGCCCGCGGCCGCCAAGCTGCTCCCCGGCGACGTGATCGTGGCCGTTGACGGGAAGGTAGCCCTGACCGAATCACGTTTGCGCGCTCTTATCGACCGGCACCGAGTCGGCCAGACGGTCAGGCTCACCATCTTCCGCGCCGGCCGGAGACAACAGCTGGCGATTCGCACCTACGCTCTGCGCTCGCACCCGCGCGTGCCGATGATCGGCGTCTTCGTGACGCAGGCGGCAAGCGTCAAGCTCCCGATCAAGGTCGAGATCAACGCCGGTGACGTCGTCGGGCCATCGGCCGGGCTCGCCTTCGCGCTCGAGCTCACCGAGAAGCTCGGCGGCAAAGCCGATCGCGGATACAGGGTTGCGGCAACCGGCGAGCTCGCCCTTAACGGCAGCGTCGAGCCCATCGGAGGAGTCGAGCAGAAGGTGATCGGCGCGAAGCGTGCCGGAATCGAGATCATGCTCGTGCCAGCTGGGGAAAACATGACCGAGGCCCGGCGTTACGCAGGGGATATGAAGATCATCGCGGTCACCAGTTTTCAACAGGCGTTGCATGCCCTGGCAACGCTTCCGCTTCACAAGTAGTTTTAAGTAGTTTCCGGTAAATCCGAAACTCCCGCAATTTGCGGTCTTTTCCTCCGCCGTAACCCTTGTCTCCGGCGGACAAGCCCTTATCATCCAGGCTTGTACCGGGGTAGCCGCCACCAGAACAAAAGGGGAGCATGAGCAATAACATCAAAGTAACTTGCAGCGACTGCTATTTCCACGGAGCAGGGCTTTGCGCGCTCCGCTGCGAAGAGCCTTGCCCCACCTTCCGAACCAGCATCCAGGGATCGCGGATTTCTCCCCGTTCGTCCCGTCTCGTCGCCCGCCCACTCGCGGAGTTGGCGCACGAGCACGCGGTCGCCTGACAAGCGCCTAGACCGGCGCGCAGTCCTTTCCTCGAGATCGACCGACCGGCGAGCGTCCTGGGCGCGCATCCCTATCCGCTCGATCGCGTACTACGAGCCTATCCTGCTAGAGAGGCGCGGCCGAGCCGGTCGCTGGCGCCGCGAAACAGCCGCATCGGTCGTGCAGACTCAGAGGGATAGGCTCTAAACTCCCGCCCATGAACGAGAACGAGCCCCAGCAAGCGCAGGAGTCCCACGACAAGGACGCCGGCAAGAAGAAGCAAGGAGCGGAGTTCGAGGAGACCTGGCAACCGCAACTATGGTCGAAGATCATCGTTCTACTCCTGCTCGTTGGCTACGGAATCGCACTCGTAGTGGCCAACAGCGCCAAGGTCAAAATCTCTTTCCTGATCACCTCGATCAAGGTCTCGGAGATTTGGCTGATCCTCCTCTGCTTCGTGATCGGGCTGGCGAGCGGTGTGCTCGCCTCGCAGATGTACCGGCACCGCAAGGTCAAACGCACTCGCTTAGCGCAGCAGGCCGAACAGGCGAAGAAGCAGTAGGTAGCCGGAGAGAAAGAGCGGCTCGCATCCGCTCGCCCCGTCCGAACTAGGCCCTAGAGCCGATTCCGGAAGGAAAGCGGCCTAGTCGGATAGGCTCCTGGCCAACTCGGCGAGGATGGCGATGCCCTGTTCGATCTCCTCGGGCGAGGGGTAACTGTAGGCGAGCCGGAGCGAGCCTGCGCCGCGGCCGTCCGGATAGAAGTCGGCGCCCTTGCAGTAGACGACGCCGGCCTCGGTAGCGCGTACGAGCAGCTCTCCGGCATCGACGCCCTTGGGCAGATCGAGCCAGTTGAAGTAGCCGCCCTCGGGCCGACTCCAGTTCGCGCTCGAGCCGAAGTGGCGTTCGAGCGCCTCGAGCATCGCGTCGCGGCGGGCGCGGAGAAGCCCGTTCATCCGCTCCAGGTTGGGCTCGAAGTGGCCGCGCCTGGCGAACTCGTGCACGGTCGCCGCGGGCAGGTTCGAGGGCGAGATCGTGGTTGACGAGGCGATCAGCTCGAGCGGCTTGAGCAGGGGCTTGGGCAGGATGATGAAGCCGACTCGAAGTCCTGGCGAGACCGTCTTCGAAAACGACGAGGTGTGAGCGACCTTTTCGGCGACCGAGCCCTCGATCTGGAACATCGTCGGCGGCGCCTTGCCCTCGTAGCGAACGAAACCGTAAGGATCGTCCTCGAGCACGAGCAGGTCGTAGCTNNTTGGGGCCACGCTTGAGCTCGCGCTCGAGCGCGTCGGGATCGAGCCCCTCGTCGTCCATATCGACGGCCGTCACCTCGACGCCGTGATTGCGCAGGATCAGAAGCGGACGGTCGTAGCTCGGTGCCTCGACCAGGACGCGCTCGCCGATGCCGCTCCAGAAGAAGTGTTGAGCCAGGTAGACGAAACCCTGGAGCGAGCCGTTGGTGAGCAGGATCTGGCCGGGATCGATCTGGTAGCGCTCTCCTATCCACTCCCTGAGAGGCGCGTAACCGAGTCCCGTTCCATAGGAGAGCACGTTGGTACCGTCACGCTCGATCGCGCTCTTGGCGCAATCGGCAAGCAGGTCGACCGCAAGGCACTCCGGCGCCGGGGCCCCGCGTGCGAAGGAGATGACTCTGCCCATAGAGCCGCAGCCTAGCTAACTGCGCCGATACGCTGACGGGTATGAACGACTGGATCGAGCGCGACGAGACCCGCGTCTGGCACGGCTTCACCCAGATGGCTACCTTCGCCCTGAACGAGCCCGTGATCGTCGAGCGCGCCGAGGGCCGCGAGCTGATCGACACGGAGGGGCGGCGCTACCTGGATGCGATCTCCTCGCTCTGGGTTACGACGCTTGGCCACCATCTGCCTGAGCTCGACGCCGCCCTCACCGCCCAGCTCGGCAGAGTGGCCCACACGACTCTGCTCGGGAACGGCAACCGGGCCGTGGTCGAGCTCTCCGAGGCGCTCGCCCGGGTGGTGCCGGTCGCAGACCCGCACTTTCTCTTCGCCTCCGATGGCGCCTCGGCCGTCGAGCAGGCGCTCAAGTGCGCCGTCCAGTACTGGCGCAACATCGGTCTCGAAGAGAAGTCCGGCTTCCTGGCCCTGCAGGGCGCCTACCACGGCGACACGATCGGAGCTCTCTCGCTCGGTGACGGCTTCCACAACGAGCACTTCGATCTGCTCCGCTTCCCGGTACTCCGCGCCCGCGGCTACGCGAGCCCCGGCTGGGCCGAGGAGGCCTGCAGCCTGGTTGCCGCCAACGCCGGGCGACTGGCCGCGGTCGTGATCGAGCCGCTTGTGCAGGCGGCCGGAGGTATCTGGATCGCCCATCCCGAGGACGTGCGCATGCTCGCCGAGAGCTGCCGCGAGAACAGGGTGCTGCTCGTCTGCGACGAGGTGGCGACCGGTTTCGGACGCACGGGTAGCCTCTTCGCCAGCCGGCGCTGCGGCATCCAGCCCGACCTGCTCGTGCTCGGCAAGGGCATCACCGGCGGCTACCTGCCGATGTCGGCGACCGTGGCGAGTGGACGCGTCTATACCGCTTTCATGGGTGACGATCTGGGGCCGCGTACCTTCTACCACGGCCACTCCTACGGAGGAAACGCGCTCGCGGCCGCCGTCGCTTTGAGACATCTCGAGCTGCTCGCGGAGTGGAACGTGCTCGCGAACGTCGAGGCGCGCTCGGAGGAGCTGCGACAACTCCTCGATGAGCGAATCACGCCGCTCGCCCAGGTGGTGGACGTGCGCCTGTGCGGGCTGCTTGGCGGTGTCGAGCTGAAATCCCACGTCGACGCCCGTGCGGTCTGCGCCGAGGCAGTGAGAAACGGTGTTCTCCTGCGATCTCTTGGCCAGGTCGTCCCGCTGGTGCCGCCGCTGACGATCACGAGCGAGGAGCTGGAGCGGATCGTCTCGGTGCTGGAGCAGGCGATCGCCGTCGTTAGCGAGAATGGCTCTCATGCCTGAGTCCGCCGCACGCTGGAATGCGCTCGCCGAGCAGGCGCTCAGGAATGAGCCGCTCGCATTCGAGCAGGCACTCGAGGTGCTGGCGGCACCCGACGAGGAGCTACTCGATCTGCTCGCCGCCGCCTTCCGGATCAGGCGCCGGTACTTCGGAACGCGCGTCCGGCTCAACTTCCTCGTCAACGCCAAGAGCGGCCACTGCGGCGAGGATTGCGGCTACTGCTCGCAGTCACGCGTCTCGACGGCCGAGATCCCGCGCCACCAGCTCATCTCCAAAGAAGAGCTCGTCCAGGCTGCCGAGCGAGCGCTCGAGCTCAGGGCCTCCACCTGCTGCATCGTCACCAGCGCCCGGAAGCCCTCCGCGCGCGAACTGCACGGGGTGGCCGAGGCGGCGACCGAGATCAAGGAGCGGCATCCCGAGCTCAAGCTCTGCGCTTGCCTGGGCGAGATCGACTCCGAGCAGGCCCGTGCCCTGCGCGAGTCGGGCATCGACCGCTACAACCACAACCTGAACACGGCCGAGAGCCATTATCCGGAGATCTGCTCGACTCACAGCCACGCCGACCGGGCGAGAACGGTCAAGACGGTTTCAGGAGCCGGTCTTTCTCCCTGCTCGGGGCTGATAGTCGGCCTGGGAGAGTCGCGGGGTCAGCTGATCGAGGCCTGCTTCGCGCTGCGCGACTCGGGCGCCGACTCGATTCCGGTCAACTTCCTGCTCCCGATCGAGGGGACTCCGCTCGGCGATCACGACCCCGG
>PMZQ01000097.1:0-1941 GCA_003170155.1 Actinomycetota bacterium | reverse complement strand
CCCGAGGACGACTACCGGATGATCGAGGAGCTCGGCTTCGAGATCGAGCAGGCCGGAAAGCCCACTCGCGCGGGGTAGTCAATGGAAGAGCTGGCAGAGCGGTTGGCTGTGATCCCGGGCGTCGTCGCGGTCACGCTCGGTGGCTCGCGCGCACGCGGCGAGGCCTTACCCGATAGCGACTGGGACTTCGGCCTCTACTACCGCGGCGCGATCGACGTCGAGGCCGTGCGCGCGCTCGGTTACGAGGGCGTCGTGGTCGAGCCCGGAGCCTGGGGGCGCCTTGTCAACGGCGGCGCCTGGCTCGCGATCGACGGCCAGCACGTGGATCTCCTCTATCGCGATCTCGACGCCGTCGAGCACTGGCAGGCCGAGGCCGAGAACGGTCGCTTCGAGGTCGATCAGGTGCCCGGCTTCCTCGCCGGTATGGCCACCTACGTGCTGATTGGCGAGTTGGCACTGGCCAAGACGTTGGTCGGATCGCTTCCCCGCCCGGATTTCCCTCGACCGCTCCGCGCTAGCGCGAGCGATTACTGGCAGCGGATAGCCGACTTCACGCTTAGCCTCGGCAGCAAGCTCGCCAAGCGCGGCGACCGCGTGACCGCCATCGGGACACTCCTGCAGGCGGCGCTGGCGACGGCGCAAGCACGCCTGGCGACGCGCGGGGAATGGGCACTGAACGAAAAACGGATCTTGGCGCGGGCTGGCCTCCATGAAGCCGCCGCGGCGTTCGACTCGCTCGAAGACCTGGAAGCGACCGCGGCCAGACTCACCAAAGCGTTAGCGCCGTGAGCGGTTACTTCGTCACCGCCACCGACACCGGAGTCGGAAAGACGTTCGTGACGGCCGGACTGGCGGCGGCGCTGCGGGCGCGCGGGCGAGACGTGGCCGTCTTCAAGCCCGTGCAGAGCGGGGCTCTCGCCGACGACCCGTTGGGCGACGCCGCTCTCCTCGGCGCCGACTGCGTCTACGCCTTCCGGGCGCCGCTCGCTCCGCTCATCGCAGCCCGGGCCGAGGGACGGCAGATCGAGCTGGAGCCGATCCTCGAGCGGGCGCGGGAGCTCGAACGAGAGCACGAGATCCTTCTCGTCGAGGGCGCGGGCGGGCTGCTCGTACCGCTCTCCGACGATCTCGACGTGGCCGGCCTAGCGGCGGCACTCGGGCTGCCGCTTCTGATCGTCGCGCGAGCCGGCCTCGGCACGGTCAACCACACGCTGCTCACGATCGAGGCGGCGCGGGCGCGCGGTCTCGAGGTCGCCGGCGTCGTTCTGAACGGAGACGGCGACGAGAGCACCGACGACAACCCGGCGCTGATCGAAGCGCGATCGAGCGTGCGAGTGCTGGCGCGGATTCCCCGCCTCGCCGATCCCTCCGATGCGGCAGGCTATCTCGATGACCTCCTGGGATAACTGGCTCGAGGCCGAGCGCGAGCGGCGCGCGCAGAGCGCGCTCGAACGGAGGTTGCAGGTGACCGAGCAGCCGGCCGAACCGATCGCCTACCGAGGCGGAGCGCGCCTGGTCAACCTCTCTTCCAACAACTACCTGGGGCTGGCGGGTCATCCGCTCCTGATCGAGGCCGCCGCGAGAGGAGCCGCCCGCGGCGCCGGCTCGGGTTCCTCGCGCCTGGTGGCGGGCAACGACCCCGAGACCGCGGCGCTGGAGGAGAAGATCGCAGCCTTCAAGGGCTCCGAAGCGGCTCTCCTGATCGGCAGCGGTTATCCGGCCAACGTCGGCGTGCTCGCGGCGCTCGCCGACCGCGAGACAGCCGTCTTCTCCGATCGCCTCAACCACGCCAGCATCGTCGATGGGGTTCGCCTTTCGGGCGCTCAGGTCCACCGCTACCGCCATCTCGACCTCGATCAGCTGGAGGAGCTGCTCCGGAGCTCGAGCGCCGAGCGCAAGCTGATCGTCACGGACACGATCTTCTCGATGGACGGCGACGTG
>PMZQ01000090.1:13746-14434 GCA_003170155.1 Actinomycetota bacterium | reverse complement strand
CACCTGACCGACCCGCACGAGTTCTGGCCCGCCTATCCCGTGCCGTCGGTTGCCCTGGACGAGCCCTCCTACACCGACGACTCCCATCTCCACGGCCTACGCCTGATCTGGCGTGGCCCCTGCTCGATGAACACCAACTGGTTTCTGCATCAAGGACTGCTTCGTCACGGCGAGGCAGGCTACGCGTCCCAGCTGGCTCAACGCTCGCGGGAGTTGGTTGAGAGCGGCGGTTTCAACGAGTTCTATGACGCGAGGTCGGGGCGACCGGTGGGGGCAAAGCGGTTTGGATGGTCGACACTAGTTGTGGATATGCAGCGGGACGCGGCTACCAAGTAGCGAACTTGCCATGGCACGAACGCCATGGCTCGGGCGCTATTCTCTTGGTCGCTGCCGACGTAGCTCAGCTGGTAGAGCACTTCACTCGTAATGAAGGGGTCCGCGGTTCGAATCCGCGCGTCGGCTCTCTCGCGTCGCTGGGCGGCCGCGTACGTGCTCTGAGGTTTTGGTCGGTCGCCCCGGCGCGGCCTCGAGCCGCTGACGGCACGATCCTCTCCGGGCCCGTGTGTTGAACACTGTGCCCTCCGGGCTCGCACCGCCAGCGGTTCGCCAGAGACGCGAGAGGGCAAAGGGTTTCGCTCGCAACGACGGTGTCCGCGGTTCGAATCCGCGCGTCGGCTTTTCTCTTCTG
>PMZQ01000090.1:0-13656 GCA_003170155.1 Actinomycetota bacterium | reverse complement strand
GAGTGCGTCAAGTACCTACCTTCATCAACCTATCTTGAACACGTGCACGCGGGTGAAGCGCACGGTGCCCTGCCAGGCCATGTTGTAGGTGCAGCCGCTCTCGTTACCGCTGCAGACTACGGAGAGGTAGGAGCGGTACTTCGCGAGCGGGCCGCTGATCTTCTCGACGATCGTCTTGAGGCCGAGCTTGCTCTTCGGAACCGAGAACTGGGTTATGTAGACGTCCGACTCGATCCCTCCCAGGGACGCTGCGCGCGAATCGTTGGGACAGGCCTCCGGAGGCCTGTTCGTGAGCTGCACGGTTTGCGCCTGGAGGGTGAACTTGATGTTGGAGGCGCTTCGCGTGGCCTTGTAGCTCATGTTCCCCGGAGGGGCGGTCGAGACGATCGTGCCGCCGCACGTGAACGGCTCCGTCGTACCGTGGGCCGGGTCCAACCACTTTTCGCCCTGGTCGGTCCATGTTCCGTTGACGACGGTCGGAACGCCGGAGCCTAATGTGTGGGGCACGCTACTCGGGACCTTGCCCGTGTAGAAAATCAGCCCGCTGATCGTTCCGTCCACGCTGAAAGAGTCTGTCGAGCTTTCGTGCTGGACGTCGCCTACAGAACCAGTGCCGCTGTAGGCGTTACTTAGCGTCGTGCCACCCTTGATTCCAACCTTGGCTTTGTAGACGTACATGGTGTAGTGAGGCAGCGCCGGCAAAGAATGCAGCTGCCAGTTGGGCCTGGCGGTAGGTTTCACCGCCTGTGCTCCTGCGGAACCAGCCAGAAGCGTCACCCCGATCACCAGTCCGAGCACGAGTAGACAGCAAAGCCAGCGAGTCTTCATCTTCATCACCCCTCCGTTTTCGCAGGCGCTCTCTAGCAACATTAAGCGATCCCGACTCGTACGCAAGGCAGTTTCGGCAGATCGAGGTCTCCTTACGCTCAGTTCCGAATCGGTGAGGCTCGCCGGGGCTAGACGGCGCAGCTCGCTCGAGAGGGCGTGGCACCGCCTGTCCTCCTCGGCTGTCTGTTGCCTAGGTGCGGGTCAGAGACCGCGTCTCCAGCGTCCTCTCCGCGTCCAATAGTCCTTCGGCGTCTCGAGCAGTGCGCCCCGGCTTCCACTGCTGGAGCCAGATCTGACCCTCGCTACTCAGATCTCCGCTCGGACCCGCGACGCTCTCGTCTACCAGTAGAGACGCCGCGTAGGAGGGCAGCAATCCGCTCTAGCGGCTGCCACCGCGGTGGGGCGCAGTGGCCTCGGCCGTGACAACTTCGTTGACGTTCTCGACCGCAGAACTGACCTGATCAACGGTTTCGCTGACGCGTTCAACCGTGCGCCGGGTGTGCTCGCCGTCGGTTTTCGCATCTCGTTGGTCGCTCTGGATCTCGCGTTGGAGTGCGTGCACCTCTTCGCTGATCTCCTTGGCCTCGGTAACAAGACCAGTAATTTCGTACTGGATTCTGCGGAGATCCTTGGCGTCGCGAACGCTCCGCACAGCGAGATACATGAGCGGGAGAACCGAAAGCACGCTGAAGGTGCCACTGATGAGAACGAAGATATCCAGAGCCGTCATCACAAACCCGAGCGAAAGGGCGAGATCTCGAGGAGTTGGCCTCGGACTCCGATCGTACCGGCAACCCCCGGCGGTCGGCAGGTTGGTCGGGTAGGCGGGAGGCGCCTGACGCGGTGTGGCCGGGCCGGCCCTACCGGCTCGAAACCGGGCCGCTACGGCGCGTGTGCGAGCTGCCGCCAGGAGCCGGCGAGCCTGATCACGCTCGCGAGCTCTACATCCTCACCGTCTGACGAGCGGTCGCTCTTGGTTTTGATCCCGCTTACGAAGGCTGAACCGAGTACACGTTCGTAAGCCCAGCCTCGGCCAGCGGTCGCCGGGCCCAGGCGAATTGGGTCCGGTACCAGCCCTCGAGCGGGACGACGTCGACACCATTGCTCGAGGATTGGATGAACCAGTTGTCGCCGAGGTAGATAGCCGTGTGCGTGATCTGCCACCACTTGGAGCGCGGGCCCGCAGCGCCGAAGAAGATCACGTCGCCGGGCTGGAGCGCGGCAAAACCGATGCGCTTGGAGGCCGGTACCTCGACCGACATCGTGAAGGTCGTCCGGCCTTGTAGTGTCGCGCTCAGTCGTCCCTCACCGGCGTAGTGCCGGAGCTTGTAGACGCGCCAGACGAAGCCCGAGCAGTCGAAGCCACCCGGCACCGTCTGGCCGAAGACGGTCTGCGTGTTCGGGCTCGATCCACCCCAGATGTAGGGGTAGCCGACGAAGCTGACGGCGTAGTTGAGGATGCGCCTCTGCCAGGAGCTGAGCGTCGGCAGCGTGAGTTCATATGAGATGTCGTCGACCCACTGCACCTCTCCACTTCGGAACGAGAGCACCTGCGCAACCGAGTACGCAGCTTCGGCGCGAGTGATCGGGTCGGTCGGCAGCAGCTCGAGCTTGTCCTGGCCAAAGGGGTGGTTCGTGCGCAGCGCGAGCAGGCGAGCGACGATCTCGGTGCCGAAGCGCTTGGGAGGAGCCAGTCCCGCACGCCGGGCGGCGTCGCGGAATCGAGTCGCGGCGCCGGCCAGCCCGAGCTGATCGACTAGCGCCGCGTCGAACGTGTCGAGGGCTACTTGCGCGCCCGGTTCCGGCGAGCCCGGCGGCTGCGTGCTCGGCGTCGTGGTTGTCGGGTTGGTGGTCGTGCCGGTCGGCTCGGTCGTCGTGCCGGTCGGCTCGGTGGTCGTNNGTGGTACCGGTCTCGGTGGTCAGCTCCGATGGAAGCGCCGGCAGCAACTTGTTCAGTTCCGTTTGAGTCAGCCGATCGTTCGCGTGGAACGAGGCGACACTCGGCGCCATCAGTCCGTGTGCGACGACCTCCTTGATCTGCGGCTGCGCCCAGGACTTCGTTGCACTCTGCTTCGCTGTCGCGGAGGGAGCCGCCAGTGCCGCTGCGCAAACGCAGGCGAGCAGGCATAACAAGCTGTAGTGACGGTTGCGGCGAGGCACGGGCGATAGATCGGCACCTTGGCGGTTCACCTTGACCACCTATTTCTCGGCCGGGGGACGGTGGTGGAGAAACGCCCGGGTATCGGGTTTCAAGCGAATCAGACGTTCAATGGTACGGTACGCGCCGAGCTCGCGTAACCCTTCGTTCCGCTCGCCGCGTGGTCTACTCGGCGCAGCCAGATGGGCCACATTTTTCTCCCCGGTTGGACTCGCGAAACAACGACCCGAGGGGTCAACTCGCGGCGACCGTGCGTCGATAGGAACAGACAATGGCTGTCGAAGACAGGGACTGGTACGCGCAGCCGCAGCCTCCGCCGCCGAAGCGGTTCCGTTTCGGCTCTGTCTTCGTGCTGGCGGTGTCGATCGTCTTGCTGCTGGCCGTCGTCGGTATCAAGTGGGTGCGCAGCGGCCGGTCGGACTTCTCCGGCGAGGAACAGTCCCGGGTCGGCGCCCTTAAGTTCACTATCGTGCCCGGCTTGCCGGCGTTGACGATCCGGAAGGGCGATCTTTATCCCGCGAACGATCCCTGGAAGAGCTACCTCGCCGACGAGCAGACCTGCCCGGGCGGCGAGCGGACCGATCTTCCCCTCGATCAGCAGGCGAACATCATGGTCTGCCTCGTCAACTACGTCAGGCATCGTCGCGGTCTTCCCACGCTCGTCACCTACCCCTTGCTGAACGACACTTCTCTGCTTAAGGCCGACAAGATCGTGCGTTGCAATGAGTTCGCCCACGACGCTTGCGGCGACGCCCCAGACGCCGATACGCGCGCCGCCGGCTACTACGGTGACTGGGGCGAGAACCTTTACATCGGCGAGGGGCGGCTCGGTGCGCCGCGCGTGGCGCTCGACGGTTGGCTCAACTCGCCCGGGCATCGCGAGAACCTCTTCGAGCCCGAGTGGCGAAGCGAGGGAATCGCGGTCATGAAGGTCGCCCATCTCGACAAGTACTCGAACGCGACCCTGTGGGTCAACGAGTTCGCCGCCAGCTAGGCGGGGTAGTGCGCTCTCCGGGGCCGGAAACGCTGGACGGCCTCCAACATGTGCCGAGACCTTGTGGGTGAGGTCTCGCAACCTGCCTGCGCGAGGGTGCGCGGCCGCAAACGAGGTGAGCGAGTTTTTCCGTGAGCGAGGGACGGAGCGGCTCCTTCGTCGCTCTTTCAGTCGATCCGCACTCTTTTTCGAGCGCCGGTGTGGTCGCCTTCGACCGCACGCAGGCGAGACGAACGCTAGGCTGCAACTCTCTCGCACGAGCTGGCGACGGGCAGCCATGAGCGGTCTCGACGGAAATCAGATCTACCAGGCGTTCTATGCGGGACTGCTGCGAGTTCGCGCTGCCCAGGATCGGCTGAACCACATCAACGTCTACCCGGTCGCCGACGGCGATACGGGAACGAACATCACGGCCACCCTCTCGCATGCGCTCGAGTCGGCGCAAGTCTCCGACTCTGCGGGCGAGACGCTGGCCTCGGTCGCCGACGGGGCGCTGATGGGTGCGCGCGGCAATTCGGGGATCATCTTCGCTCAGTTCTTCAGCGGCCTCTCCGAGTCGCTTGTCCACGCGCGCGAGATCGAGAAGGAAGCGTTCGTGCGCGGGGTCGAGAACGCGCGCCGCCGCGCCTACGAGGCGATCTCCAATCCGCAGGAGGGGACGATCCTCTCGGTCATCCACGCCTGGGCGGAGGCGCTCCGGCGCGAGGTCGCCTCGGCGCCCACGATGCACGAGCTCTTCTCGAGAACGATGCCGTCCGTGCGGCACGCGCTCGAGCACACCTCCGAGCAGCTCGCCGTGCTCAAGGCCGCCGGCGTCGTCGATGCCGGCGCGAGCGGCTTCGTCGAGTTCATCGCCGGCGCCGAGCGCTTCATCAAGCGCGGCCTGCCTGCCGGCACCTCAATTCTCGGAGCCAAGAAGAAGACGCGTGACGAGACCTCCGACGTTCACGGTGGCGAGCGGCCGGTCTTCCGCTACTGCACCGAGGCCATGGTCGTCGGGGAGATGATCGATCGCGAGGCGCTTCGAGGCGTGCTCGAGCCGCTCGGCGACAGCGTGATCGTGGCCGGAAACGACGAGCGCGCCCGCATTCACGTTCACACCGACGAGCCGGCGCAGGCTTTCGCCTCGATCGGCGCGCACGGCCGCGTGATCCAGCCGAAGGTCGACGACATGCGCCTGCAGTACGAGGTCGTGCACGAGCGTAAATACCCGATCGCGCTCGTGACCGACTCGGTCTGCGATCTGCCGCAGGAGTTGATCGACCAATACCAGATCCACGTCGTGCCGCTACACGTGCTGTTCGGGAAGAGCGAATACCTGGACAAGCTCACGATCGATCTCGAGCGCTTCTTCTCGCTCGCCGAGCACGCGGAGGTCTTCCCGACCTCGTCGCAGCCTGCGGTCGGGCTCTTCACGCGCCTCTACTCCTTCCTCTCCAGTCATTACGAATCGGTGATCGCGGTGCACACCGCCGGCAAGCTGAGCGGGACCTACGCCACCAGCGCCCTCGCCGCCGAGACGCTCGAGGACGGCAAGAAGATCTCGGTCGTCGACTCGCGCACCCTCACCGGCTCACTCGGCCTGATCGTTCTGCGGGTCGCCGAGCAAATCGCGGCCGGGCGTAGCCACGACGAGATCGTGGCCGAGATCGACGGCTACTCCCGCAAGGCCGATCTCCTGGTCGGCGTCCACACCCTGCGCTTCTTGATCCGGGGCGGCCGTGTCAGTCCGCTCGAGGGGGTGCTCGCTCGGGCGCTGCATCTGAAGCCGATCGTCTCGGTCGACGAGGCGGGCGCATCGATCCTCTACGGCAAGGCGCTGAGCATCCGCCAGAACGTCTCCAAGATCATCGAGATGACCGCCCGCATCCACGCCGAGACGCCGCTTCGCAACTACGCGGTGGTGCACGGGCATGATCCAGTCGCCGCGAACGAGTTTGCGGCCAAGCTCGAGCGCCGGCTCGGCTTCCCGCCGCTGTTCGTCGAGGAGATCTCCTCGGTCGCCGCGCTGCACTCGGGCCAGGGCGCGCTCTGCGTCGTGGCGATGCGGGAGTGAGAGCCCCGCTCTACCGGCGTGGCGGCAGGGGCACGAGAATGCTCGTGCGCCGCTTGTATTCGCTGTAGGCGGGGTCGTTGCCGAAACGGGCCTCGGCACTGCGCTCGAGCATCGGGATCCCGCTCACGAACAGAAGCAGCAGTGTGATGAACGCCGGCCCGGCCGCCACCAAGAACGCGAGCCCGTGCAGGAACGGAACGGCGAAGGCGAAGATCCCCCACCACACGAGCATCTCGCCGAAGTAGTTGGGGTGGCGGGAGTAGCGCCAGAGGCCGTTTGTGACGAAGCGCTCGCTCGTTTTCTTGGAAGCAGACTTCTGGGCGTCGCTCAGCCACTCGACGGCGAGACCCGCCAGCCAGACCGCCCCGCCGGCGATCGCCCAGGCGCCGAGAGCGGGCGCTTTCGCGCGGCTCAGCAGATAGCTCACCGGCAGCATCACGATCGCAACCGTGATCGCCTGCAAGAACCAGAAGCGGGCAAAGCGGAGCGGCCGCTCGCGCATGTCGTCGAAGCGGTGGTCGACCTTGACCCGGAGGATGCGGCCGAAGAGATAGGCGCCGAGGCGAACGGCCCAGACGAGCACGGCGACGGCGGCGAGAAGCTGGGCGGCCGAGTAGGCGCCGTCGAGCAGCAGCAGCCCGATCGCCAAAACGGCGAAGGAAAGGCTGTAGGAGAGATCGGTGACCACGTCGGTCTTCCGCGCCGCCGCCACGGCAAAGAAGGCGGCGTTCACCGCCAGGCTGATCGCGAAGGAGGCGAGGATGCTGGTCACCGGCGGTCTCCCCGGCGAATGCTAATCATCCTCGGACATCGCTCCTGTCTGCCAAGAATGTCCATCGAAACGGCCTCGTATTTCAGTGGTTTGCGACGTACCTGAGATCGAGGGTGTCGAGCTGGCCAGACCAGCGCAAGGTGAACCGCCAGCATCCCGCGGCGGGCATATCGATGATCGACGGGCCCGGCCCGCCGATTAACTTGCGCCCGACGGGTGAGCCGACCTTGGCCGACCCGATCATCCGTTGGGCGCTGATCCGCAGGTCAGAGTAGGACCCGGACTTGACGCGTGAGACCCAGAGGATCTTGTTGTTGTGATCCGTCGGCCGGGGCGAGAGGAGGGGATCAGCCCAAAGCAGTGCGGCCATCTTCCCGGCCGCGCTTAGAACGTACGGCCCGCGCGGACGAGGATCGCTAAATCCTGCGCGCGCCCAGACGGGCAGCACGCCGCGAAGCACTTGCGACCGGCACACCGGTGACGCGGCCTGGCTGTCATCGGACGCGTACCAGGCTGCAAACACTCCCGCCCCGCAGAGGAGCACTACGAAGGTGAGTGCGGCTTTTCGATACGCACGTCCAGGCCGTTCCATCGCGGACTGGTTATACCCACTGCGGCGGATATTTCACGCGTGCGCGCCGACCGGCGGTCTTTCAGCTAATCCTCGAGTAGCTGCGCGAGATCGCTCGAGACGACGTCGGCTCCGTGCTCGAGCAGATCGTCGGGGTGACCCGTACGATCGACGCCGATCACGAGCGCAAAGCCGCCGCTCCTACCGGCTTCGACCCCGGCCAGCGCGTCTTCGACGATCGCCGCGCGATCGGGTGTGGCCTCGAGCCTCCTTGCCGCCTCGATAAAGACGGCCGGATCGGGCTTTCCCGGGAGCCCGAGCTCGGCGGCGACGACGCCGTCGACCCTGGTCTCGAAGAGATCCTCGACGCCCGCGGCGCGTAGCACCGGTTGGCAGTTGCGACTGGCCGAGATGACGGCGGTGCGAATTCCGCGCTGGTGCAAACCGTCGATGAAAGCGATCGTGTCGGGGAAGACCTGAACCCCGTTCTCGTCCAGATGGCGCTGGAACTCTTTGTTCTTCCGGTTTCCGAGCCCGCAGATCGTCTCGAGCTCGGGCGGGTCGTCGGGCGAGCCGTACGGCAGCGAGACGGCGCGCGATTCGAGAAAGCTCTGGACACCGTCGTAGCGTGGCTTGCCGTCCACGTAACGGCGATAGTCGACCGGCTCGAACGGGCGGAGATCTTCCCCGGAAGTGTCGGGGCGCGAGCGGAGGAAGTCGTCGAACATCCGCTTCCAGGCCGCGGCGTGAACCGAGGCGGTGTCGGTTATGACCCCGTCGAGGTCGAAGATGCAGGCCTGGATTTCCTTGGGGATCACGGTTCCTCCTTAGCCGGTCGCTTTCGATCCGGAGAGATGATCGGCGAGGTTGCCCATCCTATCTCGACCTCGATCCCCGGCTGCGGCGAGTCCGGCTAGGCGAGGTGGCGCTAGCGTCGCGGAACCGAGCGAGTATCAGCGGTCCGGCCAGGCCTTCGGAGGGGGTCCGCGGCTCGGGGCAGCGAGTCGCCGGCGCGCGTTTCGCCGCGCAGACCGTCGCTCGAGATGCTGGAATGGGTCGTCATGGCCGTTCGCCGATGTTTGCTTCTAGCCTCGACTCTTCTGATTCCGGCGCTTCTCGGTGCTTGCGGATCCGGATCCCACCAGCGCTCACAGCCGCCGCCCCTGCCGTCGGATGGGACGATCGGAGTCACCTCTAGCGGCACGCTCTGGCTGCTTGCCGTCGACGGCTCGAGCGAGCATCAGATTCAGTTCGGCTCCGACTGGGCCGGAGAGGCGGCCTTGTCACCTGACGGACGCCGGGTGGTCTTCGACACGACCAACGGCATCTGGACAGGTCCCTCGGCCGGCGGGCAGGCGAGGCTGGTGCGCGGGCTGCCTCCCGCGCTGACGCGCCCCAACTTCGACGCCGGCTGGGCTCCGGACAGCCACTCGATCGTGTTCGCGGGCGAGGAGGGGATCTACCGAACCGATCCGAGCGGGAAAGGCCCGGCGCAGCTTCTGTTCCGCGACGAGAGCGCCACCGAGCCGAAGTGGTCGGTCGGCGGGTCGATGATCGCCTTCGTACGGGGCAGCTCGGCCCGTCCCGAGCACCACGCGATCTGGGTGATGGGCGCGGATGGGAGCCACGCTCGCTTCCTCGTGCGCGGAGACAACCCCTCCTTCTCTCCTGACGGAACCAGGGTGGCCTTCAGCGGCGCCGAGGGCGTCTACGTGATCGGGCTCTCAGGCGGAGCGCCGCGGCTGCTCGTGCGCTACGGCTACCAGCCCGTCTGGTCGCCCCACGGCGTCTACATCGCCTACAAGCGCCAGACGAAAAACTGCGGCGACGCGGGCTGCCACGAGCGGATCTGGATCATTCGCAGTTTGGGTGGAGCGGCCACGATGCTGAAGCCCGAGTTCTTCGAGAGCGGATATCTGACCTGGACGAGTACAGCTCCGCCGAAGAAGACGGTCTCGATCAGTCTGCCCAATTAACGGCATACGCTGCGGCGCAAGTTCAGGCGGCCACGGAGACGAGCGGGCGCCGGAACTCGAGCCGGCGGCTGTTCGCATACGCGAAGGGGTGACGGAAGACCTCCATCGCCTCGCCTGGCTCGACTTCCATAGCGAATTCCTCGCCCCCGGCTTCATCGACGACGACGACCGCGAGCTGACCCGACTCCGGGCTCCACAGAAGCGAAACCTCGAAGCCGTCTCTGGCGCGGTAGTTGAGTTCTTTCAGCGTCATCTCGTCTCGATCATCGGCAGACATCTTTCTATCCTGAGAGCCGCACCGGCGAAACCTGTTTCGGGAGGTGATTTCTACTGATTCGGGTACGGCCGACACCGTAGAGATCCGGCGGGCGTGCCTCGAGACGCAAACGTTCGCCCGCGCTCTCTGCTCTTAATGGGTGACCGGGGAGGTCCAGGATCGCATCGCCGCGCTCGCGCGTCGCTCGATCGACGGGGATCCGGGGGCGCTCGCCGGCACCCGAAACGAGCATGGATCCGCCTGTGCTCGCTCGCAATGCCGTTTTTCGCGATCGCAATCTGCACTACCGGAGCGGTGATCGCGGCTACCGGACTGACGAGGCAGAAGGAGCCGGCGCCCGTGCAGGCACTCCGTCAGGTCGAGCTTCCGGCCCTGGCGCTCGAGCCTTTCCGGATCTGCGCCGGTCGAGCGGGAAGTAAAAAACGATCCACGAGACGCTCGATCTGGCGATTCAAGAGGCCGACGCAGTTTCCGTCGGGCGAGTTGTAACGATCGGTCCCGGAGAGAACGTCTCACCGCGGGATCCCGCGGGGATGATCATCTGTCGGGCTCGCTCCCGGGTCGAGCGTGTCCTCCGCGGAGACCCGGTAGACCCGATCGATCGCAGCGACCGGGTTAGCGACTACTGGCTTGAAGATGGCGGGTTCTCGGTCAGCGGAGGAAAGAGCGGGATGTTTCCCGCCGAGGTCGGCCGGCGCTATCTGGTTCTCGCCACTCATACCAATCTCGGCGAGCTCGAGCGGCGTCTGGCGGAGGCGGCGCTGTCTTCCAATCAGGCGCCCGCGCTATTAGGGGGGCCGAAACGGTCGCGACCGTAGCTTCGGGCGCTCAGCTCCGCGGTTGCGGAAGATCCATCTGCTCGAAACGTGTAATGCGCTGGAACTCGCTGAAGCGCGACTCGATCTCGGGAGGGGTGAGGCGGGCGACTCGCTCGGTGCCGAACTCTTCGACGTTGAAGGAGGCCATCGTCGAGCCGTAGACCATGGCGGCTCGGACCAGATCTTCGCTCAGCCTGCTTCCGGCGTGCGCGGCGAGGAAGCCGGCGAATCCACCGGCGAAGCTGTCGCCGGCGCCGGTCGGATCGGTGACGCTCTCGAGCGGGTAGGCCGGTAGCGAGAAGAACCCCTCCTCGGTGAATAGAGCTGCGCCGTACTCGCCCTGTTTGACCACGATCATGCTCGGGCCCCACTCGCGGATGCGCCTGGCCGCGCGGCTCAGGTTCGCCTCGTCGGTGAGCTGGCGTACCTCGGCGTCGTTGAGCAGCACCGCGTCGACCAGCTTGATCGCCTCGACGAGCGAGTCGCGCGCACTCTCGATCCAGTAGTTCATCGAGTCGAGCGCGGCGAAGGTGGCCTCAGGGCACTGTTCGCGCACCTGTCGCTGCAGGTCGGGCTGAATGTTCGCGAGGAAGAGCGCCTCCGAGGAACGCGAGAGATCGGAGAGTTTGGGCTGGAAGTCGGCGAAGACGTTCAGGCGCGTCTCCAGTGTCTTGGCGGTGTTCAGGTCGAAGTCGTAGTGCCCGCGCCAGAAGAAGGTCTCGCCGCCCGGCACCACCTCGAGATCGTGGGTGTCGATCCCGCGCCCTTCGAGCACCGCCCGCTCGCTCTCGCCGAAGTCGTCACCCACGACTCCTACCAGTCGCACCTGGGTGAAGTAGCTGGCTGCGAGCGAAAAATGTACGGCCGAGCCGCCGAGCACGCGCTCGCGCGTTCCGAAGGGAGTGGTGATGCTGTCGAATGCGACCGAGCCGACGACGGTTAGGGCCATCGCCTCGAAGCTTAGGGCCTATCCCGGTAGGTCTGCACATCCCTCCGGAATAGGCCTTTGTCGGCACGGGGCCTCGAACAGCTTGCGAGCGAACGCTGCGAGGATCGAGCACTCGCAAGTAACGTATATGTGCGTATGACGGCGAAAACCTGGCATCCGCTTTCCTGGCGCGCCTATCCAGCGGTCCAGCAACCGGACTGGCCCGCTTCCGACCTCGCCGCCGAGGTCGTCGAAGAGCTGCGCTCTCAGCCGCCGCTCGTTTTCGCCGGGGAAGCCCGTCGTTTGCGGGAGTCGCTCGCCCAGGTTTCGGCCGGCAAGGCCTTCTGCCTCCAGGCCGGCGACTGTGCCGAGTCCTTCCACGAGCACTCGGCGATCTCGATCCGCGAGCGCCTGAAGGTGATCCTGCAGATGTCCGCCATCATGACCTACGCTGCGAGTGTCCCGATTGTGCGCATGGGGCGCATCGCCGGGCAGTTCGTGAAGCCCCGCTCGTCGCTTACGGAGAAGGTCGGCGACCGCGAGATTCCTTCCTTCCGCGGGCACATGATCAACTCCGAAGAGGAAACCGATGAGGCTCGCGTCCCCGATCCCACGCGCATGCTCAGGGCCTACAACCAGGCTGCCTCGACGCTCAACCTGCTGCGCGCCTTCACCAAGGGCGGCTTCGCCGATCTCTCGCAGGTGCACGCCTGGAACCAGGAGTTCGTGACCGCCTCACCGGAAGGCCGCCGCTACGAGCAGATCGCCAGCGAGATCGATCGTGCGCTCGCCTTCATGAGCGCCTGCGGGGTGGATATGCACAACTCCGCCTTACACCAGGTCGACATCTGGACCTGCCACGAGGGGCTGCTGCTCGACTACGAGGAGGCGCTCACTCGCTGCGACTCGCTCACCGGCGACTGGTACGACTGCTCGGCGCACATGCTCTGGATCGGCGAGCGTACGCGGCAACTGGACGGCGCCCACGTCGAGTTCTTCTCCGGAGTGCACAACCCGATCGGCGTCAAGCTCGGTCCCAGCGCCACTCCCGAGCAGGTGCTCGAGCTGTGCGAGCGGCTCAATCCCGAGAAGATCCCCGGCCGGCTCACTCTGATCACCCGCATAGGCGTTGGTCTGATCGAGCATGCGCTGCCGCCGATCCTGGCCGCCGTGCGCGACTCCGGATCTCCGGTCGTCTGGATTTGCGACCCGATGCACGCCAACACGATCACGACTGAGAGTGGCCGCAAGACGCGCCGCTTCAGCGACATCATGGCCGAGATCGAGGGCTTCTTCGCCGCCCACAGCGCAGAGGGCACCTGGCCCGGCGGCGTGCATCTGGAGATCACCGGCGGTGACGTGACCGAGTGCCTCGGCGGCGGCGAGCAGCTTTCCGAAGCGGGGCTGGAAGAGGCCTACCAGACGCTTTGCGACCCGCGCCTGAACGCGCGCCAGTCGCTCGATCTGGCTTTCCATCTCGCCGAGTTGATGCGGCGCTAGCGAGAAGACACTTCCTCGCGTGAGTCCAGTGCGATCGCAATCTAGTGGCCGGTCGGATGTCGATCGCGGAGTTCGGTCTCGGGGTTTTCTCCTCTCACTGGCGATCGGAGGACGGCGCCCGTGGTTTCAGCAACGGCGCTTCCGGCGATCAGGAATCACTACTCTTGGAGAGCACGCGCCGGCGTCCTGAACCCCATGACGAGTATCGAGATCCCTTATTCGATTGCCGCGGCGCTCCCGACGCTCTCGGTGCTCGATATCACGAACGACGTCAAACGCGCGCTCGCCGGGTGCGATTACGAGAGCGGCATCGCGCTCGTCTCGCCGCGCGAGGAGCGTGCGCTGGTGCGTCTCAACGAACGAGAGTCAGGGATTTTCGAGGACTTCGAGACCCTGCTCGAGCGTCTCGTTCCCTGCGAGCGGGCCGAGCGTGAGGCACTGCTCACCGTTCTGCTCGGCCCTCGCGGCGAGCAGATCCCCTTCTTCTCGCACTGCCTGCAGCTCGGGGAGTGGCAGCGGATCTTGCTGGTGGCCTTCGACGGCAGTTGCGACCCCGGCTGGCAGCTGACCGTGATCGGCGCGTGAGCGCGACCCGGCGCTCTTTCGTCCGCGCCATCCACCACCTTATCTAAGCTCCTTCTGTGGCCAGCGCAGACGTTCCAGAAGGCGCCATCCCCGTTCTTGATCACGGCTTCGTCCGCCTCGACGACGCGATGGCCAGCGACCTCTCGGTGGTCAACGCCGCCCGCGTCAGTTTCGCTCGTAGCAAACAGGAACT
>PMZQ01000075.1 GCA_003170155.1 Actinomycetota bacterium | reverse complement strand
TGGAACTAAACGGGTTCAAACCTATATACCTCTCGCACTCTCGGGGCGCCGCTGGCGGTGCGGTGCCGGAGGGGACAGTGATTCAGCACAGACCCGGAGAGCGAAGTGCGGTCAGTGGTGCGAGGTCGTTTCGGGAGGCCAGACGCGCCTGGCCGGACAGCGCCATCACCCGACCGCCGAGAATCGCCGTCTCGCGCACTCGGGGCGCTGTTGAGTGTGTTTCGCCGGAGGAGACAGTGCTTCAGCACGGCTCCGGAGAGCGAAGTGCGCTCAACAGCGTCAGGCGGCTCCGGAAGGCCAGTCGCGCCTGGCCGCACGGAGCCGCCGACCGAGTGTGCGAGACTGGCGGCATGGCAGCGCCGCTCAACCTGCGAGCGTGGATCAAGCTCCTCGAGCGTCTGGGCGAGCTGACTCGTGTCGGCGCCGAGGTCGATCCCGACCTCGAGATCACCGAGATCGCCGACCGCACGGTCAAGGCGGGCGGTCCGGCGCTCCTGTTCGAGCACCCGAAGGGCTCCGAGCACCCGCTCCTGATCAACCAGTTCGGGACGGAGAGAAGGATGTGCCTGGCGCTCGGGGTGGAGTCGCTGGACGAAGCGGCGGCCAGAATCTCCTCGCTGGTGGAGCTGAAGCCGCCGCAGGGAGCCCGTGCCAAGCTGGGCAAGCTGCGCGAGCTGAAGTCGGCGGCCAAGAACTCGCAGCCGAGACGGGTACGGCGCGGCGCCTGCCAGGAGATCGTTCTCGAAGGCGACGAGATCGATCTCGGGCTGCTGCCCGTGCAGCGCTGCTGGCCGGGTGATCCGGCGCCCTTCATCACGCTTCCAGCGGTGATCACGTTCGACCCCCGCACGGGCGCCCGCAACGTCGGCATGTACAGGATGCAAGTCATCGACGCGCGAACGACTTTCATGCACTGGCAGCTGCACAAGGACGCCGCCGCCAGCTGGCGCGAGATGGAGGGCAAGCTCGAGCTGGCAGTCGCGATCGGGCTCGACCCGGCGACCACCTACGCCGCCACGGCGCCACTTCCACGCGGCCTTGACGAGCTGATGCTGGCCGGGCTCCTGCGCGGCGAGCCGGTCGAGCTGGTCAAGGCGAAGACCGTCGAGATCGACGTGCCGGCCGAGGCGGAGATCGTGCTCGAGGGCTATGTCGAGCGCGGCGAGGTCGGAATCGAGGGACCTTTCGGCGACCACACCGGCTTCTACTCTCCCGCAGGCTCGTTCCCGCTGTTCCACCTGACGGCGATGACGATGCGCTCGGACGCCATCTACACCTCGATCGTCGTCGGCAAGCCGCCCGCCGAGGACGCCTGGCTCGGCAAGACGAGCGAGCGCCTGTTCCTGCCTGCGATCAGGAGCGCCGTGCCCGAGATCGTCGACCTCGACCTGCCGGTCGCGGGCGCCTTCCACAACTGCGCCATCGTCTCGATCCGCAAGGACTACCCCAACCAGGCGCGCAAGGTCATGAACGCCGTCTGGGGGCTCGGGATGCTCAGCCTGACCAAGGCAGTGGTCGTGGTCGATGAGCACGTCAACCCGCACGATTACGAGGACGTCTTCTTCCACGTCTGCGCGAACGTCGATCCGAAGCGCGACGTCACGATCGTCGAGGGGCCGCTCGACCAGCTCGATCACTCGGCCACACTCGAGTGCTTCGGAGGCAAGATCGGCATCGATGCCACGCGCAAGGAGGTCGCCGAGGGAGCCCGCGAATGGCCGCAGGAGATCGAGATGACCGGGGTCGTCCGCGAGCTGGTCGACCGGCGCTGGCGCGAGTACGGCATCCAGCTCTAGACGGACCGGCGCAAACGCGGCACCCTCTCCAGGGACGGATTCCATCCGGGTAAAAGAAGGGGGACCCGTCGTCGGTTTTCCCAACCGCGCTAGGCTCCAACTGAGGTATCAGTGAAAGTATTTCTCGGCATAACAGGCGCCTCAGGAATGCCGTATGCGGCGAGGCTGCTCGAGCTGCTCACAGGCGCAGGGTGTGAGGTTGGTTTGTGCGTCTCGGACGCGGGCGCCCAGGTGCTCGCCACCGAGCTCTACGACAACCCGCGCCTGGCGCGCGACGAGACGCTCGCGCGTCTGACCACGCCCGTCGGTGAGACCGTGCGCATCTTCGATCCGAGCGAGTACGGCTCGCCGTATGCGAGCGGCTCCGCTCGCGTCGATGCCTACGTCATCTGCCCCTGCTCGATGTCGAGCGCCGGCCAGATCGCCGCTGGCGCCGGCTCAAACCTGATTCACCGCGCCGCCGCGGTGGCGCTCAAGGAAGAGCGCAAGCTTGTACTGGTGCCGCGCGAGACTCCGCTCTCGCTCGTCCATCTCGAAGCGCTCTCGACACTGCGCCGGTCCGGGGCGACGATCGTTTTCGCCGCTCCCTCCTTCTACAGCCGGCCGCGCACGCTCGAGGATCTGGTCGACACCGTGATTGCGCGGGTGCTCGACCAGCTCGGCCTCGAGCATGAGCTGGGGTCACGCTGGGGAGAAGGAGGAAAGTGAGCGTCGCGAACGGTACCCTCGAGCCGGAGGCGGTTCGGACGATGTTCGACCGGATCGCGCCGGCCTACGACCGGATGAACCGGCTGATGACGGCCGGGCTCGACCGGCGCTGGCGCGAGCGGACGGCTCAACGAGTCGTCCGCCCCGGCGATCGCGTCCTCGACGCCGCCTGCGGCACGGGCGAACTGGCGCTCGCCGATCTGCTCGCGGGCGCCGGACAGGTCGTTGGCATCGACTTCTCCGAGCCGATGCTCGAGCGCGCCCGGCAGAAATCCGGCGCGATCGAGTGGGTTCGTGGAGATCTGTCGCGGCTCCCCTTTCCCGATGCCGGCTTCCAGGCGGCGACCGTCGGCTTCGGACTGCGCAACGTCCTGGATCTGGACGGAACGCTGCGCGAGTTGAGACGCGTGCTCGAGCCCGGAGGACGCCTGGGCGTTCTCGAGCTCTCTCGACCCCGCGGACTGCTCGCTCCCTTCTACCGACTCTGGTTCGATCTGATCGTGCCCCTGGCGGGGAAGCTCCTTCCGGGGGGATCGGCGTACACCTACCTGCCCGCCAGCGTTCGACGGTTCCAGACCTCCGAGGAGCTCGCCGGCCGGATCGCACGGGCCGGCTTCGAGCAGATCGGTTATCGCCTCTTTGCCGGCGGGATCGTGGCGCTTCACACGGGAGTCGCGCGGTGAGCGCGGTCCGATCGTACGAGCCGCTCGAGCTGGTCCGGAGCACGCCCGGACTCGCGAGCTATCTCGAAGCGGTCGAGCTGCGGCTCGACAGCCTGTTCGGGCGCGGTGACGGCGTCATCGACAAAGCCGCCTCCCAGACCCTGCACGCGGGCGGAAAGCGGCTGCGACCGCTGCTGGTGTTTCTCTCCTCGCCGATCGACCGGCCTGCGCCGGTCGCCGCCGGGGTCGCGGTCGAGCTCGTCCACCTCGCCTCGCTCGTTCACGACGACCTGATCGACGGAGCGACGCTGCGCCGCGGTGCCCCTTCGACCTGGAGCGCGTTCGGCAAGCGGATAGCGATGGCCAGCGGCGACTGCCTGTTTGCGCTCGCCTTCTCGGAGCTGGCCCGTGAGGGCGATCCGGGCGCGCTCGAGGCGCTCGCCGGGGCGGCGCTCGCACTCACACAGGGCGAGGCGCTGCAGCGCGAGCAGCTCTTCGACCCCTCCATCAGCGTCGACGCTCAGCTGGAGCGGTGCGCACGCAAGACCGGAGCGCTCTTCTCGGTGGCTTGCCGACTCGGCGCCGGCGACGTCTCCAGCCCTCTCGGCGACTACGGGCTCGCGCTCGGCATCGCCTTTCAGATCGTCGACGACATCCTCGACTGCGTGGCCGAGGCGGGAGAGACGGGCAAGATGCCCGGCGCCGACCTGCGTGAAGGCATCCCGACCGTGCCTCTGCTCCTGGCGGCCGAGCGCGACGAGCTGGTCCGGGCCGCTCTGGCAGGAGGATCTTGCGCCGGAGCCCTCGAGCGCGTGGCGGCGTCCGGAGCGCTCACGCGCTCCCGCGAGATCGCTCGCGAGTATGCGCACGAGGCCTGCGAGCACCTCGACGAGCACTGCCACGCGCGTGCGCTGGAAGCACTCGCTCAGGTCGTCGTGGAGAGAACGAGATGAGCATGGCCGCGCAGACCAGCGGCGCCGCGCTCGAGCTCGTGCGCGAGAAGGTAGAAAACGGCGGGCGCCTCGATCTCGCCGACGGCGTCGCCCTGTTCGAGTCGGACGACCTGCTCGCGCTTGGCCAGCTCGCCGAGCGCGCCCGGCGGCTGCGCGGTGGAGGCGACGAGGCCTACTTCGTTCGCAACCTCACCCTCAACCAGACCAACGTCTGCCGCGTCAAGTGCAGGTTCTGCGCCTTCGCCCGCTCGGCCCGCGAGGAGGGTGCCTACACCTTCAACCCCGCCGAGCTCGCGGACGACGCGCGGCGGGCCTTCGAGCTGGAGCCCTTCAGTGAGCTCCATCTGGTCAACGGCGAGAGCCCGCAGGTCGACTTCGACTGGTACCTGGAGACCGTGCGCGCTCTGCGCGAGTCGCTGCCCGGCGTGCACCTCAAGTGCTACTCGGCCAGCGAGATCCATCACATCTCCACCCTCTCGAGCCTTTCCTACGAGCAGGTGCTCGTCGAGTTGAAGGAGGCCGGGCTGGGATCGCTCACCGGCGGCGGCGCCGAGGTCTTCTCGCCTCGGGTGCGCAAGCTGATTGCGCCCGGCAAGGAGCCCGCCGAAGCCTGGCTCGAGGTCAATCGAGTCGCGCACTCGCTCGAGATCCCGAGCCATTGCACGATCCTCTACGGCCACGTCGAGACGGTCGAGGAACGGGTCGAGCACCTGCTGCGCCTGCGCGAGCTCCAGGACGAGACGGCCGGCTTCCTCGCCTTCGTCCCGCTCGCCGTCCACCTCGAGAACACGCGCCTCGACCTGGATGGAGGCTTCGGCCCCACCGGCGCCGACGATCTCAAGATGATCGCCACCTCGCGCCTGCTGCTCGACAACGTCGCTCACATCAAGGCCTACTGGATCTCGATCGGGCTGCCGCTGGCGCAGGTGGCGCTGCAGTTCGGAGCCGATGACATCCAGGGCACGGTCGGGCGTGAGCAGGTCTTCCACGCCGCCGGCGCACACACGGAGACCGCGCAGGGTGCCGAGCGCCTCGTCCGCTTCATTCGCGCCGCCGGCCGCGTCCCGGTCGAGCGCGACACCCTCTACAACGAGCTGCAGCGCTGGGAGTCGGTCGCGTGATTCGGTTGGGGCGGATCTCCTACGTGAACATGGCACCGGTCTACTACCGGCTCCAGGCCGACGTCGAAGAAGTCACCGGCGTCCCGACCGAGCTGGCGCGGATGCTGCTCGCCGGCGAGGTGGACGTGGCCGCGATCCCGTCGATCGAGTACGCCCGTAACGCCGAGGTGCTGGAGATGCTGCCGCGGCTCTGCGTCTCCTCCGACGGAGCGGTGGACTCGATTCAGCTCGTCTCGAGCATCGCGCCCGAGCGCTTGCGCCGGATCACGGTCACACCCGAGAGCGCCACCAGCGTGACGCTGGCGAAGGTTCTCTTCCCGAAGGCCGAGCAGGTGCCGCTCGGGGAGCCCGCGCAGGCGAAGTTGCTGATCGGCGACGCGGCTCTGCGCAGCGCCTTCGAGGATCCGACGCCGCACTACGACCTCGGCCGCATCTGGCGCGAGCGCACGGGACTGCCGATGGTGTTCGCCGTCTGGGCCTACCGGCGCGGAACCGTCCCCGGGATATCGGAGTTGGAGGAGGCGCTTCTCTCCTCGGTACGGGCTGCCCGCTCGGAGCCCGAGCGCCTGGCGCAGGAAGCGAGCGAGCGCTACGGCTATCCGGCCGGCTTCCTCGCACGCTACTTCGAGAAGCTGCGCTACAACTTCGGCCCGCGCGAGCGCGAGGGTCTGCTCAGGTTCTACGAGCTGGCCTGCTCGGTCGGGGCGCTGGAGCGTGTGCCCGAGCTGGCGACCTGCGAATGAGCGCCGGCATCGCCACCGCAAGCGGAGTCGCCGAGATCCTCGAGCGCACGCTCGCGGGCGAGCGCCTCTCGGACGAGAACGCCCTCGCGCTCCTCCGCTCGCGCGAACTGCTCGCCGTCGGACGGACTGCGAACGAGATCCGGGGCCGCAAGACCGACCCCGGCCGCGTCACCTTCGTCGTCGACCGCAACATCAACTACACCAACATCTGCTCGGTCCGCTGCGAGTTCTGCGCCTTCTCCTGCGATCCCGGCGACATCCGCCAGGGCTACCTGCTCCCGAAGCCCGTCCTGTTCAAGAAGATCGAGGAGACGCTCGCGCTCGGCGGCACCGGCATCCTGATGCAGGGCGGTCACCACCCCGACCTCGGCTTCGCCTACTACGACGACCTCTTCCGCTCGATCAAGGCGCGCTACCAGATCCATCTGCACGCACTCTCGCCGTCGGAGATCCTGCACATCGCGCGGCGTTCGAAGATGACGGTGCCCGAGACGATCAGGCTCCTGCACAAGGCTGGGCTCGACTCGATCCCGGGCGGCGGCGCCGAGATCCTGGTCGACCGGGTGCGCCACTCGCTCTCGCCACGCAAGGCGACGACGGAGGAGTGGCTCTCGGTGATGCGAGAGGCGCAACGGCTCGGACTCTCGACCACCGCCACGATGATGTACGGCCACATCGAGACCCTCGCCGAGCGCGTCGAGCACATGCGCCGCATCCGCGAGCTGCAGGACGAAACTGCCGGCTTTCGCGCCTTCATCTCCTGGACCTTCCAGCGCGATGGCAACCGCCTGCAGGAGAAGGTCGCCGAGGAGACGCGCCCGACCCCGTTCGACTACCTGCTCACCCAAGCCGTCAGTCGCCTCTACCTCGACAACGTCCCCCACATCCAAGCCAGCTGGCTAACCCAGGGCCTGAAGATCGGGCAGCTCGCGCTCGCCTTCGGCGCCGACGACATCGGCTCGACCATGATCGAGGAGAACGTCGTCGCCTCGGCCGGCACGCACTTCACCACAACCACCGAGGAACTCGTGCACCTGATCCGCGCCTTCGGCAAGACACCGGTGCAGCGGGACACGTACTACAGCCAGATCAAGGTCTGGGAGTAGCCACACTCCCGCTGCGAATCGCGCCCAGGCACGTTAGGCTCCCCTCCGTGATCCAGCAGCTTCTCGGCGCCCGTCCCTCCCAGATTGGCATCGTTGTTCACGACGTGCGCGAGGCTGCAGCCCGCTACGGCAAGCTCTGGGGAATCGAAGACTGGATCTTCGCCGAGAATGGGCCCCAGAACCTGCACGGAATGCATTACAGGGGCAAGCCAGCCGACTCCCTGATGCGCCTGGCGTTTTCCGGCTCGGATCCGCAGCTCGAGCTGCTGCAGACGCTAGAGGGCCCCTCGATCCAGGCCGACTGGCTCGAGCGCCGCGGCGAGGGTCTGCACCACCTGGGCGTGATCGTCGCCTCGGTGGACGAGACGATCGCGCAGATGGCCGCGGCGGGCATCGCCTGCGTGCAGGGCGGCTACGGCTTCGGAGCCGACGGCTCGGGTGCGTTTGCCTACTTCGACACCGAGGCCGAGCTGGGCTTCCTGCTCGAGGCGATCGAGCCGGCGAACGAGTAGACCCGCTCGGTTAGGCGTTTTCTTCGCCCGACGGGCGTTTCGGCTACCGTGCCTGGCGTCAGTGCCGCGAAGAGCCGTCATCGCCGTACTCGCCGTCTGTGCGTGCGCCGTCTCAACGCTCGCCGTACCCGCCGGCGCGGTGACGCAGACGACACTCGCGCCGGGAATCACCTACCAGCAGCAGGTGCGGCTCACCTCGCACGGCCCGGTCGTCGTGAACGTGATCACGGCCCCCAAACCGGGGGGTTTGTACAGGTTCATGCCACTGCTCACACACAGCGGTCTGCTCGGGCGCGGGCGGTTGACAGCGGCCGAGCAGAAGCTCAGCGCTTCGACAACCACGGCCGGAGTCAACGGCGACTTCTTCACCCCCGGCAACGGAATCCCGACTGGGATCCTGCTTCGCTCGGGAGCTCTCGACAATCCGCCGCTCGACAATCGCAGCAGCATCGGGATCGGCAGCGACGGAACGCTCCGGATCGAGCACGTCTCTTTCTTCGGCTACTGGCAGGGCTCCGAGCTGCAACGACCGCTGGGCCTGAACCGCATCAACCCGAAGAGCGGAGTCACTCTCTACACTCCCGCGTTCGGTCATGCCACCCCGGCCGCCGCGAACGACCTCGAGCTGGTGCTCAGCAGCTTTCCAGCAGCCGTGCCGGATGTCGATCTCAACGCCCAGGTCGCCGAGGCGCATACCGGCGGCGGCACTCCGATCCCGGCGAACGGCGCGGTTCTGGTCGCGAGTGGAACTCAGATCCCGACCCTGATGGCCGAGGCGCCGGTCGGGCAGACGCTGACCATCCGTCTCGCGCTCACGCCGCTCTGGAACGACGTGACCGACGCACTCGGCGGCGGACCGCTCCTGGTCGCGAACGGCCTCCCTATCTTCAATGCGCTCGAGTCCTTCCCGGCGCTCGATCTCGCACGGCGCCAGCCGCGCAGCGCCGTGGGCCAGACGGCGGACGGCTCGATCGTGCTCGTGACGGTCGACGGGGGGCGCCCCGGCTACAGCAACGGCCTGACCAACTTCGAGCTGGCTCAGACGATGGTGCGACTGGGAGCCGTCAGAGCCTGCGGACTCGGTACGGATACCGCAGCGACGATGGCTTTCGACGGACAGCTGCTCAACCGTCCCTCCGGCCCGCACGGGGAGACAAGTGTCTCGGACGCGCTCGTGATCGCCTACGACGGCGTCTTAGCTCCTCCGCCGAGCGAGCCTGTCCTTTCTCCCAACGGCGACGGCGTAGCCGAGAGCGAACAGCTCGCCTACAAGGTCGTCAGGCAATCGACGGTGACCGCAACCCTGGTCGGGCCGGACGGGCAGGCGCGACTGACGGACTCCGGAGCCAAGGCGCCAGGCGTCTACTCGTTCGTCTGGAACGGGCGGAACGCCGGCGGAACGCCCGAGCCGGAGGGTATCTGGCACTGGACGATCACGGCCACGGACGATCTGGGCAGGAGCTCGAGCGCCGAGCGAACGTTCCAGCTCGACAACACGCTCGGCTTCCTGTCGCTCCAACCCTCGCTGCTTCGCCTGCGCACGCAGGGGAGCAAGTTGACCATTCAAGTACTCCTGACGCGCTCGGCGAAAACCACGGTGAGCGTCTACAGCGCGGCCGGAAACCTGATCAGAACGGTGCTTAATACGTCCGCGCCGGCCGGGACCCTGACCGCTAGCTGGAACGGCCGCAACAGGTACGGGCAGCTCGTTCTCAGCGGTCTCTACCAGGTGCGCGTCCAGACCTCTACCGCGGCCGGCCCGGTCGAGCTGACGCGTAGCTTCCAGGTACGGCGCCTCTCCAAGTAGCGGCATCTAGACTGGCGCGGATGCTGATCGCATCGATCTCCGGTTTTCTCACCGACCACTTCACCGCCCTCATCGGCAGTCACGGAGTCGAAGCCGTCTTCGGCCTGATGGCTCTCAGCGCTATCCTTCCCGCCGGCGGCGAGCTGGTGATGCTGTACGCCGGAGCGTTGGCGGCGGGCGCCTTTTCGCAGTCGGTAGTCGTTTTCGGTCACCGCGTCGAGTCGAGACCGTGGGCATACGTGACGATCGTGGTCGCAGGCATCGCCGGTGACACGCTCGGTTCGCTCTTCGGCTGGGCGATCGGCATCTACGGCGGTCGGCCGCTGCTCGAGCGACACGGGCGCTGGCTTCACCTCTCACACGAGCGTCTCGAGCGCGCCGAGCGCTGGTTCACGCGTTTCGGGCGCGTGGCCGTGCCGCTGGGACGAATCACGCCCTTCGCGCGCTCCCTCGTCTCGGTTCCCGCGGGCGTCTTCCGAGTGCGCTTCGTGACCTTCGCGATTCTCACCACTCTCGCGTCGATCATCTGGTGCTTCGGCTTCGCTTCGATCGGCTTCGCGCTGGGCTCGAACTGGCGCGAAGTCGAGCGGAGTTTTCGCTACGTCGACATAGCTGTCGTCCTGATTTTCGTCGCTTTTATCGCCTTAGTTGTTATTCGCCGGTGGCGCTCGACTAGACTGGCTGGCCGAGATGCCTAAGATCCCGCTGATTGACGTCAAGGCCCAGTACTCGCCGCTCGCCGACGAGCTGAAGGCGCGTTTCGCGGAGGTGCTCGAATCCGGGCAGTTCATCCTCGGGCCGAACGTGAAGGCTTTCGAGAGCGAGGCGGCCGCGAAGCTCGGCGTCGCGTACTCGATCGGGTGCGGTAACGGCACCGATGCCATCAGCCTCGTTCTGAGCGCACTCGAGATCGGCCCCGGCGACGAGGTCATCTGCCCGGCCTTCACCTTCTACGCCACCGCCGAGCCGATCGCGCAGCTGGGCGCCACGCCGGTGTTCGCCGACATCGAGCGCGAGACGATGAACATCGATCCCGTGGATGTCGCGCGCAAGATCACGCCTCGCACCAAGGCAATCATGCCGGTGCACCTGTTCGGGCGCCCGGCCAAGACCGACGAGTTGACCAAGCACGGGCTGCCGGTGATCGAGGACGCCGCCCAGGCCTTCGGCGGAGCCGGAGTGGCGCAGAAGGGAATCGCCGCCACCTTCAGCTTCTTTCCGACCAAGAACCTCTTCTGCCTCGGCGACGGCGGACTGGTCGCCACCAGCGACGAGGCGCTGGCCGAGCGAGTGCGCATGCTCCGCTTCCACGGCTCGCGCGACAAGAAGCTGTTCGAGTACGTGGGCTACAACTCGCGCCTCGACGAGGTGCAGGCGGCGATGCTGCGCGTCTTCCTCAACCATGTCGACCGCTGGAACAGCCTCCGCCGCGAAGGAGCCGCGCGCTACGCCGAGCTCGGCCTCGGCGATCTGGTCGAGCTGCCGGCCGACGAGCCCGGTCACGTCTACCACCTCTTCTGCGTTCGCAGCCCCGAGCGCGACAAGTTCCGCGATGCGCTCGCCGCAGCCGGAATCGGGCACGCTTGCCACTACGTGGTGCCACTGCACCTGCAACCATCGATGGCGCACCTCGGCTATAAGCAGGGCGATCTGCCCGAGACCGAGTTGGCCGCCGACGAGAATCTCTGCCTGCCGCTCTGGGGCGGGATCTCGCGCGAGCAGCAGGAGCGCGTGATCGCGACTCTGCGCGACGCGGCCGCAACGCCAGGCCCGTGAACCTGCTCAGCCGGCACCGCCTCTGGCAGCTGGCCGCTGACGGTGCGTTTATAGCGGCTGCCTGGTACCTGGCCTTCGTCTTTCGCTTCGGTCTGGGCTCGATCAAGGTTCCCTACGGCAATTTCCTGGGGCTCGAACCGTTCGCTATCGTCGTGGTCGCGAAGCTGGTGGTGTTCACGCTCTTCGGCTTCTACACGCGCTGGTGGCGCTACGTCTCGACACGCGACATCTGGCTGCTGGCCCTGGGAGTCACCGCCGGTTGCGCCGTCGCCGACGCGATCGTCTTCTACGAGGGCTTCACGCCGGCGCAGTTCCGGCTGCCGGGCGGAATAGTCGGGTTCGACTGGCTGCTGCTGCTGGCGGCAGTCACGGGCTCGCGCCTACTCACCCGCACCTTGATCGAGCGCCCGAAAGCCGGCGAGCGGATCGCCCGCGGCAAGGAGGTGATCATCGCGGGCGCCGGCGACGCGGCCAGCGTGACGCTGAGGGAGCTGCACAAGTACCGTCATCTCGGCTACACGCCGATCGGACTCGTCGACGACGACCCGCGCAAGCAGGGCTCACGGCTGCACGGAGTCAAGGTGCTCGGGAAAGTCAAAGACCTGCCGCGCCTGCTCAACGACACGCGCGCGGACGAGGTCCTGATCGCCATGCCCTCGGCGTCGGGCCGGGTGAGGCAGCGAATCGTCGAGATCTGCCGCGAGGCGCGTATCCCGGTCAACACGCTCCCCGGACTGTACGAGCTCTTCTCCGGTGAGCTGACGACCCAGATTCGTCCCGTGCAGGTCGAGGACGTGCTCGGACGTGCGCAGGTCGAGGTGAACTTCGAGCAGGTCGCCGGCTACCTGGCCGGACAGACCGTGGTCGTAACTGGCGCCGGCGGGTCGATCGGCTCGGAGCTCTGCCGTCAGATCGCCCGCGTCGGACCAAAGAAGCTGTTGCTGGTCGAGCGGGGCGAGACGCCGCTCTTTGAGATCGACCGCGAGCTGAGGCAGGATCGCGGCTTCGAGGACTGCGTGGCAGTGCTCGCCGACGCCGGGCGAGAGGAGAAGATGCGACCCCTGTTCGAGCAGTACCGGCCCCAGGTGGTCTTCCACGCGGCCGCCTTCAAGCACGTTCCGCTGATGGAAGCGAACCCGCTCGAATCGGTGCGCAACAACGCGCTCGCCACTCGCTCGCTGGCCAGAGTCGCGCGAGACACGGGCGTCGAGCGCTTCGTGCTCATCTCCACCGACAAGGCCGTCTCGCCGCAGACGGTGATGGGACAGTCGAAGGCGCTCTGCGAGTGGATCGTCGAGGCGTTGGGATCGAAAAAAGGGAACGGAACGAAGTTCATCGCCGTGCGCTTCGGCAACGTACTCGGCTCCTCCGGCAGCGTGATCCCGATCTTCAGGCGTCAGATCGAGAAGGGCGGCCCGGTCACGGTCACCGACCCCAAGATGACCCGCTACTTCATGACCATTCCCGAGGCGGTCTCGCTGGTCGTACAAGCCGGCGGCATGGGCACAAGCGGCCAGGTGTTCGTGCTCGACATGGGCAAGCCGGTGAAGATCATCGACCTGGCTCAGAACATGATCCGGCTCTCGGGCAAGGAGCCCGGGCGCGACATCGAGATCGTCTACTCGGGCATACGGCCGGGAGAGAAGCTGCACGAGGAGCTATGGGGCGAGCACGAGACGGTCTCTCCCACCAAGCACCCGAAAATCCGCCAGTTGACCTGCCCAGCGATCGACACCAAGTGGCTCGACGCCGAGCTGGCGGCGCTGGCCAAGCTCGTCGACGCCGGTGATGTCGACGGTGTCGTCAAGAGGCTGGGGAAGACCGCGCTCGGTGCGCGGCGCCTCGAAGAGAAGAAGACGGCGGCACCCGCCCGTAGCCTCAGTGGAAAGACCGGCACAGTTCCGAAACAACCCCCGGTCTGATCCGTCGTCGTTCACCGGCTAGGGTGGCGGTGTGGAGCCGAACAAGATTCTCGATGGGCTCAATCCCGAGCAGCGGCGCGCGGTCGTGCAGGCGCGCGGGCCGGTCTGCATCCTCGCCGGGGCCGGCTCGGGCAAGACGACCACGATCACGCGCCGGGTCGCCTGGCAGGTGGCAAGCGGAGCCTTCCCCGCCGATCAGATCCTGGCGGTGACCTTCACCGAGAAGGCGGCAACCGAGATGCGCTCGCGCCTGAAGGCGCTCGGGGTCGAGAACGTGAGCGCGAGAACCTTTCACTCCGCGGCACTCGGACAGCTGCGCTGGCTCGCCCCGGGCCGCGTCGGCGAGATCCTTCCCAGCAAGGGTCTGCTCCTGCGCCGGATCGCCAACAGCCTGCCCCGGCCCTACTGCTACCGAACGGCCTCCGATCTCGCCTCCGAGATCGAGCGGGCCAAGAATCGGCGCGTCCCGCCGAGTCGCTATCTCTCCAACCTGGAGGGGCACGAGCCGCCGCTTCCGGCCGATCTGATGCTGCAGGTCTACGAGGCCTACGAACGCGACAAAGGAGACGCCGGCCGGATCGATTTCGAAGACCTGCTCGAGTTGGCGATCCGCCTCTACGAAGAGGACGAGCAGGCGGCGATGCTCCTGCGCCAGCGCTTCCACACCTTCACCGTGGATGAGTACCAGGACGTGAACCTGCTCCAGCAGTCGCTGCTCGACCTCTGGCTCGGAGACCGTGACGAGCTCTGCGCGGTAGGCGACGACTACCAGGCGATCTACGGCTTCACCGGCGCCACTCCCGACTACCTGCTCGCTCTGCCCGAGCGTTTTCCTCACGCCGTCGTCGTGACTCTGGAGTCGAACTACCGCTCGACTCCGCAGGTGCTCGAGCTGGCCAACAGGCTCGTGCCCCGGCTCGGCGGCGCGACCAAGTCGCTGCGCCCCACCCGCGAGGGTGGAGTCGAGCCTGAGTGCCGCACGCTCGCCGGCTACGACGAGGAGAAGCTCTTCCTGGTCGAGCGGATCGAGCAGCTGCGCAAGGAGAACGTGGAGTTCGAGCAGATGGCGATTCTCGTGCGCACGAACGCGCGCGCCGCCGACTTCGAGGAGGCGCTAGCCGGGGCGAAGATTCCCTTTCAGGGCTCCTCGTTGCTCGAGCGCGAGGCGGCTCGCTACCTGCTCCGACGTGCGGCTCCACTGCCCGCGAACGAGCTCGCACGCGGAGTACGCCGCATCGCCCAGGCCCAGGGCTGGCTCGAGAAACCGCCCAAACGCCTCGGCGACCGGGAGATGACCAGACTGGCCGATCTGAGCCGCCTCGTCCGCCTCGCCGAGGAGCTCGAGGACGGGGAGCTGGACGGTGCCGCCTTCGTGGCCGAGATACGAAGCCGCTTCGATTCACGCAGCGCCGGAAGCGGCGTTCATCTCCTCACCTACCATCGCGCCAAGGGGCTCGAGTTCACAGCAGTTTTCCTGCCTCGGCTGGAGGAGAAGGAGCTACCGTGCAAGCTCTCACTGGCACGGAGCGACGAGCTGGCGGAAGAGAGACGCCTGCTCTACGTCGGGCTGACCCGAGCCAAGCGCCACCTCTTCCTGAGCTGGACCAAGAAGGCTCCGCCTAGCCGTTTCCTCGCCGAGCTCGGTCTCGCCGAGGCCGAGCCGAAGTGGGGCACCGGAGTGGAGGCGTTCGCCCAATCCCCCGGCTTCGAGCCGCTTCGCGCCTGGCGCCGAGAGCGTGCCCAGAGCGACAGTGTCCCGGCATTCGTCGTCTTCTCGAACCGCACTCTCGAGGCGATTGCCGCACGCCGCCCCGGCTCGCTGGAGGAACTGGCGCAGGTGCCGGGCGTCGGCGAGCACAAGCTCGAGCGCTACGGTGACGAGGTGCTCGAGATCATCGCGACGAGCTAATAGCGCCCGGTCACGCGTTTACGTTCGCCGCCAACCCGCCGGTGCATGCGCCCACCAGCGGCCGTCGCGGCGGCTGACCTCAATCGGAATCGCGAAGCAGCGCGAGAGCGCCTCGCTCGTGAGCGTCTCGGAGACGGGGCCGGAGGCGACAAGCTCGCCGCCATGCAGCAGGAGTGCGTGCGTCGTCGTCCGCGGCAGCTCCTCGAGGTGATGGGTGGCGAGCACGGTGGTGAGCTCGCGATCGGTGTCGGTAAGCGCCTCGATGGCGGCCAGGAGCGCTTCGCGCGCGGGCAGGTCGAGTGCGGCGGCCGGCTCATCCAGGAGAAAGAGGCGCGGCGAGCTCATCAGCGCCCGGGCCAGGAGAACGCGCTGGCGCTCGCCCTGCGAGCAGATCCCGAACGGCCGCGTGGCCAGGTCGGCGCAGCCGAAGAGCTCGATCAATTCCTCGGCGCGGGCTCGAATCAGCTCGTCATAGCGCTCCCAGAGCGGAATCCGGGTACCGGTCGCCCCGGTCAGCACGATCGTCGCGACGTCGTAGCTCTCGTCGAGCTTGCGGTCGAGCCGGGCCTCGACGACTCCGATCTTCTCTCTCAGGCGCCTCACGTCGGTACGGCCCATGCGCTCGCCGAGCAGCTCGACCCGGCCCTCGGTCGGGTGCATGACGGCAGCAGCCAGTGTCAGCAGCGTGCTCTTGCCGGCGCCGTTCGGGCCGAGAAGCGCCCANNCATCAGAATGGCGGCCTGGCGGACGCTCACGAGTCGAGCCGCGCGATCTCTTCCAGGCACTCCTTCAGGCCCTCGCGCCAGTGCGGCAAACGGGGCGTCTCCGGCTTCTCGCTGCGAAGGATCGAGTAGGAAGGACGGGGAGCCGGGCGATCGAGCTCGGCGCTGGAGATAGCACGCACCCGGCAGTCGAGCCCGGCCTGCTCGAAGATCGCCTCGCTGAACTCCTTCCAGCTGCAGTCGCCGGCGGCGGCGGCGTGATAGACGCCGAAGGGCAACTCGACGATTCGGCGCGTCGCCTCGGCGAGGTGCGTCACGTAGGTCGGGCAGCCGCGCTGATCGTCCACCACCGAGATCTCGTCGCGCTCGGCCCCGAGCCGCAGCATCGTGCGCAGGAAGTTGTGCCCGGTGGCGCCGAACAGCCACGAGCTGCGAATGATCCAGGCCCTTTCGCCGGCGGCCTGCTCGCCGTCTAGCTTGGTGCGCCCGTAGACCGAGACCGGACCGGTTGGGTCGGATTCGAGGTAGGGCTCGCGCTTCTCGCCCGAGAAGACGTAGTCGCTGGAGTAGTAGACGAGCGGCGCTCCCAGAGCGGCGACGTTACGAGTTCCGCCGACGTTCGCCCGCTCGGCGCCGTCCGGATCGGCCTCGGCGCCGTCCACATCGGTCCAGGCGGCGGCATGCAGGACGAGCTCGGGCGACTCCAGCCAGGACGGTGCCGGACCTGCGACGTCCCACTCGCCGAGATCGACCCCGATTACCTCGTCGCTCGCGAACGCCTCGGCCAGCACGCGGCCGAGCTGCCCGGCCGAGCCCGTGATCAGGACGCGGCGAGGTCGCGCGGCGACAGGATCGGTGCTTGCGTGCTCCACAGGTGCTTGACGCGTGGGTCGTTCCAGGAGATTTCCTGCTCGTCGGGATCGCTCGGGTCGTACTCCTCTGTGACGTGGTAACAGAAGAGGACGTCGGTCAGAGCCTCGAATCCGTGCGCGTGCTGCCCCGGCACCCAGACGGCGACCGGGTTCTCGTCACCGATGTCGAGTGCGAAGGTCTCGTCCGTCTCGCGGTCGAGCAAGACCACGCGCGCCGTTCCCTGCAAGCAGACGAAGAGATCGTCCTGCCCGCGCTCGTGATAGTGGAGGCCGCGAATCACTCCCTTGCGGGAGAAGGAGACGTTCGTCTGGCGCGTCGGCCGCGGCACCAGGCTCTCGCGCTGGATCTCGCAGAACCAGCCGCGCTCGTCGACGAAGCGCCGCAGCGGAACGAGCTGCATCCCCCCCAGCAACCCGCTCGCCGTCTCGGTCACTTGTTGGCTCCGCTCTTGCGCACGAAGTCGTTGACTGCGTAATAGGCGTCGATCGANNTGATCGACGTACCAGTTGTTCACATCGGTGATCTCGAGCTCGCCGCGCCCCGAGGGCTTCAGCTTGGGGATCACCTCGAAGACGTCGGAGTCGTAGAAGTAGACCCCGGTTACGACAAAGTTGCTGGGAGGATCTTGCGGCTTCTCGACGATACGCACGATGCGATCGTCGCTGCCGAGCTCGGGGACGCCGAGGTGGCGCAGATGCTCGGCGTCGCTCTCGCGCGCCAGCAGAACGCGGGCGCCCTTCTCCTGTGCGCAGAAGCGTTCGACCGACTTCCCAAACTGGTATTCGAGCACGTTGTCGGCCAGCATCACGACCATGCGATCGCCGCCTACGAAGTGCTCGGCCAGACCGAGCGCCTCGGCGATGCCGCCCGGGCGCTCCTGGTAGCCGTACTCGAGCCGCGAGATCCCGAACTCGCGCCCGTTGCCGAGCAGGCGCAGAAACTCGCCCGCATGCGTGCCGCCGCTGACGAGCATCAGGTCTGTCACGCCCGCTTGCACAAGCGCCTCGATCGCGTACGAGACCATCGGCCGGTCGTAGATCGGGAGCAGATGCTTGTTGGTGATGCGGGTGAGCGGGTGCAGTCGGGTACCGGAGCCCCCGGCCAGGATCACGCCTTTGAGTCCGTCTGCCATCGGCTCAGATGCTACGTGCTTCGGCGCCGACGCGAGAGACTATTCGCTCGGGATGGGCGCTTCGCGCGGCGCGAGTGGAGACGGCCTAACCCGTGCGATCCGCGCCATCGGCGCCTGTACGCTCGTTCGAGGCGCCGTTGTCCCAGCGATTCAGCCCCTCTTTCCAGGGGCCGATTGGGATCGACTCCACGCTCGTTACGCTTGGATTATCGGATCACGAGGTAAAAGAGAGACGTGAGCGAACACAAGCGGAGAGAGCCGCACCCCGAGGAGTTCGAGCAGTTCGAGCAGCTTCTGACCGACCTCTGGCGAGCGCAGTTCGGTGGCCATCATCGAGGCGGCTTCTGGCCCGCTGTCGACAGCTACCGCACCGAGGATCCGACGCAACTGGTTGTGATCGTGGAGCTTCCGGGCATCGACCCCGAGCAGGTACAGATCGTTCTGAACGACCGTTCTCTGATCATCTCCGGCGAGCGCATCAGGCCGAACACGAACGGACGCCGCTACCACCAGATGGAGATCGACCACGGTCCCTTCCAGAGGCGGATTCAGGTACACGAGCAGGTTGACGCCCAGGCGGCCAGCGCCACCTACGAGCGCGGACTGTTGCGGATCGTTTTGCCGATCGCCAAGCATCCGACGGGAGCGATCCGGGTACCCATCGAGCTGAGGTCGAAGCAGTGAGAGGCGACAAGAAAAATCAAATCCGGAAGGACACGCCGATGACCACGGCTCGAGAGGACTCCGGCGGCGTTGCGATCGCTTCACCAGAGACGCGCTTCGAGCTGCCGCTGCTGCCGATCAAGGAGACCGTTGTCTTCCCCGACTCGATGACGCCGCTGGCGATCGGGCAGGAGCGCTCGATCAAGCTCGTCGACGACGCCGTCAGTGGTGAGGGGCGCCTGGCGCTCGCCGCCGTCCGAGGCGAGGACGAGATCGAGAGGCCCTCCTGGGACGACATCTATACGGTCGGCGTCGAGGCGCTCGTATCGAGGTTGCTCAAGATGCCCGACGGAACGCTGCGCCTGCTCGTTCAGGGCGTGCGCCGCATTCGCCTGATCGATCGCGTTCGCGACAAGCCCTACCTGGTCGGCCTGTTCGAGGAGATACCCGACGTCGTCGGTACCTCCGACGAGCTCGAGGCACTTACCCGCAACGTCCAATCGCAGTTCGGCCGCGTCATCCAGATGGAGCCCTACCTTCCCGACGAGCTGGCGATCGCCGTGGCCAATATCGACGATCCCAGCCTGCTCTGCTACCTGGTCGCCTCCAATCTGCGTCGCCTGACGGTGACCGAGCGCCAGCAGCTGCTCGAGCAGACAGACGTTGCCGAGCGCCTGCGTGCGCTCTCACGTGTTCTCGCTCGCGAGGTCGAGGTCGGCGAGCTCGAATCGAAGATCCAGACCCAGGTGAAGTCCGAGCTAGATCAAGGTCAGCGCGAGTTCATCCTGCGCCAGCAGATGAAGGCGATCCAGGACGAGCTCGGCGAGGACGACCCGGAGCAGGCCGAGCTGAAGGAGCTGCGCGAACGCATCGAAGCTGCCGACTTGCCCGAAGAGCCGCGTAAGGCCGCCGAGCGCGAGCTGGGCCGGCTCGAGCGCCTGCCTAGCGCCGCCGCAGAGTACGGCGTGATTCGCACTTACCTGGAGTGGATCGTCTCGTTGCCCTGGCGAGCAGAGAGCGAGGATCACCTCGATCTCGAGCGCGCCAAGCGCACCCTTGACGAGGATCACTACGACCTGGAGAAGGTCAAGGACAGGATCCTCGAGTATCTGGCCGTCTCGAAGCTGAAGGGTGACGTCTCGGGGCCGATTCTCTGCTTCGTAGGTCCGCCGGGGGTCGGCAAGACCTCGCTCGGGCAATCGATCGCACGGGCGCTCGGACGCAAGCTGGTGCGCATCTCGGTGGGCGGCGTGCGCGACGAGGCGGAGATCCGCGGACACAGGCGCACATACGTCGGTGCCATGCCCGGAACGATCATCCGCGCGCTGAGGGATGCGGAGACGCGCAACCCGGTCTTCCTGATCGACGAGATCGACAAGATGGGGATGGACTACCGCGGCGATCCCGCCAGCGCGATGCTCGAGGTGCTCGATCCCGAGCAGCACATGAGCTTCCGCGACCACTACCTCGACCTGCCCTTCGATCTCTCTCGCGTGCTTTTCATCTGCACCGCGAATCAGGCCGAGACGATCCCGCCGCCGCTGCTCGACCGCATGGACACGATTCATCTCTCCGGCTACACGCGCAGCGAGAAGCGAGGCATCGCCGAGCGCTTTCTGGTGCCGAAGGTATTCGAGGCGAACGGCCTCGGTAACGGTCGGATGTCGTTCTCGGGAAAGGCACTGGATTTGGTCATCCGCGAGTACACGCGCGAGGCGGGAGTGCGTAATCTCGAGCGCCAGCTCGCCGCTCTCTGCCGTAAGGGCGCGCGCCAGATCGCCGAGGGCAAGGCGAAGAAGATCGCGGTCGGCGAGAAGCAGGTGCGCGAGTGGCTGGGACCGCGGCNNCGGTCGTCTGACTCTCACCGGGCAACTGGGAGAGGTGATGCAGGAATCGGCGCAAGCGGCGCTCTCCTATGCGCGAGCGCACGCCAGCGACCTGGGTATCGACCCGGGCTGGTTCCAGAAACACGATCTGCATCTGCACGTGCCGGCGGGCGCGGTTCGCAAGGACGGGCCGTCGGCCGGGATCACGATGGCGACCGCGATCATCTCCCTGGTAACGGGGCGCGCGGTCTCGGAAGAGGTGGCAATGACGGGCGAGATCACGATCACCGGGCAGGTGCTTCCGATCGGCGGTATACGCGAGAAGCTGCTGGCGGCGCAACAGGCCGAGATCAAGCGTGTGATCCTGCCGCGCGAGAACGCGCCTGACCTCGAGGATCTGCCCGAAGAGACGAGGCAGGCGCTGACGCTGGTGCCGGTGGACAGCATCGGTGAGGTTATCGAGGCTGCGCTCGGCACCGGTGACGGCAGACCGGCGAGAGCCGTCCCCCGGAGCGGGCGCCGGGCGACTTCGGCGAAACCGCGCAAAACGAGTCCGCGCAAAACTGGTCTTCAAAGAAGCGCCGATTAGGCGACACTACTGGTAGCGACCCCGACCGACGCCGACCCTGTACGGTGCGGAACGGACGGGGAACGAATGGGTCATGCCGAGCGATGTGGGGGAAGAGGATATGAACAAGAAGACGGATAGGCTTTCGGATGCGGCTACGAACGTGCGCCCCTACGTCGAGCGCGCGTTCAAGGACGAGGAGTTGCGCGACAACGTTCGCCGCGCCTTCCAGACCGCCAAGGACGTTTACGAGGAGCTCGTTTCTCAGGGACACGTCTCAAAGGCCGCCACACACGCGGCCACCGACCACGATGTTCAGGAGAACCTGCGCAAGACGGTCGAGGAGCTCAAGAGCGCGACCGCACGCCTGCAGGGACGCGAGGAGGAAGAGGCGCACCGGGGCAGGAACACGACCGTGCTTCTGACCGGTATCGCGCTAGGCATCCTCTTCAACCCGGCGACCGGGCCTCAGGCCCGTGCCTGGTTGCGTGAGACGATCCTGGGGCCGAGCGAGGAGATCGAGTACACGCCGGCGGACGAAGAGGTGGACGCTTCCGGGGACGGCCCTGCCTGAGTAGAGCGGGCGGACGGCCGCTGCCGGACTGCTAGTCGCTGTGATCTGTCAAAGGCGCACTGCTCGAGCTCGTTGCCTGGAGCAGGCTCTTGAGCGCGCTCTCGTCGAGACGCGGTAGTGTCGAGATGTCCGTCGCTTGCAGGAGTACCGCGCCCGCCTGTTGAGTGCTCGCGTGTGCCGCCAGCCGGTTGGCCCAGGCGCCTGTCCCGGCGGGGAAGGTGACGTCTTTCAGGTGCTCTAGGCCAACCAGCCACTCGTACCCGTCCACAGCGCTCGCGTCGTATCCGAGGGGAACGAGCGAGGCCGGATGGACCTCGAAATGGAGGTGCGGCGGTGTCGTGATGGCGTCGCCGGTGTGGCCGACGAAGCCGAGCACGTCTCCGGCCTTGACGTGCTTCCCGTTCACAGCCAGAGGCGAGTAGGCCGAGAGGTGCGCGTAGTAGTACTCGTTTCCCTTCATGTCCCTGAGCCAGAGCCGGTTTCCGCCCAGGTTGTTCCAGCCGACGGAGTAGACCGTACCCTCGCCGACCGCCAGCACCGGCGTTCCAATCGGTGCGAAAATGTCGATGCCGTGGTGCCAGACGGTGTCAGCGCGGGGAACGCCGAACGAATCCGAGAACCAGGCCTGGCCGTAGACGGGAAAGACGTAGCCCTTGCGGCTCAGCTTCGGGTGCAGATCGGGGGAGGGTTTCACGACTCCCGGGTTCTGGTTCGTCGTCGTCTTCGTCTTGGGGGGCTTCTGCGGTTTCGATTTTCCCGGTTGCGGCCCGCTGGTTGGGATCGTGACTGTCTCTATCTCGGTACTGGCCTGCGCGAGGGCCTCCGCCCGGCCGATGATGATCTCGCTCCCGGCAGGAAGCCCGCCGTGATCGGCGTTGACGTGAATATCGAGCACGCTAAGCGACTGGTGATAGCTCTTCGTTCCCGGATCGCCGGCACCGACCGTTTGTACAAGCGTCTGCATATAGCCCCAGTCGCCGAGCGGAATCCGTCCGTTCGGTGAGATCGTGATCGGCTGGCCCTGGAAGGTGGCGCCGCTCACGCTCGTCTGGGACGTGTCTCCACTCGCCTCGGTTGCGGAAGCTTCGGCGGTGGCCGAGGCGATGAGCTGCTGAATGCTGATCTCACCGCCGAATAGCTGAATGCCGTTCACGTCCACGGTGGCGGTGGCCGTGGCAAGACTGCCCGAGGTCGTGGCGACATTCGCCGAGATCGAGTCGATCTTGACGATCGAGCCGTCGTCCGGGTAGCTGTAGCCCTGGCTCGGCGTCGTCGTGTCGGGCGGCGCGCTCACGTCAGGCGTACCGAATACTCCCTGCGGAACGGTGATCTTGACAGCGAAGCCGTCCGCCGAGGCACCGCTTACGGGCGCGCTCGAGATGGCACTCGCAGTCGCAGCGCCGAGAAGTGCACCGGCGAGCAAAAGCCAGATGGGCCAGCGTCGCAGCACGGCCATCCATTATCGGCATAACCGCGACCGTCCGCTCGGCCAAGCGCCGAAGAGTTGGCGAGAGCGCGCCGATCTCGGAGCGTCACTCGCGACAGTTCGAACAGAGGCCGGTCAGCTCGACGGTATGCGCCATCGCAACAAAGTCGTGTTTCTCGAACACCCGGTCGAGCCAGTCGGACAAGCCGTGCTCATCGATCTCCACGACTCGGTGGCAGTTGGAGCAGACCAGATGGTGGTGATGCGTCTCGCCGCAGAGCCGGTAACAGAGCTCTCCCTCGTGATGAGCCAGCGTGTCCACAACGCCTTTTTCGCTCAGCAGCGAAAGAGTCCGGTAGACCGTCGCGAGACCGATCGTCGATTCGTCCCGCTCGCGAAGACGCTTCCACAGCATCTGCGCGGTCGCGTCGTTGGGTTCGATCGCCAACTCGCGAAGCACCTCCAATCGCTGCCGCGTCACCTGGAGATCGTGCCGTATGAGCAGATCGGCGAAACCTTGCTCTGTCGCTTGCGCCGGTTCCATAGCCAGCGTACAATAGCCGATGTGAAACTGAGAATCATTCTCATTTCAATCATATCACTCCCTCTCGCCGGCCTCGTCGCCTTCGTCTTTGCGACGGGTGGCCAGAGCACCTCGGCGATGGGAAAGCTGAGCGTCGTCGCTGCGGAGAACTTCTACGGCGACATCGCCAGGCAGATCGGCGGCGCTCGGGTCGTGGTGACTTCCGTGCTCTCCAACCCGAACGCCGATCCGCATCTCTTCGAGCCGGGAACAAGTAACGGCCTCGCGGTTGCAACTGCGGACCTGGTCATTCAGAACGGTCTCGGCTACGACGCCTTCATGCAGAAGCTCGAGTCGGCCGCTCCGAACAATCACCGAGTCGTGGTCACAGTCTCCGAGGCTCTCGGCTTCCACGGCGCCGATACGAACCCGCACATCTGGTACAACGTCCCGAAGCTCGGCCGTGTTGCGACAGCGATCGCGTCAGGGCTCGAGCGCGCCGATCCTAGTCACGCCGCCGCCTACCGCAGCGGCCTTGCCCACTTCGATGCGAGCCTACGACCTCTCGAACGCGAACTCATCGCGACCAGAGTCCGCTTCGTGGGAGAGCCTGTCGCCTACACCGAGCCTGTACCCGGCTACCTCATCGCCGCCGCGGGACTGCGCAACCTCGCGCCCGCCTCGTTCACGCGTGCGATCGAAGACGGCAGCGAGCCGAGCCCGCAAAGCGTCGCACAGATGACCGCGCTGGCGACGAAAAGACAGATCAAGGTTCTCCTCTACAACAGCCAGGCCGTCTCTCCGATCACTTCTCGTATCCGCGCCGCAGCCGAGAGTGCCGGAATTCCGGTAATAGGGATGAGCGAGACGATGCCTCCCGGGCTGACCTTCCAATCCTGGTTACTGGGCGAGGCCAAGGCTCTTCAGAGGGCGTTGTCGCGATGAGCTCCCGAAGGGACAAGGTCGTCTCCGTTCAAGATCTGACGCTGCGCTTCGGCGAGCGCACCCTCTGGGAGGATCTGAGCTTCGAGCTCGACAGCGGCGAGTTTCTCGCCGTCCTGGGCCCGAACGGCACCGGAAAGACCTCGCTGCTCAGGATACTGCTCGGGATCCTGAAGCCGAACTCCGGCCGGGTCGAGGTGCAGGGTCGTCCTCCGAAATGCTGTGCCGCGATCGGATATATCCCCCAACAGCGCATCTTCGACCGCGACCTGTCGCTTCGAGCCCGCGACCTTGTCCGGCTCGGGCTCGACGGACACAAGTGGGGCGTGAGCACCCTCTCACGGGCAAGGCAGGAACGGATCGATCTGGCGCTCGCCGAGGTCGGCGCTTCCGATTATGCGGAGGCCGGAATCGGGCGTCTCTCAGGCGGCGAGCAGCAACGCCTCAGAGTTGCGCAGGCGCTCGTCTCCGATCCGGCCGTGCTTCTGGCTGACGAGCCCCTGCTCTCGCTCGATCTCTCTTATCAGCGTGTCATTACCGAGCTGCTCGACGCACGACGCCGTCAACACGGCACGCCCATTCTCTTCGTGACGCACGACATCAACCCGATCCTACCCCTGGTCGATCGCGTGCTCTACCTCGCTCCCGGACGCTGGGCGATCGGCACAGCCGACGAGGTGCTGACCACCGAGACGCTCTCCTCTCTGTACGAGACCGAGGTCGATGTCCTGCGGGTGCGCGGCCGCGTCGTCGTCGTGGGGACCCCGGAGGATCACAACGTCCATCACGTCCACGAGCACCACTGATGTTCACGCAGCTCCTCGCCCAGCACTTCGTGCACACCGCTCTACTGGCCGGGGCGATCGTCGCTGTCATCTCCGGCGCGATCGGGATCTTCGTCGTCATGCGAGGTGCCAGCTTTGCCGTTCACGCCATCTCGGAGCTCGGCTTCACCGGCGCCGCCGCCGCGCTGGTAGCCGGCATCGACCCGGTGATCGGAATGATCGGCGGCTCGCTCTCGATCGGGTTCGTACTCGGGATCCTCTCGCT
>PMZQ01000026.1 GCA_003170155.1 Actinomycetota bacterium | reverse complement strand
TCTTGTCGACGGCGCCGGCGGCCGAGGCAAGCGGCGTCAGGCCTGTGGCTGTGACGTTGACGGCGTCGAGCGGGATCGCGCCGACCCAGCTCTTCTTGAGCGTCAAGGTGGCGGGCGGATCGACGGTGTCAGTATCGGTCGCTGAGTTATTGCCCGCCGCCGGGTCGGAGACGCCCGTCGGCACTGCGACTTGGGCTGTGTTCGAAAGCGGGCTGCTCGCCGATAGCGAAACCGTTCCGGATACTGTGTAGGTCGCGACCGCGCCGACGTTGAGGTTAGCGGTAGTCGAGATAGCATTCCCCGACCCCGATGGAGTACCGCAGGCGCCGGTGCCGGTCGTGATCGCGCAAGTCCAAGTAACGCCCGTGATTGCCGCTGGCACCGTGTCGGTCACGGTCGCACCGGTCACGCTCGATGGCCCCGCATTGGAAACGCTCACCGTATAGTTGATCGGCGAACCGGCTCTTACCCTCGTCGCCCCGTCTGTCTTGGTGACCGAGAGATCGGCGACCGGGGTGAGTGTGTCGGTATCGGTGGCGGTGTTGACGCCTGGGCCGGGATCGGTGATTCCGGCCGCGGCAGCGACTGTGGCCGTGTTCACGAGCATGCCCGTGGCCGTCTGGGAGACGGCGGCCGAGGTCGTGTAGGTGAGAGAGCCGGACGCAGGCAGAGTGGCCACAGTCTGGGAGATCGAGCCCGAGCCCGAGGCGGCCGGGCAGACCGCTCCTCCGGCCACAGCGCAAGTCCAGGTCGCTGCGCCCAAGGAGGCAGGCAGGGTGTCTGTGACCAGTGTTCCGGGTGCGGCCGAGGGGCCGGCGTTTGTGACCGTGACGGTGTAGGAGATCGGCGAGCCCGGTACGGCGCTCGCGGCGCCGTCGGTCTTGGTGACCGAGAGATCGGCAACCGGGGTGAGTGTGTCGGTATCGGTGGCGGTGTTGTTACCGGCGGCGGGATCGGTGGTGCCGCTGGGCGGGGACACGGTCGCGGTGTTGGTCAGCGTGCCCGTCGCCGTCTGAGGGATCGTGCCCGTCACGATCAGGGTGGCCGTCTCGCCCGGAAGTATGTTCAGCCCTGACCACGCTCCGGTGGACGAGTTGTACGAGCCGGAGCTGGGAGTGAAAATCGGCGAGATCGCAAGCGACGTATTGTCGGTGAGTGTCAGGCTCTTGACGGCCGAGGGGCCACCATTCGTGACCGTGACCGTGTAAGACACGCTCTGCCCCGGGACCGCTGCGATCGCTCCGTCCGTCGTCGTCACAGATAGATCGGCGGAGGGCGTCGCGATCGTGTTCGTAACGCTCGCCGTGTTGTTGGTGAGCGTACCGTCGTAGTAATTCAGCGCCGGATCGTGATTGACTATGGCGGTGTTCGTCAAAGATCCCTGCGCGAGGGGGTTAACTGTTCCGACTATCGTTAACGTCGGTGAGTTACTCGTGCTGACATTGGCGTTGGTCCATATTCCAGTCGCCGGCGTGTAGTACCCCGTACTCGGCGTATAAGATGTGGGCGAAAACCCGGCCGGTAGATCATCGATAAGCTGAACGTTCGCTACCTGGGTAGCCGAGCTGCTCGTGACGGTGATGGTGTAGGTGAGAGTTCCACCGGCCGATGGAGACGCAGGCGTTGCGGTCTTGGTTATACCAAGATTGATGTTGGTTGCCGGCTTCGCGATCGTCACGTAATCGTCACTAGATGTGTTGTTGTAGGGGCTGTTATCACCTCCTCCACTAACCGTTGCCGTATTCGTTCCCGATGTCGGTGTAGCGGCGATGCTCGTCGTGACGATGATCGAGGGGTAGTTACTCCCGCCGGCCAAAGCATCACTACGGGTACAAGTAAGAGTCGGATTAGCGTAGGTGCACGTCCAACCCGTTCCCGTAGCCGACACGTAGGTCAATGGCGCTGCGAACTTATCCGTTACCGTCACTATCCCGGTTGTTGACGGCGCACCGGCACCGTTCGCGACGTTCAGCGTGAATATCCCCGTCTGACCTTGGACCAGAGAACCGGAATGTGATTTCACGATCGACAAATTCGGTGTGGCCACGAAGCCCAGGTTTTGGTTCGTTATATTTCCGCCCGAGGTCACGACAGTGCCAGTTATCTGCCCGGACGACGGAGTCCTCGGTGAATCAGAAGATAAGTCCGGGTCGGTGAGGTCGGGGCTGATGGTGTACGTACCTGCGGGAATATTCTGGAAAGTGTACGACCCATCTGAGGCTGTTTGAGCTGTCGCTTCATTGAACGGTTCACCGTTTCCGTCTGTGCCAATGAGATTCACCGCGACATTCGGACCGATTCCCGGCTCACCGGCATCGAGTGCGCCGTTGTTATTGGTATCGAAATAGACCTTGCCCGATATGTTCCCACTTGGGATATTCGAGCAGGACGTGAACTGAAGGTCGTCGATCGCCAGATCGTTTCCCGCGCCGCCGGGAGCATTGTTTATGAAGGCGATGGAAATGTGAGTGGTACCGCCTGTGTTGAGCACGCCACCGTAATGACCCCAAGTCGCAGTAGCTGTCTTGGCGATATCGCCCGTTAATATGACTACTTCATTGTCGCCCGGCTCGTCAATTAGCCCGTTGCCGTTATCGTCAACACCAGTGCGGTTGATAGCGAGAGCAATATTCGGAAGTATATTGGCACCAGTATTGCTCTGCGGAACCATGTTCATAGCCCAGATACTGAACTCGTAGTTCGTGTTTGGCGTAACGTCGAAATTCTCCGAGTAGAAAGTGCCCGGAGCGTACGACGCGTTGATCATCATCATGAGACCATTTGGATCTCCCGATGAGTTGGCCGACGCCGTACCGCCGTGATCGGTAGTGTTGAACCAGGCGCCGTCCGTGCGATAGGACGTGCTATTGGTGGTGTTGTACTCGCCGTCTTCGGGCGATGACCAGGCCGGGGAAGGCTGATCGGGGACGGGCACACGAGCATTGGGCGTGCCTTTAAACGTATAGGTGGTGTGTGTGGCGCCAAGCACCGGACCTAGGTGGGCCGGCGTGGTGAGCGTCTCTCCCGTGAGAGATCCGAAGGTACCGTCGCCGGGGAAGAGATTTGCATTTGGCGTACCGCCGACGGCAGTGCAGAAGCTGGCAGCATTGCTAGCCAGTGCGGGACCAGTGGAGCCGAACAGAAGCATCGCGACTACGGCGAGAGCGCCTACGTAGATCAAGCGCAGGAAGAAACGATGGCTCACGCCGAAGCACCCCCGTCCGTCCCGTCAACCACAGGACAGTCGCTCGGGGTGACCGAGAGCGTCGGTTCTCCTAGATTTTCGGCCACTGATCCGCAGGCGCCCGCTACGCCATAACGAGCGCTTCACATCTCCGTTTACGCGTAAAACCGGTCTACTTCATCCCTCTTTCGGGTAATCGCCTTTGCTGGCTGCGCTCACCGAAAACCGCAACTCGAGCGCATTCGACCTCTACGCGCAATCACCGGAGGCTACGAAAGCGACGCCGATCGAACGCCTGAACCTCCTCGCGCGCGCGTGTACTCTGTCGCCTCTCGGACGCGGAGACCAGCTCCGTCTCCCGCCTTAAGGCAGCACCTGCTGGCACCGCGCTCGGTGCCATGACCCCTGTTCGAGACGCCTATCGGCGCTCCTCCAACAGAACAGCCCCGCGCGCGTTTAGGTCAGGAGCGGAGAATGCAGCGTCCGACTCGGTTCACCAAGCGCGTTTCGGGCGACTTGCTCTCGTCTCGAACGCGGCCGCTCTAGAAGCCGGACGTGCCGTTGGGACTGCCGACGCCTGTCGGGCCGTCGTAGCCGGTTCCGGTAGTGCACAGGTAGGACGGGGAGCAACTGCCGTTCGCCCCCGAGCGAACGTCGAACAGAGAGCCGCTGTGAGCGTAGGGATAAGAGCCGGCGACGACCTGGTCGGCGTTACCCGCGAGCGCATAAACCGCCGCGATGATGGGGGCACCGAAACTCGTTCCACCGGTCTTGAACCAGCCGCGGCGACTGGAGTACCCGTACGAGTCGTAGACCGCCGCTCCGGTCGAAGGATCGCCGACGGCGGAGACATCCGGAACCATCCGACGCGAGCAGCCGCTGTCGATTTGCCAGGTCGGCTTGGATTCGTAACGCGAGCAGCCCGAGCCGCCGAGTTGCCAGGCGCTCTCGCTTACGCGGACGTTGCCGAGCATGGTCAGAGTCGTACCACCGACGGCAGTCACAAACGGCGAGGAGGCAGGCCACTGAACGCGATTCGCCGTGTCACCGGAAGCAGCGGTAATAACAACGCCCGGGTGGTCGAGACGTGAGTCGAGAATCGTCTCGGAGCTGAACTCGTCCACGACCCACGAGTTGGAGACCTCGTTCGCGCCCAGCGCGACCGCCGAGTCGACCGCATCGAGGAGATCGAGAACCGAGGCCGACGCGGCCTCGACGAGAAGGATCTTGCAGTTGGGACAAACCGCGTATGCGATCTGAACATCGAGCGAGGTCTCGAGCGCCCAGGTCGCGTTTGCGGGAGGAAGAGGGCGCGCCTGACCGAGTCCGTTAACCTTGCGGAAGCAGCCGTTGGCGCTCGTGCAGGGCGGTAACGAGTAGGTGCTGGAATACACGCCGAGATCGCTTTCGGCGCCGGGATCGTCGAAGGCGGTAACGATGGCGATCGTCTGCGCTCGCGGTGCAACGCTCGGGAGGTTGTAAGCACCCCTGATCTGCGACGGCCCGAGGCCGTCCGGCAAGCTCTTCAACTTCGCGCTGGCGGAGCCTTTCAGCATCTTCTTGGCCGCGGCCTTCCTCCTTGCGGCCTTCTTCTTCGCAGCCTTGAGGGCAGCGGCAACGCAACTTTTCGACTGCTTTCGAGCGCCGGCGCATTTGACCAGCTTCTTCTGGGCGACGGCAGTGGGAACCACGCACGTGCCGGCGGCGCTATTCAAAGAGCAGATCGCCGGCCGAGCGGTCGGGATTCCCCCCACCTTCGCACTTCCGCCCGCCTTCGACGCCAGAGCACCGGGAAGCAGTCCCACAACAAGCACAACGCACAGGTACCAACCGGCAGCGCGACGCCGCCGAACGACCGCGTATTTGCCTGTTCGGACGCCGCGGAAAACCTTCTCCGAAACACGCCCCCTGAGGCCGTAAATGCCCACGGTTTGTGAATCGGAGCCATCGTCTTTCCGTCTATCCTCGTTACGGACTCAGGGCGACCGACGGGGCGTTCGAGCAAAGGCCCGTTTCCGCGTCGAACCGGGTGCACGGTCGCTATCGGTAACGACCCAGTTCGGTGACCGGCCTAAGCGCTTAACGTAACCCGAGCAACGGTTATGCGCACGGCGATCACCCCTGTGCGAGCCCTCGCCAATCCGTCGCGATTCTCAGACCAGACAGATCGCGTCCGAGACGGCCCAGAGGCGGATCGCTCCGTCCAGGTCGGAAGAGGCGATCAGCTCTCCGGAAGGGCTGAAAGCGACGCTCCGCACCGACGCCTCGTGGCCTTCGAGAATGCGCAGGGAGACGCCCGTCCGGGGCTCCCAGAGTCTCACCGTACGATCCAAGCCGGAACTGGCGAGCAGGCTGCCGTCGTAGTTGAAGGCAATGCCCGTCACGACGTCCGAATGGCCCTCGAGCACGCGTCGGCAGTGGCCGGTATTCGTGTCCCAGATCCTTACCATCCCGTCGTGGCTCGCCGACGCGAGCAGGTTGCCGGAGGGGTCGAAGGCAACGGCGTTCACTAGCGACGTGTGCCCTCGCAGTACCCGCAACTGCTGGCCGCTTCTGGGGTCCCAGAGCCTGATTGCTTGATCCCAACTCGCCGATGCGAGCAGGTTGCTCGAGCAGCCGAAAGCGATGCCGGTGACCTCTGCGGAATGCCCCTTCAGAGTGCCGAGCAGCTCGCCCGTCTGAGGATCCCACAACCGCACGGTTCCGTCGAAGCTCGCCGAGGCAAGCAGGGTTCCGGAGGCATCGAAAGCGACGTCTTCGACCGAGCGCGTATGGCCCTCCAGGACTCGCTGTAAGCAACCGGTTTTGGGATTCCAGAGCCTGACCGTCTTGTCATATGCAGCGGAAGCGAGCAGGTCGCCATCCGGGCTGAACGCGACCGCGGATACCGGCTCAGTATGCCCCTCGAGCGTACGAACGCACAAGCGACTTCTAGGATCCCAGATCCGTACCGTCCGGTCGGCGCCCGCAGAGACGAGTCGCTTGTCGATGGGACTGAACGCCACGCCCGGCACCAACCCGACATGCCCCTCGATAACCGACACCGGCGCCCAGGTTTTAGGCATCCTCTGTCGCCTCGAACCGGGCGCTTCCTCGTGCCTGCCGAGCTTGAGTACCGCGCCCGTTAACTTCATCTCCCCCGCCTCCTGCCCTGTATCCGGTTGAGCTCAGCCGATCCAGCGCCGAGTCGCTCTAGTCGACGAATCGATATTTGAGACGCATAGCCGCCCGGATCTGTTTGCCGGCAATCTCGGCTCTTCCACACTTCTTAAGAAGGCAACGTCGGAGACCGACATCCCGTAGCCCAAAGGCACGGAGTCGGAGCGGCTGTCGAGTGCCTCGGCGGCCCGAGCGGGCGTCGGACATCTCGGACGATCAGCGCGCGATTAGTTCCCGGACTCGCTCGAGGGCAGCCAGGCGAGGAAGTCTTCCCGCGTCGGCGGATCGGACATCCAGGAGGTGTCGGGCAGCGGTAACTCGAGTGCGCGGCGCACCGAGCACCAGCCCTGCTCGAGCGGCATCCGTCCCTTGCTACCCCGGCGCGTGACCCAGACGAGCTCGCCCCGGCTCTCGGCTTCCCGGGCGATCGTGAGCGCCAGCCTGGCGTCCTGGATGTTGTACTCCAGAACGTCGCGGTATTGACCTCGAGCCCAGAGCACCGGAGCGTCGTGACCGCTGAGGCCACCGGACTTGCCGGGGATGCCGAGGCCCTCGGCGGCCTTGCCCAGAGCGACCGGATATCCGAGCCGGCAGACGACGTGGAACATCATGTCCAGGTGGTCGAGAGCCAGGCGGGCGCATTGCTCGGGCAGGCCGGATTCCTCCGCCAGGATGTTGAAGTCGAAGGAGAGACCGTTCCAGGAGACGAGCGTGTAGCCCTCGTCAACCCAGGCCGTCAGGTCGTCGAGTAGCGAGCGCACCTCGTCGCGGGACATCTGTGGCGCCGGCTTGTCTCCATCCATCCCGTGCCAGGTAACGGGCTCCTCCCGCCCCGAGACGGCGGCGGCAACGCAGGCGACTCCGAGCGGACGATGATCCATGAGATCGTCGACGGACTCCGGCAACACCTTGGCGGTCTCGATGTCGAAAGCTACGTATCGGTCCACACTCATCTGACCGGATACCGTAACGGTGAGATCGGCCGAGACAGGCAAGCGCGAGGACGCCTAGAGAGCGACTGATGGCACGGCCAAACCGAAGCGTCCCCATCCACCCCTTCGGGTAGGGTTGACGAAGAGTCATTCAAAGGCTGGAGGGCACGATGAAGGGTTCCGAGAAGCCGAAGAAGCTTCAGAAGAAGACAGCGCAGAAAACGCTCAAGGAGAAGCGCAGCGAGAAGCGAGCTGCCGGTAAGAAGCACGACTACAGCTAGCGTCGTCAGGGAAGTTCTTCAGCATCCAGTTCGCAATGGAAGACGGTTTTCTGCCAGCCGCGCCGCGCTCTGAAGCCGAGCTCGAGGCGGCCGCCCGTACCGTTGCCGACATCTCCGCCGGCGCTCTCGTCCCGGACCGGATGCCCGCCATCTACCTCGGACACGGAGCGCCACCGCTGGTAGACGACGAGCTCTGGGTCACCCAGCTCGCCGCCTGGGCCGGCGCCCTGCCGCGCCCCCGGGCGATCCTGATGATCTCGGCGCACTGGGAGCAGGCGCCGCTCACGTTCGGCGCGAC
>PMZQ01000085.1 GCA_003170155.1 Actinomycetota bacterium | reverse complement strand
GTGACCGGCTCTCGGCGCGACCGACGCAGCTCTCCGGCGGGGAGCGCCAGCGGGTTGCGATTGCTCGCGCCCTGGTCGGACGGCCCGCGATCGTGCTCGCCGACGAGCCTACCGGCAACCTCGACAGCGCGACCGGCCAGGCGATCATGGCGCTGATCGACGAGCTGAACGCGGAGGGTGCGACGATCGTCGTGATCACCCACGAGCACGAGATAGCCGCTCACTTCCCGCGCCAGATCACGCTGCTCGACGGCCGCGTTGTCTCTGACAACGATCAACCGCCCGAGACTGACACAGGGCCAAGACAAAGGAGGTCTCGCCGATGACCACCCCGTATACGCGACGAGCGCTCGCTGCGCTGTGCGCGCTCGCCGGCGCCACCTTCACGATCGCGCTCGTTCTCGTGCTCGGCGCCGGAGCGGCCGCCGCGAGCGAGAGCGCCTGCCCGAGCGCGAACGCGCCGAACGAACTCGTCCTCGGCGGTGGGAGCGGCCAGACCGCACAGCTGGGATCCGCCTTCCAGACCAACCTGCAGGTTCAGCTGGCAAACAGCAACGGCTGCCCGCTGACCGGCAACCTGGCCGGGACCGAGATCGACTTCGTGGCCCCCTCCGCAGGAGCGAGCGGGATTTTCGCCGGCAGCGGCAGCGTCGCCGCCATGGTCGGCAGCGACGCCCAGGGAGGCGCGGTCGCGCCGCTCTTCACGGCCAACGACACGGCGGGCAGCTACAACGTCCAGGCTGAATCCGCCTACGGCACGGTCGAGCTGTACCTCACCAACACAGCCGCCGGGCTCCCCGTTTCGATCGTCTCCAGCGGTACCGGCGTCCGGAAGGCGGCCGTCGACCATCGCTACGCGCAGCCACTACAGGCGCGCGTCACCGATGCGAACGGCAATCCCGTGCAGGGCGCGAGCGTCAGCTTCTCGATCGGCAGCAGCTCCGGCGGTGCGAGCGCGGGCTTCGTCGGCGGCGCCGCCCAGGCGGAGGAGCTGACGGACGCAAACGGCAAGGCGACCTCGCCACCGATCCTCGCCAACCAGACCGCCGGCACCTTCACGGCCACCGCGACCGCTACCGGCAGCAGCCAGCCCGTCAGCTTCACCCTCAAGAACCTCGCCGGCACTCCGAGTGCGATCGCTGTCGGAGCTGCGAGCGGGCAGTCGACCAGAGTTGGGACGAGGTTCCCTGTCCGGCTGGCCGTCACCGTGACGGACGCCTATGGCAATCCCGTCGCCGGCACGACGGTCACCTTCAGGGCGCCCGCACGCGGACCCGGCGGCCACTTCACCATCAAGGGGCCCTTCGCTCACACCAGTCGGACCGTCCGGGTGACCACGAACGGCAAGGGCATCGCCGTGGCGCCACCGTTCAGCGCCAACTCTGCGGCGGGCGGCTACATCGTTACCGCCACAGCCGGGAGCAGAGCGAGGCGAGCGGCGTTCGCGCTCGTCAACGGCCCGCGACGATGAGTGCGAGTACGAGCATCGATTCGCCCCGATTGCGGCTGTCCGATCTCGCCCGTATTGCCAGCGTCGGTCTGCGCACGCGCCGCGTTCGAGCTGCGCTGTCGGCGCTCGGAATCGCCATCGGCGTGGCGGCGATAGTCGCCGTCCTCGGCCTGTCCTCCTCGTCGCAGGCGGGCCTGCTGGCCGAGATCGACAAGCTGGGCACCAATCTGCTCACCGTCTCCAACGGGCAGACCATGTTCGGGCAGAACGCCGAGCTACCGCTCGCGAGCCCCGCGATGATCGCCCGCATCGGCCCGGTCACCCAGGTGCAAGAGACAGGCTCCACTGGTGCGAACGCCTTTCGCAGCCCGCTCATCCCGTCGGTCAACACCAACGCCATCACCGTCCAGGCGGCGAGCCTGGGTCTGCCCGCGACTGTGGGCGCCGCGATCAGGACGGGCAACTACCTCAACGCTGCCACCGCGCAGGAGCCGGTTGCGGTGCTCGGAGCCGCCGCCGCCCAGCGGCTGGGAATCGGACACATCTTCCCGAACGAGCGGATCTGGGCCGGCAACCAGTGGTTCTACCTCGCCGGGATCCTCAAGCCCGCCCTGCTCGCGCCCGAGATCGACAACTCCGTTCTGGTCGGCTTTCCAGCAGCCCAGCGCTATCTCGGCTTCGACGGTCACCCGACCACGATCTACGTGCGCAGCGAGACGAGCCAGGTCGCCGCCGTCCAGTCCGTGCTCGCCGAGACCGCCAACCCGGAGGCGCCCAACGAGGTCCAGGTCAGTCAGCCCTCCGCCGCACTCACCGCCCGAGCCGAGGCGCAGAGCGCCCTCAACAGCCTCTTCCTCGGACTCGGCGCCGTCTCGCTGCTCGTCGGAGCGGTCGGCGTCGGCAACATCATGCTCATCGGCGTGCTCGAGCGCCGCTCGGAGATCGGCCTGCGCCGAGCACTCGGCGCCACCAAGGGCCAGATCCGCGGCCAGTTCCTCTCCGAGGCGATCCTGCTCGCGCTGATCGGCGGAGCCGCCGGCGTCGTCGCCGGCACACTCTCAACCGCCGTCTATGCCCACTTCAAGCACTGGACGGTCGTCATCCCCGCCACCGCCTGGGCGGGTGGGCTCGCCGCCGCCGTCCTGATCGGGGCCATCGCCGGCCTCCTCCCCGCTATCCGCGCCGCCCGCATGTCCCCAACCGAAGCCCTCCGAACCGTCTGAGCGGAACAGCACGCGATCGATCGAGTTGAGGAAGCGGTTGAGATGTCGACAATCTCGAGCGGCTACCTGCGCCATGGTTCAGAAGTCGGGCGCGCGAGATTCACGTGGCTGCAGAAAAACTCGCGGCTGAGCCGCTCTTCTGGAAATCGGTGGAGGCAGCGCTTGCGACAAACGTGACGAGCGAGCATCCGCGCTTCCGAAGGGTGCGTCATGGCGTCTACCAACTCGAGAGAGACCCCTGGTGCTGTGCCAGTTGAGCCACCTTGCTCACCAGAAGCCCCAGATGATCTGCCGTCGGGCAACAACATGCTCGCCCAGGCTTCGTTCCTGCACCTTAAGCCACAGTCCCTCGCTGCCGATGAATATACGAATGCCTACCAACAACTCATCTACGAGATCAGACGACTGGCCTTTCAGGCAGGGCATCAGAATCCGCTTGACTTGCGAGACTGAAGGCATAGCCGAGGGTTCGGGGGGTGACGTAGTCGGTTGGTACACGAACGAGCCCGACCGCGTTCTGGTTCGGCTGTGGAGCGGCGGACTGCATCGCGTTCCGGTCAACGCGCTGGAACGAGTCGCGGCAGCCTGAGTCGCTCCTGTGTCGCCTCGCACATTCACCCGAGCGCCAGTGCACTCAGGTGAGCTAGTCGCGCGACGTGCTTCAGGTAACCGACCTCAGGCTACATTCCTGAACGCTCGCTCAGGCGGTGCTCGCCGCTTCGGTGCTTGCGCCCGGACAATGGTAGGCGTGCTTTACCCGAATGAAGGCCTCTAGAGCGACGAAGGCTAATGCCCGGGAGAGAACCACTCCGACGATGAGAGGCACAACTCGACTAACCTTCGTCAAGAATAGGGGTCCTCATGGCGCCCAGATGGGAGAGGCGATGCGACTACGCGGCGCAGTTCTTGTTCTCATCCTCTTTGCGGTTGTGATGCTCCCCTTGCCCGGCAGCGGGCAGGCGCCTGCGCTCGCTCTGCAACGTCCTCTGTCTGCGCACCTGCCAGCCCGTGGCGGTCATCCGATCGAGCACCTCCACAGGCGCCTCGGCACGTCAAGCAGCGGGAGCATGGCCGCGCTGGAAACCTCAACGAACTGGGCCGGCTATGACGCCACCGGCGGGGGATTTACGAGTGTCACGGCCAGCTGGGTTGAACCGCCTATTCAGGCAAGTTACTCCACCGACACCTACGCCGGCTTCTGGGTCGGCCTCGACGGAGATGGCAGCTCGACGGTGGAACAGACAGGCACCATGGCCCACGGCCATAACGGCAGCGTCTCCTACTACGCCTGGTATGAGACGTATCCCAACCCACCGATCACCATCTCCATGACCGTCAGCCCCGGCGATGAGATGACCGGGACAGTGACAAGTGGCGGCACGGGCAGCTTCACCCTCATCCTCGTCGATGACACCACACACCACACCTTCACCACGACCCCGACAAACGGTGTGACCGCTCCCTTCTCGGCCGAAGTCATCGCCGAGGCGCCGTCGTCGTCGAGCGGCACCGTCTTCCCGCTGGCCGACTTCGGCAGCGTCAGTTTCACCAACTGCGCCTTCAACGGTCGGCCCATAAGCACCTATGCCTACAACCAGATCGACATGGTCTCGGCAGACTACGTCAACGAGGCGGCGACCTCGACCCTCGGCACCGACGGCGCCAGCTTCTCGGTGACCAGTTACCCGGCAAGCGACACCACCCCGCCGGTCACAGTCGCCTCCGGCTACGACGGCGCCTGGCACAACTCGGCCGTGCAGGTCACGCTGACCGCCACCGACAACGCCGGCGGCAGCGGCGTGAAATCGATCACCTACAGCATCGACGGCGGCGCGTCGACGACCGTCGATACTGCCGCCACCCAGGTGACGATCAGTGCTCCCGCTGACCACTCCAACGACGGCGTGCACACGCTCTCTTTCTACTCGACGGATAACGACGGCAACCAAGAGACGGCCGAGCCGGTGACCGTCAAGATCGACACCACCCCGCCCACGGTGCGCGCCTCCGGAGCCAGCAACGGCGCCTGGCTCAAGCAC
>PMZQ01000070.1:4495-10010 GCA_003170155.1 Actinomycetota bacterium | reverse complement strand
CGCCCCCTCCGCCGGCAAAGCCGGTGGAGCCTCCCCCTCATAAAAAGGATAAAGCAAGAATTCATGGTGGAGGCGGCGGGAATCGAACCCGCGTCCGTCGTCGTTCCGATCAAGCGTCTACAAGCTTAGCCAGCGCTTTGGTTTCGCCCGGAAGCCGGCTCGCTGGCGGCCTGTCGCCGGGCTAGCCCTCCTTGGTGGTCGCGCCGCGGGCGAGTGGCTCTCCCTTGGTGCCGAGCCCGTTAGTTGACGCCGCTACCCGAACCACGGGCCCAATTCGGAGCGACGCGTCACCTATCTCTAGGCGGCGAGTGCGAGTTGATTATCCGCACTTACGTTGTTTTCCCGGATTATTAACGAGGCCAACCGGGGTCCTCGGCTTGCAACTCGACCGGAGAACCGACCACGTCGAAACCTGATCGCCCCCGTATTTCGTTCTCGTTTGATTGTAGTCGTCGGGATATGGCGTCGCCGTCGCCTTACCCGGGGATGCCTAAAAGTAGCGCGACCAACCAGAGCCAAATCGCCACGATGACGACCTCGGAGACCCAGGTCACCAGGACAGCCACGTCGGTGTACTCCGAGAGACGGCCGGCGGCTTCGATCTCCGCCAGCATCGCCGGGCCGACTTCGTTTTCGAGCGTCAGCATGCGTAAGCGATGCTGCTCTCGCCGCCCGTGGGCGGCGACCATAAGCACCACCAGACCACAGGGAAAGGCCACTGCACTGCTCACGAGCATCGCAGTGAGAAGGGCGTCTCTGAACTGATTGATGTCGGTCAGGAAGGCGTTGTTGGCGATCAGGTCGAGGGCGAGGACGAAGGCCGCGAGAAGCACCGGCACGGTGAGGAGCGCGCAGAGGTAGGGCCGCCAGGGAAAGCCGGGGCTGAAGACGGGCTCTTCATTTCCCTCCCTCTCCGCCTCGGCCAAAGCGGAGAGCTCCCGGTCGTAGATCTCGCGGGTCTTGGGATCGATCAACGTCGCGCGAGCCTGATCGACTATTTTCAGCCAGTCATCCGCCAGCGGGTCGTTGAGAGCGAGAGCCCCCTTCCAGTGATCGGCAAGCGCCTGCGCCGCCAGGTCGACGTCGTCTTCGGACGCGTCCCGCCAGACACCGAGTATCTCGTAGTAGTTGCTCATGAGCAGAGGATCACAGCCGCTCCGGCTGGTACTCGGTATTCGGCCTACCGCTCTCTGTCTCGAGCTCCTTTGAGCGCCCGCTCCATCTCCCGTTGCGCGTCGCGGCTGGCGATGTCCTCGCGCTTGTCTCGGCCCACTTTGCCGCGCGCCAGCGCCAGTTCGACCTTGACCCGCCCGGCTTTGAAGTAGAGCCGCGTCGGCACCAGCGTCAGGCCCTTCTCGCGTAGCTCGCCGCCGAGTGAGGCGAGCTGATGGCTGTGAAGTAGGAGCTTTCGATCGCGGTCGGGGTCGTGCGAGCCGAGCGCAGCCTGCTCGTAGGGGGCGATGTGGGCGCCGATCAGCCAGGCCTCGACGCCCCGGATCTCAGCGTAGGCCCGGGTCAGGGTCGCTTGCCCCTGTCGAAGCGACTTGACCTCGCTCCCGGTCAGCACCAGCCCGGCCTCGAAACGCTCGAGCAGGTGATAGTCGTGGCGGGCGCGCCGATTGTCGGCGATCAGCTTCTCTCCGGATTCGGACATGGAACGATTGTAAGAGCTCGTTTCAATTGCCGACCTGCTGACTCGCTGCGATCGGTGGGTCTTCGCTCCGCCAGGGCGCTCCTAACGACGACCGCCCTTGCGCGGATGAGGTGCCCCGGCTGGTTGCAGCCCAACCTTGCCCGAGTCGCGCTCGATCCGCTCCACCTGCACCTCGATCGCGTCGCCGAGCCGGTGACGGCCGCCACGGCGTCCCTCCAGCGCCGTCCCGAGCGGATCGAGCTGGAAGTAGTCGCCCACGAGCCGGCGCGCGGGCAGAAAGCCCTCGAAGACCTCGCCGAAGCGCACGAACAGACCCGAGTCGATCAGCCCGATGATCTCACCGCTAAACCGCTCGCCCGGTCCTTCGCTTCGCTGGCGCTGATCGAGCAGCCAGGCGAGACAGATATCGTCGGCACGGAACTCGACCTCGCTCGCCTCGCGCTCGACTGCCGAGCAGTGATCGGCCAGGGCTTCGAGATCGCCGGGGAGAACTTCGTCGCCGAGACCGAGCTCGTGCAGTAAGGCTCGGTGACAGACGACATCCGGGTAGCGGCGGATGGGAGAGGTGAAGTGGCAGTAGGCGCGGCTGGCGAGACCGGAGTGGCCGAGGTTGCGAACGTCGTAGCGGGCCCGCTTGAGCGCACGCAGGACGAGCGCCGGGAAGGCTTCCCGGCCGCGGCCCGAGCGAGAGACGTACTCGCTCACGGTCTCGGCGATGCTCGCGGCAAGCTTCTCGGCCTCCTCCGGCGTGAGTGAGCCCTCCCTCGGCGCCGGCGGCGTAGGAACCTCGAGCGCGACCAGCTTGGCGACGAGAGACATAAGCGACTGCGGGTCGGGACGGTCATGAACGCGAAAGAGCGCCTCTCTCCCCCGCCCCGCGAGCAACCCGGCCACGGCCTCGTTGGCGAGGATCATCAGGTCCTCGATCAGCGCGTGCGCCCGCGGCTCGGTCTGGAACCGTGCGCTTGCGACTCCACCCTCCCCGTCGAAGGCGAACTCCAGCTCAGGGCGCTCGATGCGCAGGGCGCCACGGGCAAAGCGCCGGCGTCTGAGCCCGGACGAGACTCGGTCGGCAAGTACCAGAGCGGCCGCGAGCCCGGGTGCCGCTTGCTCGTTTCCGCTCAGGATCCGCTCGACCTGCCCGTAGGCCAGGCGCGCGTCGCTACGGATCAGCGAGCGGTAGAAGCGCGGCTCGCCGCGGCGGTACTCCCCGTCGAGGAGAACCTCGGTCGTTACGCAGAGCCGGTCCTGGTACGGCCGCAGCGAGCAGGCGTCCTCGGAGAGCTCGGGCGGAAGCATCGGCGCCACGTTTCCGGGCACATAGGTCGAGAAGGCACGCTCGGCAGCGCCGTGGTCGAGCGGAACGCCGCTCGGGAGATAGGCCGAGACGTCGGCGATGTGGACGAAGACCCGTACTCCTCCCCCCTCCTCCCGTACGGAGATCGCGTCGTCGAAGTCCTCGGCCGTCTCGGGGTCGATGGTGAAGGTGAGCAGGTCGCGCAGGTCGACCCGATCTTCGAGCGAGGGCGCTGGACGCTCGTACGTCTCGAAACGTCGACGGCGTCCGCTCTCGACCAGCAATCCTTCGAGCACGATCTCGATCCGCGAGGCCCGTCCGAGTACTCGCTCGACCCGCGAGCGCTTGCGGCCCGGCTGCACTACGACGAGATCGCCCAGCCCGACCTCCGAGCGCGCCCGTTGCTCGAGGAGTAGCGGCAACCCGGGCGTGAAGTAGGGCTCGGCGTAGACGAGCTTGCCGCGCCGCGTCACCTCCGCGACGACGTATGTCCCTTCAGGCGATGCTTCCATGTTTCTGGGTCGCTAGCACCAGGCGATGCAAGGACGCAGGGAGCGCCGCGTGATCGCCGGTCAGAGGCGTGGACGGTATCGCCTGATGAGGCACTGACTCGGCGGCCGAGGGCACAGCCTCTCCGATCAGACTTGCAGGAAGCGGCGCAGGGTGATTCCCGTGCCGAGGGCACCGAGCACGAGCCCGGTCAGCAGCATCAAGAACGCGGTAAACGCGAACGGCCAGGCGTGTACGTCGCTCCCGGCATTCACGTCGAGATGGAGCGCCGGCATGGCCACGGCCTTGGTGATGGAGAGGAGAATCACCGCCAGCAGGGCGCCGCCGAAGCCGCAGATTAGACCTTCGATCATGAACGGCCCGCGCACAAACCAGTTGGTCGCTCCGACCAGCTTCATCACCTCGATCTCACGCCGGCGAGAGAAGATCGAAAGCCGAATCGTGTTGCCGATCAGCGCCGTAGACGCGATCAGCAAGATGATGACCATGAGTGCGAACGAGAACTCGATCACCTTCGCCGTGCTCAAAATACGCTTGGTCACCTTCTCGTTGTAGACGATTGGGTACTGCACGCCGCGGAGTGCCGGAGTAGTGAGCTCGCTGGCGATCTTGCTCGCGTTCTCGCCGCGGGAGGGCGTGATGTAGTAGGCGTCGGGAAGCGGGTTGGTAAGGAGGCCCTTGACCAGCGTGGGGTCCGTCTTCTTCATTTGTGCGAACGCCTCGTCCTTGGAGACCCAGCGGGAGTTCTTGATCAAACCCTGTTGCGTGATCTGAATGATCCGGGTGCGTGTGGCGACGATGTCCTGCTGAGCTGCGGGCTTGCCGCAGGTCTCGACAGCGCAGAAGTAGACGTGAACGACGATCTCCTTCTTGGTGTGGTTACTCCAGGAGACCATCCAGCTTCCGAGCGCGATGCAGACGCCGAGCAGGAACATGCCGATGAACACCGTCATCGTCGCCGCCACGGTTGTGGAGATGTTGGATCGGATCGAGTACAGCGCCTCGGCGAACAGCAGACGGAAGCGGCTCATTCGGAGGAGTACCCTCCCCGGCGAGCGTCGCGGGAGATCTTGCCGTCCTCGAGCGCGATCACGCGACGGCGCATCTTGTCGACCATCTCGCGGTCGTGCGTCACCATCAGGATGGTCGTGCCGGTGCGATTGATCGAGTAGAGCAACTGCATGATCCCGACCGAGGTGTCGGGGTCGAGGTTCCCGGTCGGCTCGTCGCAGACCAGAAGCGGCGGATGGTTGACGAAGGCGCGCGCGATCGAGACGCGCTGCTGCTCGCCGCCGGAGAGCTGTTCGGGTAGCGAGTCCATCTTCTCGACCAGCCCGACCAGCCCGAGCACTTCCGGCACCTTGCGGCGGATGTTCTGGTTGCTGTCACCCTGGATCTTGAGCGCATAGGCGACGTTCTCGGCCGCGTTGCGATTGGGGAGCAGCTTGAAGTCCTGGAAAACGCAGCCGACGTTGCGCCGCAGCAGCGAGACGCGCGAGTGGCGCAGGCGCGAGATATCGCGGCCGCCGACAATGATCTTGCCTCGCGTGGGCTCTATCTCCTTAAGTAGGAGGCGAATCAGTGTCGACTTGCCCGAGCCCGAGGCGCCGACGACAAAGACGAACTCGCCCTTGTCGATCTGGAAGGAGACATCGTCCAGAGCGACCACGTGCGGGTCGTAGACCTTGGTCACGTCCTCGAAGAGGATCATCGAACCGGCGCTCACAAGCGACGAAGCGCCGGCCGCGCCGGGCGCAGGGAGACCGCTCAGGTTCTGTATGTCGAGATCCACGTCCTGTGCCGGAGTCATAGCGACGGCGGTAGAAACCGCAGCCGGTCGAGGTCGAAAAAAGAGTCTAGCCGAGTGCCCGGATGCCAGATCGGAGAACCGTCCGCCGTCAACCAAACCGATCTCAAATCGAAGTTTGACCTGTCCGTGGCTCTGAACCGGCTCTCTCCGACGCACATCTGCTTATCGCCGGGGCACCACGTTCCGCCGCCCCCCGCCTTTAGCCACCCACCCGCGGGGTCGTGAAACGGTAGCGAGAAAGAGC
>PMZQ01000070.1:0-4423 GCA_003170155.1 Actinomycetota bacterium | reverse complement strand
TGGTAGGGGTGCAGAACATAGCTGCGGATCTGGCTGCCGAAGCCGATGTCCTGCGCCGCCCCGCGCTCACGTGCAATCTCGGCCTCGCGCTTCTCCTCCTCGAGCTCGACCAGGCGCGAGCGCAGCATCCGCATCGCCGTCTGCTTGTTGGAGCTCTGCGAGCGTTCGTTCTGGCACTGGACGACGACGCCCGTCGGCAGGTGCGTGATGCGCACCGCCGAGTCGGTCTTGTTGACGTGCTGGCCGCCGGCGCCCGAGGCGCGGTAGGTGTCGATACGGATCTCCTCTTCGTCGATCTCGATCGCCACCGAGTCGGGCAAAAGCGGGCTGACGATCACCTCGGCGAAGGAGGTGTGGCGGCGGTGAGCGGAGTCGAAGGGCGACAGGCGCACGAGCCGGTGCACGCCGCGCTCGGCCTTGAAGATGCCGTAGGCGTTCTCGCCCTTAGCCGTGAAGGTAGTGGACTTGATCCCCGCCTCCTCACCCGGGCTGGCTTCGATCATCTCGGTCGTGAAGCCGCGCCGCTCGGTCCAGCGCAGGTACATACGAAGCAGCATCTCGGTCCAGTCCTGGGAGTCGGTGCCGCCCGCGCCGGCGTGAATGGTCACGACCGCGCTGCCTGAGTCGTAGTGGCCGCTGAAGAGCGCATCCTCCTGCAGGCGCTCGAGCTCCTTGCGTAGCGGCGCGATCGACTCCGCGATCTCGTCCTCCATCTCGCCGTCGAGCTCGAGCAGGTCGCGGGCGTCCTCGTACTCACGCGTCAGGCGCTCGTAGCGATCGAGCCGCTTGGTCAGAAGCGACTGCTCGGCCGAGACCGACGCGGCCCGCTGCTGATCGTCCCAGAAACCGGGCGCGCCCATCTCCTTCTCGAGCGCGACGGTACGTTCCCTCAGCTTGTCGGGGTCAAAGGTAATCACGGACCCAAGCGAGCTGGTCCCTGATCTCTTCGAGTTGATGCTGTATCGGTACGCGTTCTTCGTTCATCGCCGTCGATGCTAGCTGAGCCGCCAGCCGAAACCGGGATCATCCCTTGCGAACGGCGCTCAGTAGCGTGCCCAGCCGCTTCTGCTCGGACAGCGACCAGTGCTTCGCGACAACCCACTCCGCATCTTCCTGCGCTGTTGGCAGCGTCTGCTCGAGTAGCTTCGCGCCCGCATCGGTGAGCACGACCAGCGCAAGACGGGCGTCGGAGGGGTTCGACTCGCGCGTGACGATCTTCCTTCGCTCGAGCGGGGCGAGCTGACGAGCGACACCGGAAGCGGTTATGCCCAGGCGATTGGCAAGCTCGACGCGCCGCATGCGCCCCTGAGGCGCAGCCTTCAGCTCGAGCAAGAGCGCAAGATCGTTCAGGCCCAAGCCATGAAGGGCGCCCAGCGCGCCGTCGAGCTCCTTGACGACCAGTGTGCGGGCCAGCGCAAGATCGAGTACGAGAGAGAGTTCCGATTCGCTCATATCGTGACTATATCATTTACTACTCAATGACTTGTGGCCCACCTTGGTGCGCCTGACGTCTCTGGGGCGGTGCTGGCAAAGGAGGCGAAGGCTGCGGCGCGCAGGACAGTACACCCGTACGGACAAGCTCCGCAGCCGAAGCATCCTGCAATCCAGCGTCGTTCCGGTTGTACTCCGCCTTGGTGCTCCTGACGCCACCGGGGCGGGGCTGGCAAAGGAAGTGGTGGATGCGGCGCGCAGGACAGTACTCGCGTACGGACAAGCGACGCATCCGCCGCATCCTGCAGTCCAGTGTCGTTCCGGAGGCGTCAGGCGCCGTGGCAGCGCTTAAATTTCCGACCAGAGCCGCACCAGCAGGGGTCGTTGCGCCCGACCTTGTCGTGCTCGGAAACGACGCGCTGCTGGGGAGAGTCTGATCTCCGCGGGCGTGACTCTGTGGCGAGCACGGCGCCCGCCGTCTCGCCGGCGGCGGCGATTGCATCGGCGCCCGCGACGGATTCGTGCTCGTAGCTGAGGCCCATACCGGGCGTGGTGTCGGCGGCGGGAGCGGTCGTCTCGACCAGCGCCTGGGCGTCCTGGGGCTCGAGCTGAACGTGGAAGAGCGTGAAGACGACCTCCTCACGGATCGCGGTGCCGAGCTCGTCGAACATCCCGTGGCCCTCGCTCGTGTACTCGACCAGCGGGTCCTTCTGCGCCATCGCGCGCAGGTGTACACCCTCGCGCAGGTAATCCATGTTGTCGAGGTGCTCACGCCAGCGGTTGTCGACGACCTGGAGCACGATGAAGCGCTCGAGGTCGCGCATCAGGTCGGGCTGGAGCTTCTCGAACTCCTCGTCCTTGGCCTTGTACTCATCAAGGCTGTCGGCGACGAACTCCTCGGCCAGCGAGCTGCGATCGAGCTCGACCTCGTCCTCCTTCAGCTCCTCCGCTGTGATCGTCGAGCCGTAGAGCGCCTGCATGGCGCCGCAGAGCCCGACCAGATCCCACTCTTCCTCGAGCTCCCCCGAGGTGAAGTTGGCGATCACCCGCCCAATCGCCTCTTCGATCCAGCCCTTGATCTCCTCGGAGAGATCCTCGCCGTCAAGCACGCGCCGACGCTGCTCGTAGATGACCTGGCGCTGCATGTTCATCACTTCGTCGTACTTGAGCACGTGCTTGCGGGAGACGAAGTTCATCTCCTCGACCTTCTTCTGCGCGCCTTCGATCTGGCGCGAGAGGATGCGGTGCTCGATCGGCTCTTCCTCGGGAACGTGGGAGATCTCCATCACGCGCTTGATCCGATCACCCGCGAAGAGGCGTACCAGGTCGTCGTCGCCGGAGAGATAGAAACGGCTCTCGCCCGGATCGCCCTGGCGGCCGGAGCGGCCGCGCAGCTGGTTGTCGATGCGCCGCGCTTCGTGACGTTCGGTGCCGATCACGCACAGGCCGCCGACCTCGATTACGCCCGGCCCGAGCTGGATGTCAACGCCGCGACCGGCCATGTTCGTAGCGATAGTGACCGCGCCCGGCTGGCCCGCGTCCTTGATGATCTCCGCCTCGCGCTCGTGCTGCTTGGCGTTCAGGACGTTGTGGGGAACGCCGGCGCGATCGAGCAGCTGCGCCAGGTATTCGGAGGTCTCGACTGCGATCGTGCCGACGAGTATCGGCTGGCCGCGCTCCGAGCGCTCCTTGATGTCCTGGACGACGGCGTTGAACTTCCCCTCCTTGTTCTTGAAGATGAGGTCGTTCTTGTCGTCGCGGACAACCGGCATGTTGGTCGGGATCTCGATCACGTCGAGACCGTAGATCTCGACGAACTCTTTCTCCTCGGTCTTGGCCGTCCCGGTCATGCCGGCCAACTTCTCGTAAAGACGGAAATAGTTCTGCAGCGTGATTGTTGCCTGGGTCACGTGCTCCTCGCGGATGCGCACGCCCTCCTTGGCCTCGACCGCCTGGTGCAGGCCCTCCGACCAGCGCCGGCCCTCCATGATGCGACCGGTGAACTCGTCGACGATCTTGACCTCGCCTTCCTGGATCACGTACTCGACGTCGCTGTGGTAGAGCGACTGAGCCCGCATCGCCTGGATCATGTGGTTGACGAGCTGCGAGTTCTGCGGCGCGTAGAGATTCTCGATCCTGAGCGCCCGCTCGATCTTCTCGATCCCGGGCGGGAACGGCGAGACGGTCATGTGCTTCTCGTCGTACTCGTAGTCGGCGTCGGGCGGCGGCTCCTTGCGCAGCGGATCGGCGCGGACGCCGTGCAGCTGCTTGGCCACGCGGGCGAAGTCGTAATAGATCTTGGCCGCCGTCTCGGGCTGACCGGAGATGATCAGCGGTGTCCTGGCCTCGTCGATCAGGATCGAGTCGACCTCGTCCACGATCGCGTAGTGGTGGCCGCGCTGGACGAGCTCCTCGTGTGAGACCGCCATGTTGTCGCGCAGATAGTCGAAGCCGAACTCCGAGTTNNTGGACGAAGCCGACCGTCATGTCGAGGCGGCCGAAGACGCCGCGGTTCCACTCGGCGTCGCGCCTGGCCAGATAGTCGTTGACCGTGACGAGGTGAGCGCCGCGACTGGTGAGCGCGTTCAAGTAGAGCGACAGTGTGGCAACGAAAGTCTTGCCCTCGCCGGTCTTCATCTCGGCGATGCCGCCCTCGTGCAGAACGATGCCGCCCATCAACTGGACGTCGAACATGCGCTGGTCCGACTCCCGGCGGCGCGCCTCGCGCACAGCGGCGAAGGCCTCGGGCAGTAACTCGTCAAGCGCCTCGCCGTTCTCGAAGCGCTGCTTGAACTCGGCCGTCTTGGCCTTGAGCTCGGCGTCGGAGAGCTTGACGAAATCGGGCTCGAGTGTGGTGATGTACTCGGCGGTCGAGCGCATCCGTTTCATTCGCCGGCCCTCGCCGACGCGTAGCACTCGCTCGAAGGTTGCCCCTACATCGGTCATAGAGAAAGGTTACAGGGACAGGACTCCCCGTAGTTCCGTGCCGGGA
>PMZQ01000035.1 GCA_003170155.1 Actinomycetota bacterium | reverse complement strand
GGTAGGTACGAGCTCTCCAGATGAGGCCTCGCCGCGTTTCTCAGGTCAGCGCGTATTCACTACGACGACCTGACTCTATTGGTCGGCTAGCGAAGTTCATAGCGACGCGAGCCATGAGTAGCCTATGAGGCTCGTGCCTGCCGAGCAGCCTCCTCTCGACATCCTTCGTACGTCGAAAGCGGGTGCGCTCATGATCCGTGGAGGAGCGATCCGAACGGTCGGGTACGCGGTCACGGTGATGCTGGGGGCCGCGACCTCGGTGTTTCTTCTCCGCGGCCTCGGCGTCAACGAGTTCGGGCGTTACGCGACGGTGGCGGCGCTGCTCGGGATCGTCTCCACGCTCTCCGACGTCGGCTCGACGGCTATCGGCACTCGTGAGCTTTCGTTGCGCCCGACGGGCCCGGAGCGAGAGGCGCTGATCCAGGATCTGGTTGCCATACGAGTCCTGCTGGCATCTGCCGCGGTCGTGCTGGCGCTTGCGTTCGCCACCTTGGCGGGCTACGACCGGACTCTCATCGCAGGCGTCCTGGTTGGCGGCATCGGCGTGCTGCTCGTGAACACGCAGGCGATAATGATGGTGCCGCTCTCCGTCGATCTGCGTGTCGGGACTATCACCGTAATCGAGATAGCGAAGAGCGCAATCACGCTCCTTGCCATCGCCGCGCTCGCGGTCGCCGGCGCGTCGCTCCTTCCGTACTTCACCGTGCAAATCCTCGCAGGCCTCGGCGCGCTGGCACTCACGCCTAAACTCGTCGGCTCGTTTGCGCAGCTTCGCCCCAGGTTGCGACGCAGCGAAGCCAAGACACTGATGCGCGAAGCGATACCGATCGGGGTCGCGCTGGCGATGAACGTGCTCTACTTACGGCTACTTGTCGTGATGGTGTCGTTGACCACGAGTAAGACGGAGACGGGGCTCTACGGAACGGCGTTTAGGATCGTCGAGCTCTTCATCGGCATCCCGCCGATAGTGATCGGCGTGGCGCTGCCACTGCTCGTGGTGGCCGGCTCGGAGGATTTGGACCGCCTCCGCTACGGCACCGAGCGCCTGCTCCAGGTCGCCGTCGTCGCGTCGATGGGGCTCGCCTTGATCGTGACGATTCTGGCCGAGCCGACGATCCGTCTCCTCGGCGGTGCGCAGTACGTCGGTGCCACCCACTTTCTCCAGACCCAGATCTGGGCGCTCGTCCCACTCGCCGCGGGGAATGTGATCGTGATCACGCTGCTTTCGCTACGCCGGCAGCGCGACATCGCATTGTCGAATGGGCTGGCGCTCGTCGTCGTATTGACCGCCGGTATCGGCTTGATCTCGGTCTACGGAGGGGAAGGCGCAGCTGTCGCCGGGGTGGCCGCCGAGTCGGCGCTCCTCCTCGCTTCGATCGCTTTCCTCACGATCGCTGAGCGCTCGGTCTTCCCGAGCCTGAGGTTCGTTTGGCGGCCGCTCGTCGCTCTCGCCGCAGGGTTCGCGACGATGCTCGTGCCGCTACCGCCCGGAATCGACGGAGTGGTCGCCGCTATCGTTTTCGGCGTAGTGGCCTTCGCAGTCGGCGCGGTTCCGCATGAGATTCTGGAGGCTCGAAGGCGGCGAGCGCCGGGAGATGGATCATGAGCAGGCCCCGCGTCGTCCTCCTGCGCGGCCACGGCGTAATGCCCTGGGAGCTTCGTCCCCAAGAGCAACTCAGCGACCGCTTTGAGATCGTCTGCCTCGCCACCAGCGGCAACCGCCTGCTCGACGAGCGAGTCCGTCAGATGCGACCCCATGTAGCCGTCGGCGCCAGTCACGGGCACAGCCCGGTCCGCGTAGACGTCGCCGAAATCCTGACACAGGTTGTCGAGACTCCCGGGGATCCATTCCGTCTCCGGCATCAGGAGATTGTGTAGCGCGGAACGCCGACCGTCGTCGTGCCCGCTCGCGGACTCGGTGTCGTTGCTGAATGCTGTAATGTCGGCTGGTGTCGCCGCATTTCCCCGACTCGACCAGAGAGCAGGATGGCTACTACGGGCAGCGGCGCGCCGAGCTCGTCGCCAGCCTTCCACGCCCGCTTGGCCGTGTGCTCGATCTCGGCTGTGGAGAAGGGGGAACCGCTCCTGGGCTCCGCGCCGCCGGAGCGACGTGGATCTCCGGCGTCGAGCTGAACCCGTCGGCTGCCGAGCGGACGGCGGATGTCCTGGACGAGACACTGGTCGGTCGCATCGAGGACCTGCTCGACCGGCTGCACGGTCCGTTCGACACGATTCTGCTTTACGACGTGCTCGAGCACCTGCCCGACCCCGCCTCCGTGCTGGTTGCACTGCACGGGCAAGCTGCAGCGGGTGCCCGACTGCACATCTCGGTTCCCAACGCTCGTCACTGGTCGTTGCTCCGTGACCTTGTACTGCGAGGGACGTTCGGCTACACGGATGCCGGCCACCGTGACGCAACCCATCTCCGCTGGTTTACGCGAGGCGATCTCGAGGAGCTCCTGCGCGGAACAGGGTGGAATCCGGAGCCCGGCTCGCACCCCGCCCTTCACGACCGCTACGGCCGACTCCACCGACTAACCCGGGGACGTCTCGCCGAGTTCACGTTCTGGCAATGGGTCGTCCTTGCCCGCCAGGAAGGTGGCTCATGAACCGCTCGTCGACCATCGTCGCGGCCGAGCCGGCCGAGGTCAGGGCGTCACCCGAGCTCCACGCGTACTTCACGTTCCACCGGCTCCGGTACGGGGTGCTGCTCTCCACGTGCGACGACCTCATCACCCCGGGACAGACATCGCCGGCGATCCTCGATGTCGGTCCTTTCATCCAGACCGCGCTCATTCGCGACCGCTACCCGCGTATACGCGTCGACACGATGGGATTCGGTGACGAGCGCTTCGTCGGTCGTGGGGGTGAGGCGCACTTCGAGGTCGACCTCAACCGTCCGCCCGGTACGACAACCGAGCCGTCGAGCACCTACGACGTGGTTGTGCTCGCCGAAGTCCTCGAGCATCTTCGTGTTTCACCCGTCGCCACGCTCCACAGGCTTGGCAGCTACCTCGCTCCAGGCGGGCATCTCGTCGTTCAGACGCCGAATGCTTGCGCCGTGCACAAGCGGCTCGCGATGCTCGTAGGTAGGAACCCGTTCCAGATCATCGAGGGGGACGACGCGATGGCGGGGGATCTCGGCCATATCCGAGAGTTCACCGTCGACGAGCTCGTTACACTCGGTGCGAGGGCGGGCCTCGATGTTCGATCGTGGTTGACCGCTAACTACTTCGACGCCGGGGGCCTGCAGCACCGGATCTTCACCGCGATCGGTCGTGGCTTGCCTCCACGCCTCCGCGACGGCATCACGATCGACTACCGTCGAGCAGCGGCCCCCCCGGTTTCGGCGAAATGACGCGGTGCCCGACCGGTCAGGCGCAGCGCGACGAACCGCCATTGCCGAGTGACCGCCTCCCACACGGTCACGGTGGCGAGCTCTGTCGGGGCGCGGAGCGCGGGTCGCGAACGGCCCGTACGGATGCCGCGCGCGCGCGCCCGCAACGGTGCGATCTCGCGGCGGGCGACGAGATGCACGAAAAGCGCAGGCCNNCGACCAGCGCGATCGCGGCCCGCGTGAGGGGCCGCCGATCTCCGACGCGGTATCGACCGAGCACGAACCCGCGCCCGAACGCGTCGAGGGCACGTGCCTCCGGCGAGCCGGCACCTAGCGTCTGCCCGTGTCGGTGCAGAGCTCGCGCGGCCGGGGCGAGAGCGCACTGCCAGCCGGCGTCCTGGAACCGCAGAGCGAGGTCAACGTCCTCCCAGTATGCGAAGAAAGTGGGGTCGAAGCCGCCCAGGTCGCGAAAGACGGACGCGCGGTAGGCGGCCGCACCCCCGCACGGGCCGACAGGCGCCGGTGCCGTCGATACGGCCGCGACAGGGGCATTCCAGAGCGCGTCGTATGAACGCATGGTCGAATCGAGCTCGATGCCCGCGGAGTCGATGAGCTCCGGCGTCGACCCCTGCAGTAAGACCCCAGCCACCATGCCGACCCGTTCGTCGGCGAACGGTGCGACCATCCGCTCGACGAACTCCGACTCGCAGACGACATCGTTGTTTACGAGCACGATCACGTCGGTATCGGTTGGAACTGCGGCGACGCCGCAGTTGACCGCCTTGCCAAACCCCAGGTTGCGGTCGTTTGTGACGAGTTTCACCACCGGGAAGCGAGTTGCCAGCATCTCCCGCGTGTCGTCGGTCGACGCGTTGTCAACCACCACGACATCGACCTGCGTGGTCTGAGTCTCCAGGCTCGCGAGCGCCTCGGCGAGTAGGTCGCAGGCGTTCAGAGTAGGGATGACGACACAGGACTTCACTATCTTGTGAGCCTACATGGCCTCCAACCACTCTGAGCAAGGCCTGAGCCGGCCCCGGATCGTGCTGCTACGGGGGCACAACGCCAATCCATGGGAGCTCCGGACATGGGAGCTTCTAGAGGATCGTTTCGACGTCTCGGTCGCGGTCACAGGGTCGAACCACTACGACGTGAAGGGCGTCAGACTCGAGCGCACCCGGGTTCGGGCAGTCAGAGACAGACTCCCTCACGGACGCGCCGGCGACTTCGCGACTCTGGCCGTCGGCGACCGATACGTCGGGCTCGAGAAGGCACTCTCCGGCGCCGACATCGTTCACTCGGCGGACCTCGGCGTCTGGTTCAGTGGGCAACCGGCCGCGCTCAAGCACGCGCTTGGATTCAGGCTGGTGCTGACGGCGTGGGAAACGATTCCGTTCTGCCAGACGTACAGGCGCCGCCGAGGCCGGCGCTATCGCCAAGCCGCGCTTGCCGAGACGGATCTCTACCTCGCTGCCACCGAACGCGCCCGCCGCTGCCTGCTGCTCGAGGGCGTCGCCAAGGAACGGATACTCGTGTCGCCGCCAGGCATCGACGCCGACCGCTTCGGTCGCTCCTCGCAGGAACAGTCCCCATTCCATCTCATCGTCTCGCCGGGGCGTCTCGTGTGGGAGAAGGGGCACTTCGACGTGATCCGCGCGCTCGCAACGCTGCCCGAGGAGGTGCGTCTCCAGATCGTCGGCTCAGGCCCAGAACGGGAGCGGCTCCTCCGATACGCAGAAGAGCTGGGGCTCGCCGGGAGAGTCGAGATTCGCGCCGTTCCCTACGACGAGATGCCATCCGTCTTCGCCGCCGCCTCGTGTGTCGTGCTCGCCAGCCTCCCCGTGCCCCTCTGGGAGGAGCAGTTCGGGATGGTTCTCGCGGAGGCGATGGCTGCTGGTACCCCGATCATCGCAAGCTCGTCCGGAGCGATCCCAGAGGTGCTCGCAGGATCAGGCGCCGCGTTGTTTTCCCCGGGAGACTGGACAGGCATGGCGAACGCTCTCTCCGCGGGGCCGCTGTCGCGTCCACCCGGTCAACGATTCGACTACCCGACGGAGATCGTCTCCCGGTATTCGACGATGGCAGCCGCCGAGCGACTTGCCAGCGCGTACGAGCAGGTGCTCGCAGTCCGATAGGCGTCGTCGAGGCGTTCAGCGAGACGGTCGGCTAGCCAGTCGCGCGAGAAGCTTCCTCGTACGCCCTCTCTACGAGTTCCGCAGTGCGAGCCCACGTGTAGTCGGCCGCGCGCCGCAGTCCCGCCTCGCTCAACTGAGTGCCGAGCGCCGGGTCGCCGAGAACGCGGCCCAGCGCAGCCGCGATCTCCTCCGGCTGCCGGGGATCGACGAGCAGCCCAGCGCCGCCACTGACGAGCTCCTCCGTCGACGTTCCCCGCGAGGTGACGACCGGTGTCCCCTGCGCCATCGCCTCGACGACCGGGAAACCGAACCCTTCGAGCAAGCTCGGAAAGCACATGACTGTCGCCGCCGCATAGAGCGCCTCGAGATCTACGCGAGGAACCCAACCGAGTGGGCGGACACGATCTCGTTTCTCCGTGGAAAGCTCACCGAGGTGCCGCTCGATGTCCTCGTTCCATCCGGCCGGACCGACGAGCACGAGCGCAGCGTCGCTATCGAGCAGAGAGAAGGCGCGCACGAGGCCGGCGAGGTTCTTTCGTGGCTCGACCGTGCCTGTCCAGAGGATGAACCGCTCCGGAAGCGCATA
>PMZQ01000094.1:12468-12870 GCA_003170155.1 Actinomycetota bacterium | reverse complement strand
TCCAAAGTCGGCACAGTGCCGGCGCACTTCGGATCGTTTCTCGGCTTGACGGGGCGGTAGTTTTCGATCACCCCGCGGGCGGGTGGCTCGGGGGCGGGCGCAGTGAGAAGTGCCGCAGCGAGACTGCGCGGATCGCACCCTGTCGGTGGGTCTTCATTCCACCGGCGCTCTTCGGGGGCCGGCTGCGATGGATGGGATCCAGGACGGGAACTCGTTTCAAACTCGGCGCAAAGTCGGCACATCGGTGTGCGTTTCTCGGCTTGACGAGACGGTAGTTTGTAGCGACTCCGTGGGTGGGTGGCTCGGGGGCGGGCGTATAGAGAATTGCCGTCCAAGAAGACGCTCAGGTCGAGAGCATCGGCCAGCGCTGCACGGGTGAACTCGGTAGGCTTCCGGCATGGA
>PMZQ01000094.1:0-12458 GCA_003170155.1 Actinomycetota bacterium | reverse complement strand
ATGCATCGCGCGATCGAGCTCGGGGTCAACTTCATCGACACCGCGATTGTTTACGGCTCTGGGCACTCGGAGGAGCTGGTCGGCAAGATCAAGCGCGAGCACCCCGAGGTGCTGGTCGCCACCAAGATCAACCCGGCCAACTGGCAGTGGCCGGCCGATCCGTCAACCGCCGCCGATGACTCGTTCTTGGCCGAGCACGTGATCGCGCGCACCGAGGAGAGCCTGCGCAACCTGGGCATCGACGTCATCGACGTGCAGCAGTTCCACGTCTGGGCCGACNNGCTCGTCGACACGATCCAGGTGATCTACAACGTCTTCGACCAGGCGCCCGAGGACAGTCTCTTCCCGGCCTGCGAGCGCAACAACGTCGGCGTGATCGTCCGCGTCCCCTTCGACGAGGGCGCTCTGACCGGCAAGGTGCGGTCCGACACCGTCTTCCCCGAGGGCGACTTCCGCAACGACTACTTCAAGGACGACCGCAAGGCCGAGGTCTGGGAGGCCGTGCAGAAGATCTGCGCCGACCTCGACGTGCCGATCGAGCGGCTGCCCGAGCTGGCGCTTCGCTTCACGCTCGTCCCGGACGTCGTCTCGACCGTTATTCCGGGCATGCGCAGCATCGCGCACGTCGAGTCGAACGTGGCCGCCGGTGAGGCGGACCCGCTGACGCCGGAGCAGATCGAGAAACTGCGCGCGCACCGCTGGGTGCACCAGTGGTACCACTGAGCGGTTTCTAAGGGCCGATCAGATAGACCCGAACTCGTTCCGATTTCGGCACAGACCCGCGCGTGTTTTCGGGTTAGGCTCGAGGTGGGGATGGGAGGCGGGGAACCCGCCTCTACGCGCGGTCGCCGCTCGCGACAAGACCGAGTTTCACTCGCCCCAGTCCTCGTCGCGGTAGAAGCGCGTCCAGAGCGGGGCGGTGATGGTTTTTACGCGCTCGATCTCGTCGGGCGTGAGCTGCTTCTTCCAGCTCCAGGAATGGGCGGCGCTGTTGCGGCGCACCGAGCCAGCGTCCCTGTCGACCACGAGATTCGACCTGTCCGAGGTCGAGCGCACGAACGACTCGACCTTCTCGCCCCATTCCAGCCCGAGGTCGTCGTAGAGCTTCCGGAACGCGGGCAAGGTGTTGCGGGAGAGATCCTCGAGCTGGACGAAGTTCCAGTCAGGTCGCTTTTCCTGGAAGCGCTCGATGGCCGTGTAAAGCACCTTCCAGAGCGCCGCCGACTCGTCGACGATGTCCCGCCCGCCGGTCGCGAAGTAGCGTATCTCCTCCTCGAGCGGATTCAGGAAGTCGCGCATCAGGAGAGGCTGGTCGAGGAAGCTCTGAAAGCTGTGGCGCCAGTTACGCGTCTTCAGGCTGGCCACGAACGCGGCCGGGTGGCGGATCAGGACGACGACATCGAGATCGAAGGTGTCGGCCAGCCACTCCGATGAGAAGAGCGCGATCGGATCCTTGAGCAGCGCGGCCGCTCCTCGCCGGCGCTGGTACGTGAAGACTCCCCAGTCGCGCAACATCCGCCCTGCGTCCCTGGGGCTGCGCAGCGAGCGGAGCTCGGCCAGCGGCCGGTAGCGGAAGGCGATCGTGTCGGCNNGGCAGCGTGCCGGGCCGGTGCCGCGGGCTGAACGGCTCCCAGATGTAGCCGAGCCGCGATGGGGACATGGCCAGGACACGGCTGATCCAGCCGGTACCCGTGCGGTGAGCGCCGGTGACGAGCACCGACTTTCGAGTTTTCCTACTGTCGCCCAAACCGTCGCCGAGTCTATCGGTCTGTTCGGGGGTAGTCGCCGCCGTCGCGGATCGGCCGCGCCGGGTGTACGGGCCTGACGGAATAGGCTCTAAACTGGCCCCTCCACTGCGAAGGGAGAGGCGGGAACGATGAAGATCAAGATCCTCTGCACGCTGGGTCCGGCGTCGTTCCGCCCGGACGTGATCAAGGGGCTCGACGAGCGGCGTGTCGACCTGTTCCGGATCAATCTCTCCCACACCGCTCCCGAGGCGCTCGAAGAAGCGATCGCGTCGGTCAGGGCCGTGTCCTCCACGCCGATCTGTCTCGATACCCAGGGCGCCCAGGTTCGCTGCGGCCAGATCGAGCCGGACGTGACGCTGGTGGAGGGGACGGAGGTGCGGCTATCCGGCGAACCACTGACCGGAAGCGACCGGGAAATACCGCTCTGGCCGGGCTCGGTTTTCCAGGCATTGGCCCCCGGCACTATCGTGAATCTCGATTTCGACGGCGCGTCGCTTCGGATCACCGAGGTGGAGCAGGGGTCAGCTCGGGCCACGGTGGTTTCTCGCGGCAGGGTTCGTACGAACAAGGCGGTGACCATAGACCCGCCGCTAGAGCTGCCCGCCCTCACCGAGCAGGACGTGGCCGCCATCCGTGTCGGTGCCGCTCATGGAATCACGCACTACGCGCTGTCGTTTGCAGCCAACGCCGCGAACGTTGTCCGCATCCGCGAGCTGGCGCCCGCCGGCGCCCACATCATGTCGAAGATCGAGAGCAGGGCCGGCGTCAGGAACATGGACGAGATCATCGAGGTGTCGGATTCGGTTCTCGTCGATCGAGGCGACCTGTCCCACGAGGTTCCGCTGGAGTACGTGCCCTACTACCAGAAGGCCATCGTTCGCCGGGCCAATCGCTGGAACCGTCCTGTTTACGTGGCCACCAACCTTCTCGAGTCGATGGTCACCAACCGCCAGCCCACGGTCGCCGAGGCCAACGACATCGCCAACACGTTGCTGGACGGCGTGCACGGGCTCGTGCTGGCCGCCGAGACGGCGGTGGGGCGCGACCCCGTCGGGTCGGTGGACATAGTTCTCCGGGCGATCGAGGCCTTCGAGCGAACCAGCGAGGGGCAACTCCTCGCCGAGGATCGAGTTTTTTCGGCTCGCTCTTCTTGAGAACCGGCCTCGTAGGGCACTGGCCCTAAGATTCCCTCGATGCGCAAAACAACCGGCAATAAGCTCGCGCTGGCCTTGATCGGCGTCACTGTCTCGGCCCTGACTGCGGTGCTCGTACTCGGCGTCTCGCCCGCGGATCCCGCTCCGGTCGGCATCAGCAAGATCAAGCACGTGATCATGATCGTGCAGCAGAACCGCACCTTCGACAACTACTTCGGGACCTACCCGGGAGCAAACGGGATTCCGATGAAGAACGGCATTCCGACCGTTTGCATCCCAAATCCCGCAAGTGGTAAATGCGTCCGTCCCAGCCGCGACCCGGCCGATCTCAACGTCGGTGGCCCGCACGGAAATTCGAGCGCGGTGGCGGACATCGCCGGCGGCAAGATGGACGGGTTCGTCGCCCAGGCGCATCCCGCGAAGTGCCTGAAGAACCCGCGCCTGCCGTCCTGCGCGCCGGGCACGAGCGCGCCGGATGTGATCGGCTATCACGACTACCACGAGATCCCGAACTACTGGGCCTACGCGAAGAACTTCGTGCTCCAGGACCGGATGTTCACGTCGAGTCTTTCCTGGGGAGGCCCCACCGGAAGCCTCTTCATGGTTTCGGGTTGGTCGGCGCGCTGCAAGATCCGGGGAAACCCGATGAGCTGCTCCAGCGCTGTCCAGAAGAACCCCCAATCTCCCGACAATCCATCGGGGAAAACCCCGAACTACGCCTGGACCGATCTCACCTACCTCCTCCACCGAGCCGGCGTGAGCTGGGGCTTCTACTTCTTCACCGGGACGCAGGCCGACTGCAACGACCATTTGCCCACCTGCACCCCGGGCGCGCAGAACGCGAAAACCCCGGCGAGGTGGAATCCCTTGCCGTACTTCAGCACCGTCAGGAAGAACGGCCAGGAAGCGAACGTCCAGAGTATCTCCAAGTTCTACGAGGCCGCCGCCGCGGGCACGCTCCCCGCGGTCTCCTGGGTCGTACCGGACATCACGCTCTCGGAACGCAACCCCGGGGTCGTCAGCGCGGGGGAGAGTTATGTGACCGGGCTCGTCAACGCCGTCATGAGCGGGCCCGATTGGAAGTCGACGGCCATCTTCGTCACCTGGGACGACTGGGGCGGTTACTACGATCACGTTTCGCCGCCAAGGGTGGACGAGAACGGCTACGGCCTACGTGTGCCGGGGCTTGTCATCAGCCCGTACGCCAAGCGCGGCTACGTCGACCATCAGACGCTTTCCTTCGACGCCTATCTTAAGTTCATCGAAGACGCCTTCCTCGGCGGTAGGCGGCTCGATCCGAAGACCGACGGCCGCCCCGATTCCAGGCCGGTGGTACGCGAGCGGGTGGCGATTCTTGGTGACCTGCGGCGCGACTTCGACTTCTCGCAGAAACCGCGCAAGCCGTCTCTCCTGCCGCTCAACCCCACGCTGCTCGACTACTCGGCTGTGTGGAATGGGAAGCAAGTAAGTCTGATCTCGACGCCTCAGGTCGAGCCGGGGCGGGTCAGCGACGCGAAGCGGATCGGCCAGGCTAGTTCCTTCCAGAGCAACGATTCGGCCTACCAGTGCCTCGAGGGTGCGACCCTGCGCGCTTGGTCGCTACCCGCCGAGTTTCCCGGTCGGATCGTGATCTCGCGCCGCGGAACTCCCGGCTGCCGAGCCGGAACCTGGGTGCTCCCGCGCACTTCTCTCGGCTGACGCCACTCGAGCCCTCGGCGGGTCGGACTAGACCGGGGGCGCTCCTTCGCATCCGGCGCGGACGATTGCGACCGGGCAGCGGGCGTGGTGCGCGCACTGCTGGCTGACTGCGCCCAGCATCAGCTCGCGGAAGCCGCCCCAGCCGCGCGAGCCGACAACGAGGAGATCTGCCCTCGCGGCCTCCTCGACGAGTACGTTCGCGGGCTGGCCCTCACGGACGACCGGCTCGATCTCCAGAGCCGGCCCGCCGGCTTTTGCCAACTCCAGAGCCTCTGCGAGCACCTCTCCGGCCGCACTCTCGGCGTCCTCCGTCAGGCCGGGCGGCGGCGGCGCCCAGCCCGCTCCGAAGGCTGCCAGCGGCACGTGCCAGGCGACGACTATGCGCAGCTTGGCATGCCGGATGCGAGCCTCATCAAGAGCGAACCTGAGCGCCGAGCGCGAGCACTCGGAGCCATCCACACCGACGACGATCATCCGACGCCTCCTTCCGGCGGAGGGTTTTGCTTCCACCTGGAGTCTCTCTCGGCCGCGAGCTTCAAGCAAGCCCTTCTCCGTCTCGTCAAAGGTGTTAGAAAGGGGAGCGATGCAGCGGTTCGGCCATCGCTACCGCATGAGCTGGACGTTCACGGCGCTCGTGCTGGCCGGCTCGCTGTTCGTGCCCGCCGCCGGCTCGCAGACTCAGGCGCCCTTCCGCTCCTCCGTCTCGTCCATCGGTGCTGCGTTTCGGGCGCAGATGACTTCCTGGCACAAGGGCTGCCCGGTTCCGGTCTCTGACCTGCGTCTGGTCAAAGTCAGCTTCTGGGGCTTCGACGGCCAGGCGCATCAGGGTGAGCTGATCCTGCACAGGAGCTACACGAGCCCCGTCATCGGCGCTCTGCGCACGCTCTACAACGAGCGCTTCCCAATCCGGCGCATGCGGCCGGTAGAGGCCTACGGCTCCAGCGACGATCGCTCGATGGCGGCCGACAACACCTCGGCCTTCAACTGCCGCGGCGTCACGGGCTCGAGCTCCTGGTCGGAGCACGCCTACGGTCGCGCGATCGACATCAACCCGCTCGAGAACCCCGAGATTCGTCAGGGCGTCGTCTCGCCACCGGGCGGACGCGCGTACACCAACCGGAGCAAGCAGGCGAAGGGGATGATCCACTCGAGCGATGCGACCGTACGAGCCTTCGAGGCGGTCGGCTGGCACTGGGGCGGCTACTGGCACTCGCTCCAGGACTACCAGCACTTCTCCTGGAACGGGCGGTAAGAGGAGCGCTTCCGAACCAAGCACCCGATCGCCCGGCCGCGCTCGGCGGTGCGACGTTCTGTTTTGGCACGAAACCGGCACATCTCGTGCGCTCTTTAGAGCTACCGTTTCACGACCCCGCGGGTGGGTGGTTAAAGGTGGGGGGCTGCGGATCGTGGTGCCGTCAAGCGCCCCGGTCGGCGTTCTTCCGAGAGAGCCCGAAAGAGCTCACTCCGCCCGTCGGATAGCCACGCCCATCGTCTCCAGCTGCGCGAGCGCGCTCCTGTGCATCAGCTCGGCGGGGAAGCTGCCGACGCTCGAGTCGATTGCTCGCGACCCGGTTGCCTTGGCGTCGATTGTCACGGCAAGCCCGCGCATCAGCGCCTCGCGCGCGGTTGTCGAGACGCACATGTGGGTCAGAAAGCCAACCAGCTCGATCGCCGAGGCGTCCTTTTCGTCCAGCCAGGAACCCAGCTCGGTTCCCGTCAGCGCGCCGAAGACCGTCTTGACGAAGACGGGCTCGCCCGGTGCCGGCTCGAGCCCGGGCGAAAGCTCGGCACCCCAGCTCCCCAGCCTGACGCGCTCCGCGTCGGCGCCGTTGTTGTGAACGATCCAGGCGATGGGCTGACCGGCTTCTCGCGCCGCCGCGACTCGTCCGGCGATCTCCTCCAGCGCGGCCGCATGACCCTCCACGGCCATCGCGCCTTCGGGAGAGAACTCGTTCTGTGTGTCGACCACAACCAGCGCTTCCATCGTCGTTCCTTCCTGTCCGGGGTTCGGTTGCATGGCAGCCGAAAGATCGTAGGAGCTCAAGTAGGAACCGTCAGCTCTCGAGATAGGCCTGGAACGGCGTTGCTCGATCAGCCGCTTTCTCCCATCGGCGTGTCGGTATAGTCGTAAGGCAGCGCGATGAGGCTCGCGCCTAACCGTCCCGTTCCTTGGGTCTGATGGCCTCTACCAGGTACTGGCTGACGGTTAATAGGAGGTCCATCAATGGACGCAGTCCAACTCGCGGCAGTTCTCGCGGCAGTAGTTCTACTTGCAAGCGTGCTCTCGGTCGAGCTGGGCGTGACGGTCGCCCTGGTCGAGCTGACGCTGGGCGTCGTTGCCGGCAACATCTTCCACCTCAGCAGCGCCGGCTGGCTCGACTTCATCGCCGCGTTCGCATCCGTCGTCTTGACGTTTCTGGCGGGTATGGAGGTCGACCCCGCGTACATGCGCCGCCGCTTGTCCGCGTCGGTCGGCATCGGGGTTGTTTCATTCCTGGGCCCCTTCGTCGTCGTCTCACTCGCCAGCTACTTCCTGCTCGACTGGACGGTGCGTGCGTCTCTGATCGCGGGCACCGCGCTCTCCACGACCTCGCTGGCGGTGGTCTACGCCGTCCTGGTCGAGCGAGGACTCACCGACACGAGCATCGGCAAGCTCTTGATGAGCGCGACCTTCGTCACCGACCTGTGCACCGCGCTTGCGCTCTCGGCCATCTTCATCAAGCCCAACCTCTGGTTCCCGGTCTTCCTGGTCGTCTCGCTCGCGCTCATCCTCGCTCTCCCGCGGGTCGCGCCCTGGTTCTTCGGGCGCTATGGCGACCGTGTGATCGAGCCCGAGATCAAGCTCGTCTTCCTCTGCCTGCTCGTGCTGATGGTCCTCGCCGATGCCTCGAACGGGCATGCCGTTCTACCGGCATTCATTCTCGGGCTTGTGATGAGCCGGCACTACAGCGAGCACCGGGAGGAGCAGAAGCGTCTGCGCGTCGTCGCCTTCGCCTTCCTGACGCCGTTCTTCTTCATCAAGGGCGGGATGAATGTCTCACTTGGCGCGGTCGGCGCCAATCTCGGCCTGCTCGGGGTTCTTCTGGCGGCAAAGATGCTGCCGAAGCTCGGGCTCATCTATCCGCTCGCGCGCCGTGCCGACCGGCAACACGGCACCTTCGCGACGCTCTTGATGAGCACCGGACTCACGTTCGGCACCATCTCTTCGCTCTACGGCCTCAACGCCGGCATCATCGACAAGACGCAGTTCTCGCTGCTCGTCACCGTCGTCGTCGCCTCGGCCGTCGTACCCACGGCCATCGCCGAGCGCTGGTTCCTCCCCAGCGCCGAGCGCGAGCTGGGAACCGACAGGAAGCACGCCGCCGCGGAGAGCGAGGAGTACGTCTAGGCGGTCGCGCGGAATTGTCACGAAGCCGGTGCATTCCCATGCGTCTTTGCTCAATACCGTGCTTCGCCGTGCAGGCTGCTCTCGAAAGCGATGGAATAACCTTGACGTGATATAGCGTCAAGCTTATAATCCTATGTGGGACGTCGAGTTCACCGACCGTTTCGAGAAGTGGTGGAACGAGCTATCGGAAGAAGAACAAGAGGAAATCGACGCTCGCGTCGAGGTGCTGGAGCGTCATGGGCCGGGTCTCGGACGTCCGCTCGTCGATGCGATCAGCTCGTCTCGGCATCCACACCTGAAGGAGCTACGGGCGGGAAGCGTCCGCATCCTGTTCGCCTTCGATCCTCGGCGTGTGGCAATCCTGCTGATCGGTGGCGACAAGCGAGAAGATTGGGACGGTTGGTACGACGTGGCAGTTCCGCAGGCCGATGATCTCTTCGACGAGCATCTGCGCGAGCTGCAAGAAGAGGAGCTGAGCGATGGCTAGGAAGTACGAGGAGCTACGGAACAAGGTTCGCGCGCGCCCGGGCGCAGCAGAGCGAATCGCCGCTCGCGTCTCCGAGCTGGAGCGCGAGGCATCGCTGGCCGAGATCCGCAAGGCGCTCGAGCTGACCCAGCAGCAGCTCGCCGCCTCGCTCGGGCTCACCCAGCCGGGAATCAGCCGGATCGAGAACGAGACCGACCTCTTCGTCTCGACGCTGCGCAACTACGTCGAGGCGCTTGGCGGAGAGCTCGAGATCGCAGCGGTCTTTGAGGATCTCAAGATCCCGATCAAGAGTTTCACTTCGCTCGCCGAGGAGACGAGCGTCGGTTAGTAGAGCGCATCTTCTCTCTTCGGCCATGCGCGATCCCGCCCTGCGAGTGGACGCGGCGCCTCCGGGACCTTTCGAACGCAGACAAGCACAGGAACATGGCGACCCTTACGAGCACAATCAAGGTGTTGAGTGGGGCGCATTTAGAGCGGGAGGGCCTTGTCCCGGTGGGAAGTCGGAATAGCGACGATTACTACCTCGCAGTTAGCGTCCTCTTCGAGGACACCAAGGACGACGCCATTGACACGCTTCAGATGCTTCAGCGCGAGGTTCGCGCGCTGATTGAGGATTTCAAGCCGTTGTTTCAGCCCGTTTGAGGCGTAGTCGAGGTCGATCTTCCATCTGTGGCGTGGTGGGATAGTTACCCAGAGGGTTGCAGGGGAACGCTTGTTCGTGTAGAACATATGTTCCCTATGATCGCCTGTCTCCTCATTCCGGGGTTCGAATTACGGGCTGTTCTAGCTGGGCGGGAGGAGCTTCGCGGGCGGCCACTGGCGCTTGAGCCACTGCCCGGCAGCGACAATGTGATCGGGCCGGTGACGGCGAAGGCAGCGGAGGCCGGGGTGAGGCCGGGGATGCGCCTGGGGGAGGCGCTCGCGGTTTGTCCGGGACTCTGTCTGCTGGAGCCCGATCCGGCCCGAGTCGAAGCCGAGTGGGAGCACTTGCTGCGGCGGCTCGAGGACGTCGGCATCGCTGTGGAGCCGGAGGAGCCGGGCTGCCTCTACTTCGAGACGCGCCACGTCGAGCGGCTCTACCGCGGAATCGAGCAGGTGCTCGAGCGCGCGCTTTTGGCCGTGGGGCCCTTCTGGGGTCCCTGCCTCGGCGCGGCTGCCAGGCGCTTCGCGGCGCTAGCGGCGGCGAGTGTGGCCCGCAGCGGGCAGGCGCTGATCGTTCCTGAGCGCGAGACCGAGGAGTTTCTGGCGCCGCTTCCGATCGAGCTTTTGCCGATGCCGAAGCCCGCGCGCGAGCGCTTGCACGAGCTGGGTGTGCGTACGATCGGGCAGCTGACCGTGATCCCGGGCGGCGCCGCCGGCGAGCGGCTGGGCAAGGAGGGGCGCCGGGCCTGGGAGCTGGCGCGTGGCGGCTCGGCAGCGCGCATACAGGGGAGGGCACCCGCCGCCGAGATCGCCGAGTCGATCGTCTTTCCCGAGGCGGTCGCAAACGAGCTCACACTCCGGCGCACCTTCTCCGTGCTGGTCGAGCGCCTGCTCGCCCGGCCCGAGCGGGGCGGTCGCTTCGTTCGTTCGCTCGCCCTCTCGGCCCGGCTCGCCGGCGGCGGCTCCTGGCGCCGCAAGACCACCCTGCGCCAGCCCAGCGCCGAGCGCGGCCGCATCTCCGCGGCTCTCTCTTCCAAGCTGGCCGAGATTCCCTCGCCGGTGCTGGAGCTGGGGCTGGAGTTGGAGACTCTGGCCGAGGAGACGGGCGAGCAGCTGCAGCTGGCGGCGGCGGCCGGAGGCGAGCTGGATGCGCGACTGGCGCAGGGTCTGAAGCAGGGTCTGAAGCAGGTACGGACGAGCACGGGACCGGGCTCCGTTTGCAGCGTCGTCGAGGTTGCGCCCTGGTCGCGCATCCCCGAGGCGCGCGCGCTCCTTGTCCCGCGTGACGAATAGCCGGAGGGAAAGTTGTCGAGCATGGCTCGCGTGGCGAGCATCGAGGGCGGAGATCGCCATCCCTACGCAACCTCTCAAGGTCGGGCCCGGGCCCTGAACGCGCCGCGGGCGGCGCTGGTCGAGACGAACGCCGCCGGGGTGCCGCTGCTGATCAATCGCCAGCAGGTCGCGCTCGTGCGCGAGGAGTGGCGCGTGGTCGATCGCTGGTGGACGGAGGAGCCCCTCTACCGCCGCTACTTCGACTGCGTGCTCGTGGGCGGGCAGGCCGTCGTCGTCTTCCACGACGCCGTGCACGGCGGCTGGCTGGAGCAGAAGGCGTAACGAACAGTGGCCGCAAGAGCCACTTCCCTTGTCCGCCGAGGACGGCTACTCTTATGTAAGAAGCTATGTAAGGAGTCGCGGCGATGGTACGAGGGAAGAAGGGCACCAAGGTCTTCCGGGCCTCTGACGTGCAGCGCCGGTACCGGGCCGTTCTCAATGGCGCCAAGGAGGACGGGCTCGTCCAGATACTCGACGCGGACGGGACAGTGCTCGCCGTCGAGCTGTGGAAGGACGCCGAGTTTGCCGGCTCCCTGCTCGAGTGGGCACGCACGGCGGGGCAGTTCCGGGAGGTGTTCGAGCGCCACCACGAGGAGCCGATCGCCGATTGGGCGGCGCTGACGCCGTTTCCCTGGATCGACTCCCTCGATTCGGAAGAGATCGAGGAGTTCGTGGACGAGCTTGCCCGAGCGACTCTGCTCGCCGCCGGTCGCGACGACCTCTCCGAGGTGGTCGGATTGGTTCGCGCCTTCAAGTCCACGGCCGACACCTACCGCGCCCCCGACGTCCTCGCGGCGATGCTCGAGGAAGGAGAGCCCGAAGAGGTCTTCGCGCCTTCCCACTACGGTTACTCCGAGTCCGCGAACGCGGCTTGAGTCCGCAGGAGATCCACCCGCCCGGCGAGTCCTACCGCGGTCGCCACCATGTCTACGCGACGCGCAAGCGCGAGTGGGAGAAGCTTTGCCAGGCGCGCCCGGCGGTGATGGAGCGCGTCTACCGGGAGCTCGCCGACAATCCCTACCCGCGCACCTACGCCGGCCGCCACCACCGCATGGCCGGGCGCCTGCGCGACTTCTGGGAGTTCGAGGTCGGCGGCGGCGAGCGCGTCCGCTACAAGCGCGGAGCGGACGGAAATCCCGTGGTCGTTTATGCAGGGCCGGCGCCGCCAGATACGCACTGAGATCGGTAGCCCTGAACGCGCCGCGGGTGGCACTGGTCGAGACGAACGCCGCCGGCGTGCCGCTGCCGTCTACTGCCGCTACTTCGACTGCGTGCTCGCGGGAGGACAGGCCGTAGTCGTCTTTCACGACGCCGTGCGCGGCGGCTGGTTCGCGCAGAAGGCGTGAGCCGGGGAGCTCTAGTATCAGACAAAGCGGCCTTCGGTACGTATCCATCGATATTTTGGCTCGAACATACGTTCGCTACAATGAGTAAGTGAGGCAGGCTGGCTCTCGCTCTTCTTCCTATGTCGAGCTGCACGCCCACTCGGCCTACTCCTTTCTGGACGGGGCCTCGCAGCCCGAGGAGCTGGTCACGCGCGCTGTCGAGCTGGGCTACGAGGCCCTCGCGCTAACCGACCACGACGGGCTCTACGGCTCGCTCGAGTTCGCCCATGCGGCGAAGGCGCTGGGGCTGCGCCCGATCACCGGCTGCGAGCTGACGCTGGAGGGCACGGCCCACTCGGGCCGCACGCACGTGACGGTGCTGGTCGAGAGCCGCCAGGGCTACTCGAACCTCTGCCGCCTTGTCACGCGCGCGCACGCCCACACCCGCCCACCCGGCCGGGTGCGAGAACTGAAACCGCCGGCTCTTCCCATCCAGGAGCTGATCGAGCGAAACGAAGGCCTCGTCTGTCTGTCGGGCTGCGCTCGGCACGGGCTCGGCGTGCGCGAGCCGAACGCCATCCGCGAGCTGGCCCGCGCCTTCGGGCCCGGCCGCGTCGGCGGCCGTGGGCGCTTCTTCGTCGAGCTGCAGCGCCCCTACGAACGCGGCGACGAGCGCCGAAACGC
>PMZQ01000010.1 GCA_003170155.1 Actinomycetota bacterium | reverse complement strand
AGGTTCAAGTCCTCTCATCCGCAAAGCCAAAAACGGCGCTTTCTGGGGCTAAACCGGGGCCAAACGTCTCTAGTCCTGGGCGCGTTTGCGGCCGTCGCACTCATCGCCCCGATAAGCTCGACCGCCGCGCGACGGAGTCAGAGAGTGTCTCTCGCCCCGGCCGTGCTCGCTCAGGTTTACCGCTTCGCGGGCGGCCCGGTGGACATCTCCTGCGCGCCGAGCGTCGATGGGTGGAGCGCGCTCACTTGGAAAGTCGAGCGGCGGATCGTAGTCCTCGACTCTCTCTGCTCCGCCGCTGATCGGTTCGCACAAAATCCCGTGCTGCCCGTCAAGCGTGGCGACCCGCTGAGCGATCCTGCGTTCGCGGCGCTCGTCATCATCCACGAGACGCAGCACATCGCGCACCCGGAGTATTCGGAGGCCGTAGCCAACTGCGCGGCGCTCGATCTCGTGGCGACGTTCTCTACGGCTCTCGGTTCGTCTCGCAAGACCGCGCCCCGTATGTTCCTGCGCGCTCGCTACTGGACAACGAGGCAGCCTGCCGAATACCAGTCGCGCTGCACCGCAGGAACCACGGCCACGGGCAAGATCCGCGATCCCGGCCTGGTTCTGCGCCCGTCGCTGCGGGGGTGAGATCGTGAGCGCGGCTGCTGACACCCGGGAAGCGCTCGCGGACGCTCAGCGGTCTACTGGGCGGGTCGCAACCGACGGGAGTGCATCGCTCGCCGTGGCCGAACTCGCAGAGAGGCTACGCCGGCAAGGTGTCCGCGTCGAGCAGGCGACGCTCGTGCACTGGCTACTCGATTGGCAGCGACGGGGAATCGCCGAGCAGGTCGAGCCCGGGCGCTGGCGCTTGACGCCTTCCGGCGTCCGAAGGTTCGGCTCGTTCTCGATGGTCGAGCCGGATTAGCGATCGTCGATACGCCTACTCTCTCGCCTGTCCAGTGCTCCACAGTCGCCCAGTGCTCCAGCTCTGGAGTCGCGTTCGAAGCGCCTCGCGTTCTTCCCACTCGCGTCCCGATAACGGCTGGAATCCGAGCACCCCAGGAGCGGGGATTCTCGGGTGAGAAAACAGGAACGATCCTAAGAGGTAACCCCGGGCCCCTTGGGCCGGAATAAGCGTCTCCACGTACACCCCGCCGGGTAGCTCGCCTAGGTGGGTGACGCTTATGCTTGTTTCCGCCCCGTCGACCTCAACGAGGGACGCTCCGGACTCGCTGATCAGAAGCACTGCGAATTGCTCGCCGTGGTGGACGATGCCCCAAGCGCCGTCCGGAATCCCTTCGACCATAGGTCCGACGACGCGAGCAAGTCCGTCTTCTAGCTCTATGGGGAACGACTCCCGCGATTCCGGTTTCCAATACCGAAACAACAACTGCGTGACGTCATCTATGCTCGGCACGTTGCCTCCCTTTGTGACTTTTGGTCGATTGCTCGATTCTTACTCAGAAAGGTCGGAATTGCCAGCGGCCGGGCGCCGACCGACGTGAGCGCTACAGTCGAGGGGCGTCCTAGTCCGACGAATCGCTGAGGCCCTGGAGCGCTCCGGGGCCGAGGCTTTAACCGAGGGCGGGACGTCATAGAACGAAAGGACTAGGACCATGAAACAGACCGCGGTATCGGTAGGTGAGGACGGCTCGAGACGAGTCGTCGATCTTTCCGCCGACAATCCCGAGCTCGAGCGCGAAGCGGCGCTCGCCGGCTCGAATGTTCTAGCGATGCCTACCGGGGAGATCGCCTCGAGGCTCGCCTTCGCCTCGATCGTCCAACCCTACGCAGCCGGCCCGATCAGCTGGCGACGACTGGGCCGCGCACAGTCTCGCTTGCGGCGCCCCGCTCGCCATATCTCACGCCGCGGATCGTCCCGGCGCCCAAGCGGCAGGCGAACTCGGCGCACGGTTGCAGCTCGCAGAGCTCGCAGCGAACCTCATTTAGACGGCGAACCTCCGCCAGAACCTGACCCGCCACTAGCGCGGGCGCTTTGGCCTGCTCTCGTTGGGGGTGGGCGATGATCGGCGCTCCTCAACTCGCAGCGCTCGCGGGACTCCTAGACGATCCGGCGGCGCCTAGCGCCGTTATCAAGATGGCGGACCTATATCGAGAGTGGGCGGCGACCAACGTCGTGCCCGTACCGACCGCGATCGCTGTCCTCGAAATGGCGGCCCTAGCCGCTAAGCAAAAACTCGGAGCGGCAGAAAGCAACGAAAAGCGGCAAGAACTGCCACCGCTCGGGGAGGACGGCCACGTAGCGAGGCAAGCTGAACCCATGAAGCGCACTCACTACAAGCGCAGCGAGGTTTGCAAGATGACCGGCACGAAGCCGCGCACACTTCGCGACCTGATCGCCAAGGGCAAAGTCGCCTGCGGCCCGTTTGGAATCCCTGCGAGCGAGCTTTTCGGACTCGCTCACCCGAAGGAGGAATCTTGAAACTAGACGACCCGTTCAACAAGGCGCACGAGCACGCGGGCGCTGCGGCGCGGACGTTGCGAAGCGGGATTCTCGATCGCCCCGACCGCCAAGCGAAAGCGGCCGACCTCGCAGCGACTGAACTTAAAGCGGCTCTCGTTGAGCTGGAAAGGGTGCCACGATCATGACCGACGAATTCGACAACGCCGAGTTTGCCGAAAACCACGCCGCCAGCACGCTAAGAGAACTCGCGCTCTCTTCGCCCGAACTTGGTCAGGCCGTCAACGATAATGCCCGCGATATCCGCGCCGCGATCGCCGACGCTGTAGCGATTCCTCGCAAGCTCGAAGCGGACATCGCAGAATTGAACAAGACGCGCGACCTCTTGCCGGTAGCCGGCGCTAAGCGGCTCCGGGGCGAGTTGATCGCGGGCGCCGTCGCGCGGGGTAAGGAAGTCGACCGAACGATAGCGACGACGATCGAAGCAACGCGCGAAAACCTAGTTACTGGCGCGCTGCCCCGAGTCGCTCAGGATCGCGAAGCGCTTGCTCGAGACGAACTCCGGGTCGCGTTCGGCAATTCGACCGGCGACGCCGCAGCGGCCACGGCGATCGCTCTCGCGCAGAGCGGAAACCGCGAAATCGTCGCGGCGTTGTCTACGAGCTTCGGCCGAACGCTTCTCGAGAGTCGGGGCCTCGCCGGTCGCGATCTTGCCGAGACGTTCGCCACGATGCGCAAAGTCGCCGCCCACTCAGCGCTCGAACACAGCACCGATGTTGGAGAGGTTCTAGCCGCGAAGGCGCTACAGAAGCTCGACGCGCTCGGCGCTGCTCGCGGCGCTGCCGGCATGGCCTTGCACCGGGCAGTCGAGAGGGCACGCCGATGACGAACGGCGAAGGACAGGCGCGCTTCGACGCGGCGCGGCGTGAGGCAGAGATCATCCGGGCCCGGCTGCTCGAACTCGATCCGGGCGGGAACTACCAACTGCTCACGAAGCGCGACCTCGGCCTACCAGAGAGCGCTTCAATCGATGACGTGTTCGAGGCGTGGCGCGACTACTTGGCCGGTCGCTTCCAAGCGATCACAGAGCGGCAGGCGTTCAGAGATCGGTTGCGCGAACCGTCACTCCCTGACCTAGACGGCGTGGTAGTTGCGATCACAGACGACCCCGCATCGGTCGCTGAGGTTGCGAGTGAGAACGCACGGCAACGGGTCGCTGAGATCCAACGCACGCGCGAGAACGAACGCCAGCGCCTACGAGAGGCCCGGCAGTCATGAACTCAACCCGGCCCGCGATCGTCGCTTCCCGTTCACTGGTCCGCGGCCAGCCGACTGAGCGCCAGTCGGGTAGAGGATCACTCCGCCCAGGGGGTCGGAGTGAAGCGGAAGGGGAGACTGGCGCGGACCGTCGCACGACGCGCCGTCTCCCGCCCGCGCTCAAGGCCACCCCCACCCGGGGGCTGGGGGGTAGGCGATTTTCTGAAGTACCGCTGGGGTCAGTCGCTGCCACTGCGAGCATGCATAAACGTCCAGTTTCCGAGGTCGTCTGATGCCCTCTAAGGCCGGAAAGGGCGCCACTGAGCGACTTCCCGCAAGTCTTCGCCGCTCTGGCCGCACACTCTGGAAAGCGATTCTCGCCGAGATTCCGAGCGATTCCGAGCTAGATCAGCGCGAGTTGGCCCTGCTCGAGCGCGCCTGTAGCTGCGCCGATCGAATCGCTGACCTCGACGCGCTGGTCAAGCGCGATGGGCTCATGACGCTCGGGAGCGCGGGGCAGTCCGTACTTCATCCCGGCGTCAGCGAGGCCCGCCAACAGAAGCTCGTGCTGCTCAGGTTGCTCTCAGCACTCAACCTCAACGAAGCGGCCGAAGAAACGCCCGGCGTCCGGCAGGCACGGCTGGCCGCTCGAGCGCGCTGGAATCGTCAGCGCAACGTTCGAGCCTTAAGGGAGGTGGGACGATGAGACGCAAGCGCACCGACAACACCGACGCGACCACGCTCGACACCGACCGCGCTCGGGCCTGGCTTGAGATCGCCCGGAAGGATGTACGCCGGGCGACTGAGGACGAAGCGGCCTTCCGTGCCGGGATGAAATTGTCCGGCCAAGTCCTCGAAATCTGGAAGGCTGGCGAGGAAACGGGCCGCTTGCCCGAGGCGATAGAGAAGGCACGCGCGCTGCTACTCGCTCGCGGCGAGGACTACACCGTCGAGCGGGCCGACGCTCACTGCGACGACCCGGCTCAGGTTCCCAGCGCTCGACACGTCTCCGCTCTCTTAGGGCTGGCGGTGGTCTGAGCGTGAGCCTTCCTCGTCTCTCGATCGTTGTCGATCTCGAAGGCGGCGGCGCTGCCGATACTAGGCCGTGGCGGACCGACCGATCAGGAATGGCGAGCGCGTGACTGAGCGCACTGGGCCGATGCTCGCGGTTGTGGCAGCGCTCGAAGCGCTCGAGGCCGGCGACCAGGCGCTCGCTCGTGAGATCCTGCTCGGCGCGCTCGAGGATGGCCCGAGCGAGCGCCGCTTTACTTGCCCGGACTGCTCGGCGTCTTTCGAGTGGCCCGGGCTGCTCGAGCAGCATCGCCAGCTCGCGCATGACTACGAGGCGGCCGCGTGAGCACCTACAAGCCCGAACCGCCGCTCGATCTTGAGCCGCCGCTGCGCTCGCACTCGTGGGCGCCGGTCAACCTAGACGACTACGCCGACGCGCCGGCAGAACTGCCGACGGTCGGGCTCGGCTTCACGTACCCGGGCTGCGTTCACATTCGCAGCGGCGAGCCCGAGAGCGCGAAAACCCTCAGCGCCTACCTTGATTGCATCGAAGAGATCAGGCGCGGCAACGCGGTCATGGTCTGCGACTTCGAAATGGGGCCGAGACGCGCTCGCGCCTGGTTCCGTGACTGCGGCCTAGACGACTGCGAACAGGTGATCTTCCTCGAGCCGCAAGAGCCACTCCGCGGCGGCGCGATTCTGGCGGATCTCGGGTACTTGCTTGACGATCGGCGCCCTACCCTCGTGGTGATCGACTCCTACACAGCCGCGCTCGAGCTCCATGGCTGCGACCCTAACTCGGCCGTCGACGTGCAGCGCTTCCACCGGGAAGTCATCGGCCCGCTGCGCGCCGGCCGTGCCGCGATCGTGCTGACAGACCACCTACCGAAGAACCGAGAAGGCCGGGGCCGGTTCTCGATCGCGTCCGAGAGGAAGCTGGCGAACGCGGACGTACATCTCGGCTTCGAAGTCGTCCACCCGTTCGGGCATGGCCGCGAAGCCCTGATCCGAATCACCACGCACAAGGATCGCCCGGCGTCGTTACCGAAACCGCACACCTGCGAGCTACACCTAAAGAGTGACCCGGAGACGTATGCGATCTCCTGGTCGATCGAACATTCAGAGCGCCGGGAGGCCGGCGACGGCTGGAAGCCCACCGAGCTAATGGCGAAGGTGTTTCGCCACTTGAAGGAACGCGGCGAGCCCTTGAGCCGGACCACGATCGCCCGCGAGGTTGGGGGTTCCAAGGAGTACGTCCTGCGCGCCGTCGATGAGCTCGTGAGTGAGGGTTCGATCGAAGAAAATCCCGGCTCGCGTGGTGCTCGTCTCTACTCGATCTCTGACCCGTCTAACCCGTCTCCGACCGGGTCCCAGACGGGTGCCGAGTCCCACCCGTCTGACCCGTCTACCCCCCTACAAGGGGGGGACGGGTCGGGGACCGGGTCGCTCGGACGGGTCGAGCCTGACTTCGGAGGGGCTGACGATGACATCCCCTTCTGAGCCGCTTCTCACGGCCCGCGAGCTAGGCGAACATCTCGGCCTGTCGACGGCGACGATCCTTGATCGATTCGAGCGCGGCGACCTTCCCGGCTATCGGCTCTTTGGCCGGAAGGGCGGCCCGGTGAGGTTCCGAGAGAGCGAGATCGAAGCGGTAATCACATCGTGGCTAGTCAATGCGGTGTCATCTTGAGGCTTTACAGGCGTCACCCGGAAGGCGTATTGTGCGGCGTATGCCTGACCTAACCGGGCATCCTCACTTGATACTCTCCGCTCGGCCTCGGGGCCGGCGGTTAGGTCGCTGCGCTCCGGGGCCGCTGCATTGGAAGGCTGGTCCTCATGCTTGACCTACCAACGATCGACGAACTCAGGCTCGCCGAGAACAAGCTCGCTCTCGCGACCGGTGACATCGATTGGTTCGAGACGGCGTTTCGCGACGGCGCAGATCCAGAACAAGACTCGTATCCAAAGATCGACCTAGAGCTCGTCGGCGCTGTTCTCTTGTTCGCACAGGACTGTAAGAGAGTCGCCGACAAGATCGTGAGCGACGTCAACTCGATCGCTCGCAACGTTGAGGCGATCTACTACGGCGACGTCGCACGCGATCGCTCGGACTCTGACCGAGCCCGCGAGCTGCTCGCGGGCTGGCACCGGGAATCGATCGCCAGCGAGTCGGTCAATGCCTAAGCGGCAGAAACGCGGCTACATCGTCGAGCGAGACGCGAGTTGGCAGGTTCGCTACTACGACGAGAAAGGCGCCCGGCGCTCTCAGAGTGGGTTCCGAACGAAGGGCGACGCCGAAGATTGGATGAGTCGGAAGGCTGAGGAGGTCGCTGCGCTCCGGCGCGGCGACCGTCCGGCCCCCGATGAGCGGCCGGCGACGGTCGACGCTCTGCTCGACCTGTTCCTCGAGAAGCATGGCCGCACGGTCGACCCGGCGACCGAATACGCCCTCAAGAGTCGGCTACGCAAGGCCCGTAAGGAATTCGGCACCCGACACCCGGACACGCTCCGGCGCGTCGAGATCGAGGATTGGCGGCAGGGCTTACCGCCCGGCTCGAGGCATGGGGTGTTTCGAGCTTTCCGGCAGGCGCTTACGTGGGGCGAGCTTCGCGGCTACGTCGAGCGGAACGCATCGACCGGGATCAAGAATCCGAAACGCCAGCGGCACGAACGCCGCCCCGTCGTCCCGTTTGAGAGTTGGGAGGAAGTCCGCCAGCTCGCCGCCGAGCTCGACCCCCGCTTCGCGGCTATTCCGATCGTCGCAGTAGGGACGGGGCTAAGGCCCGAGGAGCTGTTTGGGCTTCACCGCAGCGACGTAGACCGCGCCGCGGGGATTCTGCGAGTGGAACGCCGCTACACGCAGCGGACGCTCAAGCAAGGCGGGAAAACGGCCGGCTCGGTTCGAGCGGTTCCGCTTCGCGCCGTCGTGCTCGAGGCGATCGACTCCATGCCGCGGCGGATTGATACGCCGGTCTTGTTCCCGGCGGCTCGCGGCGGCTATATCGAGTCGGAGAAGTTCCGCTACCGCGTCTGGACGCCGGCCTTCAAAGCGGCGGGGCTCGAACATCGGCGCCTGTACGACTGCCGGCACACGTTCGCCACATGGGCGATCGAGCAGGGAATCGAGCTTTGGTACCTCGCTCGGATCATGGGAACGAGCACCGTCCAGCTCGAGGACACCTACGCGCGCTGGTTACAGCGGACAGACGGTCGGCTCAGCGCCGCTTTCGACGCCTACGATCGGCAGGCCGTGAATGACTGACACCGGGGCTATTCCGGGGCCAAACCTCCCGAAACGTGCCCGCATGGTTGAGCGGTCGGAAGGCTCGTAACCCGCATAACGGAGCCGAAAACGACACTTCCCGCCAACACCCGCCAACACCCGCCAGACCGTCTACGAACCTCGTGGAGGTTCAAGTCCTCTC
>PMZQ01000055.1 GCA_003170155.1 Actinomycetota bacterium | reverse complement strand
CTTTCCTCTCAATAGCATGGCTGGGTAGTGGGTCAGTTTGATTTTTGGCTCTACTGCTTGGTTTTTGCCGATTCCGGGAAGCAGTACATCTGTTCGCCTCGGTACACTGTCATTATGGAACGAACAGGGGGCTCCGATGCTCAGTGATAATGGAATCCGGCAAGCCATCGACGCTAAAGAGTTGGCACTTGAGCCGTTCGCAGAGGCGAGCCTTCAGCCTGCGAGTTATGACTTTCGCGTAGGAAACTACGCCTTCGTCAGCTCGACGAGAGAGAAAGTCAACGTCGAAGATAAGGGCCTCATCGTCATTGAGCCGGGCGATTTCGCAGTAATCGAGACGCTTGAAAACGTCTCGGTTGGGCCACAGGTGGCAGCAATGCTCGGTCTTCGATCTGAGTATGCCCGCCAGGGCCTTCTCATCCTCTCGGGGCCGCAGATAGACCCCGGCTTCGCAGGCGTCTTAGTCATTCGGATCGTCAATCTCTCGCCAAAGCGCGTGGCACTTACTTACTCCGCCCCCTTCCTCACCGCTCAGTTCTTCCGTCTACCGGAGCCGGCAGCACATCCCTACAAGGGAGATCGCCAGGGGCAAACGGGGATAACGCCTCGCGACGTTCAGGAACTCACGGAGACCGAGGGCCTGACTCTCGGCGAGATGATGAAGACGCTCAGCAGTCTCGCTTCGGACGTCTCGGGGCTACGGGGAAGCATCACCGCGCTAGCGTGGGCAGTCCCACTCATCGTCCTTTTTGGTATCGCTGTCATCACGCTCGTCGTGCTGCTGAAGTAAACGGTCATCGAGCAGGGACTCATCAATGCGGGCGGTTCTGCAAGATGAGGAGAACGCTAGATCGGCCCGCAATCCAATCTCTCGCATCCGGGTCAATCCACATCGCCAGCTTTAGTAGTTCATCGTGGCGGGACCTGAGATCTTGGTGGAACAGCCGTTCATGGTGAGCAACGCGGTTGCGGAAGAGCCTCATTCTCTCTGTCACCGTTGACACGTCCTTGCGTTTGCTCGGCCCGTGGGGCTTAAAACACCTATTGAGACTGGCGCGCCACAAGGGTTCGTACCCGTGACCGAAGAGAGCGTTCCAGAAACCAAACGACATACTCCCAACCACTCGACCGGGCGTTACGCTTCTCCCCCTTCGCACAATGAGCCGTTCGGCATCCATAATCGAGTCAGGTCCCGCGGTCCCGCTAAAGATGTTCTGCTCGTACCAGGGACACGGGTTGGGAGGGAACGATTTCGTTAGTTCGTCATGCATACGATTTCGAAGAAGGATCTCCACGTGATGAATAACCTCCATGAATGATGCAGCCAACTCCGCGTTCCATTCGTAGAGCCGTACGGCTAGCTCATCGCAGCCCGCGCACTCACGCACGTAAGCGGCCATCCGGTCGCGAGAGCACCATCCTTGAAGTTCTGGCAAAGTGGGCATAGACGGCCTTGACGATTCCGCCATTCGTGCTACTGTCAGTTACGAGAGCCCTCGGAACTCCTCTGCTTGCATGAGACCGGGGGCTAAGTCTTTCTTGTGACTCTAGTCCTCCTCCGGCGCGCGTGCTACCGTTAGGTTATGCCTAACCGCTCACGCAGGCCGCGCGATGTAAACGCGCTCGCTCGCCAGCTCGTCGATGAGGCGACAGGCGAAGCGCCACCGTTTGATCCTAACGCCGGGAAAGACCCTGCCGCCGTTGCGCTCGGGCGCAGGGGTGGACTCAAGGGCGGCAAGGCGCGGGCGGAGAAGATGACGCCCGCCGAACGCCGCGAGTCCGCTAGAAAAGCGGCTCTGGCTCGCTGGTCTCGTGAACCGTCGAGCGCTGCTCGAGGGACGCCAAAGTCTCATCGCTGATTACCTTCTCCGAGAGACCGTTAAGGATGACGTACGGCTGCAAGAGGGGATTCGCGAAACGATAGAAGTAACTTCGAGGCTCGCCCTCACGCCGGAGAACGGAACCCCGACCAGGTTCGAGGAACTTCTTCAGATGCGGAGCAAACGCTGGGATCTCGTAACGCTTCCCAGTGATCATCTCGAGTGGATCGCGAAGCGCGCCAGCGGGGAAGAATCCCAGCGCATCCTTTTCCGCGAGCGCACAGGCAAGAAGAACCTGAGAATAGAGAGTGTCCGTTCTTGTGCTTCTCGTAGCACGCCTGTAATCGCTTCGAATCGTGTGCTTTGCCACAGCTTGATCAACGGCTGCGTCTACGTCTACAACCATGATCTCTGTGCGGTCGTCCATGACCGCCCGCTGTCCAGCATATAAGCCAAGCAGGTGCGTGTAATGGGGGAGCCCCTCAGAGAACTTGGTGATCTTGTCGATGGCGAGATCTAAAGCCGTGAGTTCCGCATAGGAGCAGCCCTTTTCGATGATTTCCCGCAGTTCGCCTCTCGACATTCTCGGCATCTCAACCTGCACGAGCGCCCTTTCGATTGATTCATGCTCCCCGATCAGTTCGTCTATGGAGCGCGCAACCCCGACGACAACCAGGGTCGAGTTGACACTGTGGTCGGAGAACGTCTTAATCGTGTCTGCGAGCAGCGAAAGAGACGATTCATCTTCGAGGCGGTCGAGTTCGTCTATCACTATCAAGGCCGGAGAGCCAAAACTCTCAATCGCGTGGCGGACATCCTCGGGAGTGATTGCGACGTATTCGATGTCCTCGTCCAACTCGCGGAAGATGTTTCGCCAGATCGAGTCAAAGTTGTCATCGGTGCTGCAGTTAACTCCGACGCCCCGGTAACCACCGACACCTATTTGGTTGAAGACCTCAGCAAGAACATTGGCGAACGAGGTCTTACCGACGCCTCGTTCGCCATAGAGGGCTACATGCTGGCCGGGTTGTCCGGCCGCGCTGATCACGTCCATTAGCTGTGCCTGCCGGCCCGCGAGCATCGCGTACTGGTCGATAGGTGCGCTTGGTCGGAACGCTTGTGAGACGCGCGCTATTCGCTGGAGCTTTGCGATATCAGTTGACTCCACGCTGTCGGAGTATACATAATAACGATTAGTTAGTCAACATTAACGGCGCGACGCTGTATGAACGCCTTGACTTAGCGAGACCGCTCACGTATAATGGTCAGTATGAACAGACTGACCACGGAGGATCGAACCCGAGTCGTCTCCTCCCTCGTCGAGGGGAACTCAATCCGCGCCACCGTCCGCATGACCGGCGTAGCAAAGAACACGGTGGCAAAGCTCCTAGTCGATCTAGGGGCGGTCTGTTCTGAGTACCAAGACCGCGTAATGCACGATCTCCCTTGCACTCGAATCGAATGCGACGAGATCTGGTCGTTCTGCTACTCGAAAGAGCGGAACGTCCCCGAGGAGAAGCGCGGCGAGTTCGGTTATGGCGACGTCTGGACGTGGGTTGCGATCGACGCCGACACTAAGTTGGTGCCGAGCTATCGCATCGGCTCGCGAGATATCGAAGATGCCTCAGCGTTCATGCGCGATCTTGCGAAGCGTCTGAACCACCGTGTCCAGCTCACGACGGACGGTCACAAGGCATACCTCAAGGCCGTCCGGGGTGCATTCGAGGATGAGATCGACTACGCGCAACTCCGGAAGATCTACGGCAACGATCCGGCTCTCTCGGGCCGCTACTCGCCAGCGTATTGCACTGGCGCTACAGCTCGCACGATCTCAGGCAACCCCGACGAGAAGCTGATCTCCACCAGCTACGTCGAGCGCCAGAACCTGACCATGCGTATGTCGATGCGCCGGTTCACGCGTCTCACTAACGCCTTCTCTAAGAAGGTCGAGAACCTGGCCGCAGCCGTCAGCCTTCACTTCATGCATTACAACTTCTGCCGCGTTCACAAGACGCTAGGTACGACGCCCGCCGTCGCTGCCGGAGTAGCCGATCACGTCTGGACGCTGGCTGAGCTGGTCGGTTTGCTAGAAGCTGCGGAATCCAAGCAGCAGAGCCAAAAATCAAACTGACCCACTACCCATGGCTGCTATGTTTCACCTGT
>PMZQ01000034.1:3829-4436 GCA_003170155.1 Actinomycetota bacterium | reverse complement strand
CGGAGCTCGATCTCGATCCGGGCTTTCTCTGCTCTCCACGCGAGGAGCTGCCGCCGGAGGAGAGCTCCCTGCCGGGTCTCTTCACCTCACTGCCCGAGCTCGACGAGGCCGAGCTCGTGATCGTGATGGAGCCGACCGACAACGCGATCCAGGCCGGCTGCCTCGGAAACCTCTACGCACGCGTCGTCTTTCGAGGCGAGAGCGCCCATTCGGCCCGGCCCTGGCAGGGAGTCAACGCAATCGGGCTGGCACTCGAGGGGTTACGTCCGCTACTCGAGGTCGAGCCGCTTCGACTCGAGCAGGAGGGGCTGACCTTCACCGAGGTGTTGAGTTTGATCAGGATCGAGGCCGGAATCGCCGACAATGTCATTCCTGATCTCTGCGTCGCTCAAGTCAACTACCGCTACGCACCCACGCGCACGCCCGCGGAGGCCGAGAGTCGCCTGCGGGAGCTGATCGGCGAGGCCGAGTTCGAGCTGACGAGCAACTCGCCCGCCGCTCACGTTCCCGCTTCGTCCCCACTGCTCGAGCGCCTGCGCCAGGCGGGAGATCTGGCGCTCGAGCCAAAGCAGGCCTGGACACCAGTCGCCGAGTTCGCGGCACGCGG
>PMZQ01000034.1:0-3808 GCA_003170155.1 Actinomycetota bacterium | reverse complement strand
CAAGCCCGGCGTGAGGTTGCAGCACGCGGCGTCCAGGTCATCGACTTCGGCATGGGCGATCCGAACGAAGAAACGGAGTCGTTCATCCGCAAGGCGGTCGCCGCCAACCTGCCCAAACGCTGCAAGTATCCGCGCGCGATCGGCCTGCTCGAGCTCAGGCGCGCGATCGCGGAGTGGCTCGACAAGCGCTTCGACGTCTCTGTCGACTCCGAGTACGAGTTGATCCCGACCCTCGGCAGCAAGGAGGCGATCTTCACCTTCGCACAGGTGATCGACCTGCGGCCGCCCAAGAACCTCGTGCTGGTCGCCGATCCCGCCTATCCGGTGCCCGAGCGCGGCGCCCGTTTCGCGGGCGCGAAGGTGATGCGGCTGCCACTGACGGAGGCGAATGGCTTCCTCCCCGATCTCGATTCGATCAAGGCGAGGACGTGGAAGCGGACAGCGATCGTGTGGGTGAACTATCCCAACAACCCCACCGGGGCTGTGGCTCCCCTCTCCTTCTACGAGCGGCTCGCCGCGCTGGCGATCGAGCACGACTTTCTTCTCTGCTCGGACGAGGCCTACAGCGAGATCTACTTCGGCGAACGTCCGCCCTCGGCTTTGCAGGTGCCCGATCGCCGCAACGTCGTTGTCTTCAACACCCTAAGCAAGCGCTCCTCGATGACCGGGTATCGCTCCGGCTTCGTCGCCTCGAGCCGCGAGGTGATCGAGGCACTGCGCTCTCTCCGCCCCACGCTCGGCACCGCCCCGCAGGAGTTCATCCAGCTCGCCTCGATCAAGGCGTGGCGCGACGAGACGCACGTCACGCGCACCCGCGAGCGCTACCGAGAGAAGCGTTCGGTCATGCTCGAGGCGATCACGAAGGCGGGACTGCACGTAGCCGGCAGCGAGGCGACCTTCTTTCTCTGGATCGCGGTGCCGGACGGGGACACGTCCCAGGGATTCGCGAAGCGCCTGCTCGAACACGGCATCGTGGTCGCACCCGGCTCCTTCCTCGGCGCGCACGGCGAGGGCTACGCGCGCCTCGCACTCGTGCCGACGCTGGAGGAGTGCAAGCATGCAGCCGCGCTGCTCGGGCGCCTGTTGTGACACCATTGCGGCCATGACGCGAGATGAATTCGACGCCCTAGTGGCCAAGGTCGAGGCCGATGCGGAATACAAACGGCCGGTCGCGTTCGCATTAGGTCTGGCGACGGTCAGCCGTTTCGGGCGCGTGCTCGACACCTATTACCCGTTCACGAACCTCGGCGAGCACTCCGGTGCGGCCGCAGTCTTCTCCAATTTCGTCGGGCGCAAGGCCGGCGGAGGTAGCTTCGAGCTCGAATCCGGCTCACTCGAAGAAGCGCTCGGCCAGCTAGAGGTCTTCGCTGGGGACGGAAACTATCACCCCATCATCGAGACGCTTCGAATGGTGCTCGCTGCCGTTCGCTCGGACGATTCGCCACTCGATAATCAGCGCTCGCGCCGCGCCGTCGTCACCTTCATCGGCGATCTCGCCGACCCGCCGATCGATGTCCCGGATGTCTACCTGCGACTCCACCTCCTCTCACAGCGCAAGATCGAGCCCCATGGCTGCAACCTCGAGAAGATCTTCGGCATTTTGCCCAACGTCGTCTGGAGCAACCGTGGCCCCTTCGACAGCGAGGAATTCGAGCGCACTCGCGTCGAGCTGATCGCGCAAGGAATCGAGCTCAAGGTGCGCTCGGTAGACAAGTTCCCGCGCATGACCGACTACGTGGTGCCTTCTGGCGTTCGCATCGCCAACGCCGACAACGTTCGCCTCGGAGCGCACCTCGCGCCCGGTACCACGGTCATGAACGCCGGTTTTGTCAACTTCGATGCTGGCACCCTTGGGCCGGCGATGGTGGAAGGGCGAATTTCCGCCGGCGTCGTGGTCGAGCCCGAATCGGATGTCGGCGGCGGCGCCTCGATCATGGGCACCCTCTCCGGCGGCGGTAACCAGGTGGTCAGGATCGGATCGCACTGCCTGCTCGGCGCCAACTCGGGCTGCGGCATCTCGCTCGGCGACGGCTGCACGATCGAGGCCGGTCTCTACGTAACCGCCGGCGCTCGCGTGACCATGCCCGACGGCAGCGTCGTCAAGGCACGCGAGCTGAGCGGACGTCCCGGGCTTCTCTTCTGGCGAAACAGCCAGACCGGCGCGATCGAGGTCAAGGAGCGCAGTAACACCGTCGCCTTGAACACCGCCCTGCACCAAAACAGGAACTGAACTTTCGGCGCCCTGATGTGGCGGGAATATCCCGCCCCATCCGGTATCCAGCCTATCCACGAAAAACACACGGATCTGAATCGAAATCGAGCAGAAGTCGTCGCGAGTGGCGCGGAGACCGGTGGCCGTCCACTTACCCGTATCAACCGCAGCTAGATCAAAAGCTCAGGCGACAGCTCGACGCTGCAGATTTCCTGAGCCTCGCCGGTCAGAGTCGCGCGCCGCTCCGGCGTGAGCGCGACCTCGAGATCGCCGCCGACGAGATGAACCGTGACCGGGCTCTCGCACCAGCCCATCACGATCGCCACCGAGGCGGCCGCCACCGAACTGGTGCCCGAGGACAGCGTCTCCCCCGCGCCTCGTTCCCAGACGACGACGGTGATCTCGTGCGGGTCGTCTACGTAGACGAGTTGGACGTTGGTGCGCTCGGGAAAGCGCGGGTGGCGCTCGATCAGCGGCCCCAGCCGGAGCAACTCGGAGCGCTCGGGATCGCGCCGGATGACGGCGTGCGGGTTTCCGACCGAAACGGGGACGAACTCGATCTCCTCGCCGTCGACCTCGAGCGTCTCGGGCTCGCCGACGGTCACGTCGCCCATCTCCATCTCGACCTCGAGTCCGCCGAGCATGCGCGCATCGACTGCTCGCTCACCCACGCGCACGCGCACCTGAGCGCGGGCATTCCGGCGTGCCAGCCAGCGCGCAGCGATGCGAGCGCCGTTACCGGACAGCTCGGCGAGCGAGCCGTCTGGGTTCCAGATCTTCACGTCGACCTCGTCGCCGCTCATCGAGACGACCTCGACGATGCCGTCGGAGCCGACCCCGAAGTGATAGTCGCAGAGCTTCCTCACGCGCTCGGACGTGAGCTCGAGCTCCGGCTCAGACTGCTCCAGGAGCAGGTAGTCGTTTCCCAGTCCGTGCCACTTCGACAATCTCATCGGCGACCTCTTCTGGTGATCGGTTGGCATTGACTCTAATCAGCCCGGGGATGCGACGCATCCATTTCTGTTGGTAGGAGGCATAGCGGCGGGTGCGAGTGGCGATCTCGCGGATCGCCTGATCGGACGGAAGCTCGGACACCTCGCACAAACCTATCGTCTTGCGCGCGGTCGTGGAGAGCGGCTGCTCGAGCGCTTTTCGTACCTCTTCGTGGACGCCGCGCTCGAACATAGCTCTCGTTCTCCGCTCGATCCTACCGTCGAGCAGCGAGCGTTCGAGCTCTAGTCCGAAGACGAGCGTCGGGTGACGCATTTCTCCCGACCAGAGCCGGCTATCTGCTCGCGCCAGTGAGTGTCCGGCCTCGTTCAGCTCGAGAGCCCGCACAACCCTGCGCCTGTCGTTCGCGTGAACTCGTTCGGCAGCAACCGGATCGCGGTCGATGAGGAGCGCGTGCGCCCGCTCGGGTCCCAGCTCGTCGTATGCCGCCTGCCAGCGCTCACGGGTGCCCGAGGACGGCGCGGGCGGTAACTCGATCTCGGCGAGCGCGGCTCGGAAATAGAGACCGGTGCCCCCGACGACAATCGGGACACGACGGGCGGCAAGGATCTCGTCGATTGCTCGCTGCGCCAGACCGGCGTACTC
>PMZQ01000065.1:473-20387 GCA_003170155.1 Actinomycetota bacterium | reverse complement strand
CTGGCCCGATGACGCCGCCGCAACCGGAGCTTAGGCTCGGCAGGTGCGAACTCCAGCCGTGAGTCGGATCCGTCCCGGGCCGAGGAACGGGAAGATGGGGCACGGAGCGCCCGCCATATCGGTGGGAGCAAGAAGGGCCTCCGGGATAGGAGGCCTTTTTTCGTTCCCGGGACAGTTCCAGGTATGGAAGGGAAGGAGCAATAATGACCGACTATCGACCCGAGACCCTGGCGCTGCANNCAGCATGCGGCCGACCTGTTCGCACTCAAGGTGCCGGGGAACATCTACTCCCGCATCGGCAACCCGACCTGGGCGGTCTTCGAAGAGAGGGTGAACGCGCTCGAGGGCGGCGTTGCGGCGCTTGCCACGGCGTCGGGGCAGGCGGCTAACACCTACGCTGTGCTCAACATCGCGAGAGCCGGAGACAACTTCGTCTCGGTCTCGACCCTCTACGGAGGCACCTACAACCTGTTCGCCCACACGTTGCCCCAGTACGGCATCGAGGTGCGCTGGCTCGATCCCGACCAGCCCGAGAAGCTCGCCGAGCTGGTGGACGAGAAGACGCGACTCGTCTTTGCCGAGACGATCGGCAATCCGAAGTTGAACGTCGTAGATTTGGACGCTTGGGCCAAGGCCGCGCACGAGCTCGGTCTACCGCTGGTGCTCGACAACACCGTGCCGAGTCCGATTCTCTGCCGAGCCTTCGATCACGGTGTCGATGTCGTCACGCATTCGGCGACCAAGTACATAGGTGGTCACGGCACCTCGATCGGCGGCATCCTGGTCGACTCGGGGAAGTTCGACTGGACGAAGCACGCCGATCGCTTCCCCGGCCTGACCAAGCCCGATCCTTCCTATCACGGGATCGTCTGGACGGAGGCGCTCGGGCCGGCCGCCTACGTAGGCCGGGCGAGAACGGTACTGCTCAGGAATACGGGCGCCGCGCTCTCGCCGTTCAACGCCTTCCTCTTACTGCAGGGGCTGGAGACACTGCCGCTCAGGATCGAGCGCCACTCCGAGAACGCGCTCACGGTTGCCAGGCACCTCGAGAAGCATCCGGGCGCGGCCTGGGTCAACTATCCGGGTCTGGAGTCGAGCCCGTACAAGGCGGTCGCCGACAGAATCCTCTCTGGCGGCTACGGAGGCCTGGTCAGCTTCGGCATCAAGGGAGGACGGGAGGGCGGGCGCAAGTTCATCGAGAGCCTGAAGCTCTTCAGCCACCTGGCCAACATCGGCGATGCCAAGTCTCTTGCGATCCACAATGCAACCACGACTCATGCGCAGCTGAACGAGGAGGAGCTGGCGGCCGCGGGCGTAACGCAGGATACGGTGCGGCTCTCGGTCGGGATCGAGCACATCGACGACATCCTCGCCGACCTCGATCAGGCACTTCGGGAGGCCACCGATACGGCAAGCTAAGAAGATGCGGAGTACGAGTTGACCCACGAGACCCTAGGGTCGAATGCGGAGGCCGGCACGAGCGTCGGACTCGTCGCCACCCAGAACGTGCGCCTCTTCGACGAGGAGAGGCCGCTCGTGCTGGAGTCGGGCGAGACGCTCGCTCCGGTCGATGTCGCCTACGAGACCTACGGCGAGCTGAACGCAGAGCGCTCGAACGCGATTGTCTTCTGCCACGCGCTGACCGGTGACGCCCACGCCGCCGGGCACCACGGAGGTCCCAAGACAGAGGGCTGGTGGGACTCGATGATCGGGCCGGGCAAGCCGGTCGATACTAGGCGGTACTTCGTTGTCTGCTCGAATCTGCTCGGTGGTTGCTCGGGTAGCACCGGGCCCTCCTCGACCGATCCGGCCACCGGCAAGCCCTACGGCCTGCGCTTCCCGCACTTCTCGGTGCGCGACCTGGTCGAGGTGCAACGGGCCCTGTTACGGAAGCTCGGAGTCGAGAAGCTGTACGCAGGCGTGGGTGGCTCGCTCGGCGGGATGCAGATCCTGCAGTGGGTGCTCGATCACCCGGGCGAGATGAGAAACGCGCTTCTGATCTGCGCCTCCTCGCGCCTGACGCCCGAGAACATCGCCTTCTCCTCGGTCGCTCGCAACTCGATCATGCGCGACGTCAACTTCCAGAACGGCGACTACTACGGCACCGGCCGCGAGCCCGACTCGGGCCTCGCGGTTGCGAGGATGCTGGCGCACATCACCTACCTCTCGGGCGAGGCGCTCGAGACCAAGTTCGGGCGCGAGCGTCGACAGGCGCAGGAGCCGAGCCCCACTTTCGGCATCGACTTCCAGATCGAGTCCTACCTCGATCACCAGGGCGAGAAGTTCCTCAAGCGCTTCGACGCCAACACCTACCTTTATCTCTCGCGCGTGATGGACTACTTCGATCCCTTCGCCGACGAGAATGCGGTCGTTGAGGGATTGCGCCAGAGCTCGACTCGCTTCCTGGTAGTCAGCTTCGACACCGACTGGCGCTTCTCGACCTCGCACTCGCTCGAGATCGCACGAGTGCTCGAGCGAGCCGGCTGCGACTTCGTGCGCGAGGAGATCGCCTCGCCCTGGGGGCACGACTCCTTCCTGCTGCCGGTACCGGCCTATCACCAGCTGGTGTGTGACTTTCTCGCCGGCAAGCACTAGGCGCGGCGGGATCAGTGTCGATTCCACCGAGAGCGATGGGGCAGCCTCCAGGTTCGAGCTATCGCGCGCTGCTCGAAGTCGTCCGCCGTTTCACCAAGACCAGCTGACGAAAGTGCGGAGTTCAGCACGTTCGCACCCTCTGGGCCGGTTGCCGATTCTGACCGCGCCGATGAGGCACTGGGTGTTCATGCCAAGGTCACGGTGCGCTCCACGGCGACGGTTTACGCGACCCCTCGGGATGGCCGGCGAGCGCCTGCTAGACTGCAGCCGGGCGGCGGGTTATGCCGCTATTCTTTCGCGCTCTCAAACCTTTCAAAAAGATGGCAAAGACCGGAGTCAGAGTCGCTGTGACGCTCGCTTGCACCGATTGCAAGCGGCGCAATTACCAAACCGAGAAATCGAAGCGGAACACGCCTGACAGGGTCGAGTTCCGGAAGTACTGCCGCTGGTGCGGGAAGCACACCCTGCACCGGGAGACCCGCTAGGGCCGGGGGGAGAGGCGATGGCACGTCCGACTCGTCAGCAGCGTCGCGCCCGCCGCGGCGAGGGCAGCGAACAGACTCTCGCCGGGCAGAGCCGCGCGGCTCGACAGGGGCGCTCTCTCCAGGTCCAGAAGCCGCAGCCCGGTCGCCAGCAGGAGCGCGAGCGCCGAGGTTTCGCTCCCTTCCGCTTCGTGGGCGAATCCGTCGGCGAGCTGAAGAAGGTCGACTGGCCCGGACGCCAGCAGCTGGTGCAGGGCACGATCGTCGTGATCCTTGCCTGCGCGATCGTCGGTACTTATCTGTTCGGCTGCGACGCGGTGCTCAAGCACTTCGTCCAGACAGTTCTACTGGGGCAGTAGCGAGGAGGAAGTCGGAAGCGTGTTTCTCTGGTATGTGATCAACACCTATTCCGGGCACGAGAACAAGGTCAAGACCAATCTCGAGCACCGGGTCGTCTCGATGGGGCAGCAGCAGCGCTTCCGGCGCGTCGTCGTTCCGACCGAGAGCGTGATCGAGACCAAGGACGGCCAGAAGGTCCAGACCGAGAAGCGCGTGCTACCCGGCTACGTGCTCGTAAACATGAATCTCGATGACGAGGCCTGGGCGCTGGTCAAGAACACGCCGGGCGTGACCGGATTCGTCGGCTCCGGCGCCAAGCCGGTGCCGCTCTCCGAGGGCGAGATCGAGCGCATCCTCCACACCGGCAAGGGACAAGGCGAAGGCGCGCGTGCGCGGGCGCAGGTAGAGTTCTCGCTCGGCGAGTCGGTCAAGATCACCTCCGGCCACCTCGCAGACTTCGACGGCGAGATCGTCGACGTCAACCCCGATCAGCAGAAGCTCAAGGTGCTCGTGAACATCTTCGAGCGCCAGGTGCCGGTCGAGCTCAGTTTCGAGATGGTCAAGAAAATCGAGTGATGAGATGGCGAAAAAAGTTCTGACAATGATCAAACTGCAGATCCCGGGCGGCCAGGCCAACCCGGCACCGCCCGTTGGTCCCGCGCTCGGCCAGCACGGGCTCAACATCATGGACTTCTGCAAGGCGTTCAACGCCCAGACGCAGGCCGACAACGGCCGCATCATCCCGGTCGAGATCACGGTCTACGAAGATCGCTCCTTCACGTTCATCACCAAGACGCCGCCGGCAGCCGTCCTGATCAAGGAGGCGCTGCGGCTGGAGAAGGGGTCGGGCGAGCCCAACCGCGCCAAGGTCGGCAAGTTGACAACCGGCCAGCTGCGCCAGATCGCCGAGACGAAGATGAAGGATCTGAACGCCAACGACGTCGAGGCGGCGATGCTGGTGATCGCCGGCACCGCGCGCTCGATGGGAGTCGAGGTGGACGGATGAGCAGTCGCGGCAAGCGCTACCTGAGTGCGCGCACGCAGGTCGACCGCGAGAGCGTCTACTCGCCACTCGAAGCGATCCGCCTGCTCAAGGAGTTCGCCAGCGCCAAGTTCGACGAGACGGTCGAGATTCACTTCCGGCTCGGGTTGAACGTTCGTCACGCCGATCAGCAGCTGCGGGGAACGCTGATGCTTCCGAACGGCACCGGTAAGGACGTGCGCGTCGCCGTTTTCGCCGAGGGCGAGAAGGCCAAAGAGGCCGAGGACGCCGGTGCCGATGTCGTCGGCTCCGCCGATCTGGCCAAGCGCGTCGAGGGCGGTTTCACCGATTTCGACGTCGCCATCGCCACACCCGATCAGATGGGCACCGTCGGCAAGCTCGGGCGCATCCTCGGCCCGCGCGGGCTGATGCCCAACCCCAAGACCGGTACGGTTACCTTCGACATCGCCAAGGCCGTCCGCGACGCCAAGGCCGGCAAGGTCGAGTACCGCACCGACCGCGGTGCCAACGTGCACGTCTCGATCGGCAAGCGCTCCTTCGACGAGCGCGCTCTGCTCGAGAATTACGCCACGCTGATCGAGGAGATCATGCGCGCCAAGCCCGCGGCGGCCAAGGGACGCTACGTGCAGGCGATCACGCTGACGACGACCATGGGCCCGGGTATCCACGTCGACACGACCAAGGTCAGGAACGTCGTCGACGAGCTCGAGGAGGAGCAACAAGCGGTTTCTGCCTAGTTCAAACGCCCGTCGCCAAAGACAGCTGGCAGCCGAGAGGCAGAAGTCCAGCCGAGGCGGCCCGGAATGGCCATTTGCCTCTCTCCGAGCCCGTCTTGTGTGCGGGCTCAATTTATTCGAGGAGGTGATCAGATGCTGAAAACCGACAAGGAGCGTGCCATCGCCGAGCTGGCCTCGCGTCTCAAGGAGACCGAGACCTTGATCGTCACCGACTACCGCGGACTGACGACGAGCGAGCTCGCCGGGTTGCGTGCCCAGCTACGCAATTCCGGCGCACGCTTCAGTGTGGTCAAGAACACGCTGGCGAGGCGGGCCGCCAAGGAGGCCGGGGCTACGAACCTGCTCGAGTTGCTCGAGGGGCCTACCGCGATCGCGTTCCTGGAGTCGGACGGCGATCCGGTCGGTGTGGCCAAGATCCTGAGCGACACCGCCAAGGCGACCAAGATTCTGAGCGTGCGCGGAGGAGTCCTGCAGGGCTCTCAGATCCGTGCCGAGCAGATTGCGGATCTCGCCAAGCTACCCCCGACAGAGGTTCTGCGAGCGCAGCTCGTGGGTGCGATCGCCGCCGCGCCGACGGCAATCGTTGGCCTGTTCACGGCTCCACTGCGCGACCTCGTAGGTGTGCTGGACGCGCGCGTCAAGCAATTGGAATCCCAAGCTCAGTAGTCAGGAAGGAGTCAGAGAGGTGCCAACAGATACAGCGAAGCTTGTTGATCAGCTCGGCAAGATGACAGTGCTCGAGCTCGTCGAGCTGAAAAACGCACTCGAGGAGGCCTGGGGCGTCACTGCCGCAGCGCCGATCGCCATGGCGATGCCGGGCGCTGCGATGGCCGGAGCCGAGGAGGCGGCCGAGGAGCAGACAGCCTTCGACGTTGTCCTCACGGCGATCGGTGACAAGAAGATCCAGGTCATCCGCGTCGTACGTGAGGTCGTTCCGGGTCTCGGTCTCAAGGAGGCCAAGGACCTGGTCGAGAGCGCTCCCGCTCCCATCAAGGAGGGCGTCACCAAGGACGAGGCCGAGCAGTTCAAGGCCAAGATCGAGGAGACGGGCGCCACGGTCGAGATCAAGTAGCCACTCGATTCAAGTGGGTAAAAGGGGCCGGCCAAACCGGCCCCTTTTGTGTTTCCTAGGGCAGCGAGGGCACTTGACTCCTCACAGGGCCGAGTTATAGTGGGCCGGTCAGGCGGTGCTGCCCACCGTCGGTTCGCTCTTGCGGAGAGGGCGCATTTTTCGCTACCGTTCAGAGTTGCGCTACGTTCCGCCTGTCCGCATCTCCGTCTGACGCCGTTAAGGGAGGCTGTCTCATTTGACCAGCACCGTTGCCGCGCCTCGCGTGCGTAAGAGTTTCTCACGCCTCAAGCACGTTCTTGACCTCCCGAATCTCATCGATATTCAGAAGACCTCGTTCGACTGGTTCTTGAGCGAAGGTCTCAGGGAGACGATTGACGATATCTCGCCCATCGAGGACTACACCGGCACGCTCGCCGTCGAGTTCGGCGAGTACCGGTTCGGCGAGCCACAGTTCTCGATCAAGGAGTGCCGCGAGAAGGATCTGACCTATCAAGCCCCGCTCTCGATCACTGTCCGCTTCGTCAACAAGGAGACGGGCGAGATCCGCGAGCAGACGGTCTTCATGGGCGATTTCCCGATGATGACCGAATGGGGTACCTTCATCATCAACGGCACCGAGCGCGTGATCGTCACGCAGCTCGTGCGTAGTCCGGGCGCCTATCTGATGGAGCCCAAGGACGCTACCAAGCAGGTCTTCATCGCCAACCTGATGCCGAGCCGTGGTTCCTGGCTCGAGCTCGAGATCGACAAGAAGGGCGTCGCCTACGCCCGCATCGATCGCAAGCGCAAACTCCCGATCACCACCCTTCTACGTGCGCTTCCGGCCGAGGATCCGTCCACCGGCTTCAAGCTCGACACTAGCTCCAACGAGGCGATCCTGGCGCTCTTCAACGACTCGCCCTACATCCAGTTCACGCTCGAGAAGGACCCCTCCACGCGTGAGGAGGAGGCTCTCGTCGAAGTCTTCAAGAAGCAGCGCCCCGGCGAGCCGCCCACGCTCGAGAACGCACGCAATCTGCTCCGGGCGCTCTTTTTCGATCCCAAGCGCTACGACCTGACCAAGGTCGGCCGCTACAAGCTCAACCAGCGTCTCGGTGTGGGTGTGCCCGACGACGTGCGCGTGCTCACCACCGAGGACATCCTCGCGCTCGTGCGCCGGCTGATCGATCTGCCGGTCAAGCTCGGTCTCGACCCCGAGTCGAAGGACTGCGCTGCTGAGGCCGCCACGATGAGTCGCGATCCAATCCGCGGCGAGCTCGACGAGTACGAGCACTTCGGCAACCGGCGCCTGCGCACGGTAGGCGAGCTGATCCAGGAAGCCTTCCGGGTTGGTCTCTACCGCATGGAGCGCGTCGTCCGCGAGCGTATGACCACCGAGGACGTGGACACGATTACGCCGCAGACGATCATCAACATCCGTCCGGTGGTGGCGGCGCTAAAGGAGTTCTTCGGCTCCTCGCAGTTGTCGCAGTTCATGGACCAGACCAACTCGCTGGCCGGTCTCACGCACAGGCGTCGCCTCTCGGCGCTCGGAGCCGGCGGCCTCACCCGCGAGCGCGCCCCGATCGAGGTGCGCGACGTGCACACGACCCACTACGGGCGCATGTGCCCGATCGAGACGCCCGAAGGTCCGAATATCGGCCTGATCGGCTCGCTCGCGTCCTACGCGACCATCTCCGAATTCGGCTTCATCCAGACGCCGTACCGCCGCGTTACGAGCGGTAAGGTCAGCGACGAGATCGTCTACCTCGACGCGGCCGAGGAATCGCAGTACACGATCGCGCAGGCCAACGAGCCGGTCGATTCGAAGACGGGAAAGTTCGTCAACAACCAGGTGCTCTGCCGCTCGCACGAGGGCGAGGCGGTCACTGCGGCGCCGAAGGACATCCAGTTCATGGACGTCTCACCGGCACAGCTAGTGTCGGTCGCAACGGCGCTGATCCCCTTCCTCGAGCACAACGATGCCAACCGTGCGCTGATGGGCGCGAACATGCAGCGTCAGGCAGTTCCGCTGATGATCACGCAGGCGCCGCTGGTCGGCACCGGGCTCGAGCACCGGGCTGCCGTCGATACGGGTGATGTTGTCCTGGCGAATCAAGCCGGCACCATCGTCGACGTCGATGCCGAGAAGATCGTGATCGAGGCGCGTGGTGGCGAGCGCGACGAGTACGCGATGATCAAGTTCATGCGCTCCAACCAGGGAACGCTCATACACCAGAAGCCAGTCGTCTCGCTCGGCCAGAAGGTGAAGGCAGGCGAGGTGCTGGCGGACGGCTCCTCGACCGATTATGGCGAGCTGGCGCTCGGCGCCAACCTGCTCGTTGCTTTCATGCCCTGGGAGGGCTTCAACTTCGAGGACGCGATCGTCCTCTCCGAGCGCCTGGTCAAGGAGGACGTGCTCTCCTCGATCCACATCCACGAGTACGAAGTAGATGCGCGCTCGACCAAGCTCGGTGACGAGGAGATCACACGCGACATCCCGAACCGCTCGGAGGACTCGCTGCGCAACCTCGACGAGCGCGGCGTCATCCGCATTGGCGCCGAGGTCGGCTCCGGCGAGCTGCTCGTCGGCAAGGTGACGCCCAAGGGCGAAACCGAGCTGACCGCCGAGGAGAAGCTGATCCGCGCCATTTTCAAAGAGAAAGCGCGCGAGGTCAGGGACACCTCGCTCAAGGTTCCGCACGGCGAGGGCGGTGTCGTCATCGACGTCAAGACCTTCTCGCGCGACGCCGGCGACGATCTCTCGCCGGGCGTGAACGAGCTCGTGCGTGTGTATGTGGCCACGAAGCGCAAGATCTCGGAGGGCGACAAGCTGGCCGGGCGCCACGGCAACAAGGGCGTCATTGCCAGGATTGTCTCCGAGGAGGACATGCCCTTCCTCGAGGACGGACGGGCAGTGGATGTGGTCCTGAATCCGCTCGGCGTCCCGAGCCGTATGAACATCGGCCAGGTGCTGGAGACGCACCTCGGCTGGGCTGCGGCGCACGGAGTCTTCTCCGATGTCACCAGTGCGAACGGCTCGCCCAAGATCGGCGGTCGTCAGAACGTGCCCGGCCGCATGCAGGTGATCGCGGCACCCGATCCTAGCCCCGTCGCCACGGCGGTCTTCGACGGCGCGACCGAAGAGGACGTCGACCGGGCGCTCGTGGAATGGACAAAGCGCGGCGACTCGCCGATCACGATGGTGGTCGACCCGAAGCGGCCGACCGGGCGCCACTGCTCGGGCAAGGTGCGCATGTTCGACGGCAAGACAGGCGAGCCCTTCGAGCAGAAGGTGACCGTAGGCCTGATGTACATCCTCAAGCTGCTGCACCTCGTGGACGACAAGATCCACGCTCGCTCGACCGGCCCGTACTCGCTCGTCACCCAGCAGCCGCTGGGCGGCAAGGCGCAGTTCGGCGGCCAGCGCTTCGGCGAGATGGAGGTGTGGGCGCTCGAGGCCTATGGCGCGGCCTACACGCTGCAGGAAATGCTCACGATCAAGTCCGACGACACCGTCGGGCGCGTCAAGGCCTACGAGGCGATCGTCAAGGGCGAGAACATCGCCGAGCCCTCGATCCCCGAGTCGTTCAAAGTGCTCCTGAAGGAGATGCAGTCACTCTCGCTGGATGTGAGCGTGCTCTCCGAAGAGGGTCAAGCGGTCGAGGTCAGGGAGGAGGACGACGAGCTTCTGCGCGCGGCGGAGGAGCTCGGCATCGACCTCTCGCCGGGCTCTCTCAGGGCGGCGGCGCGACCGCCGACAGCCGAGGAGGTCGAGGAGGGCCAGGAGCGCGTCGACGAATCGGGCGAGCTCGCACTCCCCAGCGACGAGGCACTCGGCGATCTCGCCGAGACCGAGGTCAGTCCAGAGAGTTCTGGCGTGACCGCCGACGAAGAGGGTGCTTGAGATGAGCTCGCCTGAGATGAATTCGAAAGCCAGTTACAGAGAGAGTGGGGGAAAGAAGTTGCGCACCCTTTCAGATGGACGGACCGTTGGCTCGGTCGAAGGTAGGCGGAAATGATCGACATCAACGAATTCGACGCCATTCGCATCGGGCTCGCGTCGCCGAAGCAGATCCGCGACTGGTCGCACGGCGAGGTCACCAAGCCCGAGACGATCAACTACCGGACGCTCAAGCCCGAGCGAGACGGTCTCTTCTGCGAGCGCATATTCGGTCCGACCAAGGACTGGGAGTGCTACTGCGGTAAGTACAAGCGCGTCCGCTACAAGGGCATCATCTGCGAGCGCTGCGGTGTCGAGGTGACGCGCCAGAAGGTGCGGCGCGAGCGCATGGGTCACATCGACTTGGCGGCGCCCGTCTCGCACATCTGGTTCTTCAAGGGCGTTCCGAGCCGCATCGGCTACCTGCTCGACATCGCACCGCGTGAGCTGGAGAAGGTCCTCTACTTCGCGGCTTCGATGGTCACTGCGGTCGACGTCGAGAAGCGGGCCACCGATCTGGTCGAGCTCGAGGACAAGGTCAAGGCCGAGTCCGAGCGGGTCTACGTCGACCGTGACGAGGCGCTCGCCTCGCTCGAGGGGAGACTCACGCGCAGGCGTGATTACTTCAAGACGGGCAAGGAGCGTGACTTCGACGAGGACGACGACTTCTGGACGCGCGGACTCTCCAACTGGGCCGAGGAGGCGGTATTCCCCGCCCTCCCGGACGTACGCGAGCTTGTCTCTGGCATCTTCGTCGAGCTCGTCGACGTGATCACCACCGAGGACTCGAAGCGTATCCGCGAGCTAGTTCGCAACGCCGCTATCCGCGATGACCGGCGCCTGAGCCCGCGTGAGCTGGACGCCGTCGGNNCTCACCAAACACCTGAACAAGATCAGAGACGCGCTACTTTCGGGCGAAGAGCTCGGCGCCGAGGATGCGGAGCTCGTTGCAGGCGTCGACACCAAGACTCTCGATCGGTCGCGCGAGTTGGGTAACGGATTGCTCGCGGAGGTGCTCGCAAAAGCCGAGCCCGGCGCCGATCAGACCGTTCTTCGCGAGCTGGCGAACGACCTCTGCCTGCGCACCGACGGTCGTATCCAAAAAGAGGATCTCGACGCGGTCGTGCAGTGGGCGCTGAAGGTGCGTGAGATGTATCTCGACATCGAGGCGCGCCGTCAGGACACGCGTGAGGCGGCCGTGGACGGGGTCAACCGTCTCGAGCAGACCTGGCAGCTCTTCCGCGAGCTGGATACGAAACTGATCGTCAACGACGAGCAGCTCTTCCGCGAGCTCAAGGATCGCTTCGGCTCGCCCTACGGCTTCGGTACCTACTTCCGCGGCGGCATGGGCGCCGAGGCGGTACGCGATCTGCTCAAGGACCTCGATCTCGATGCCGAGGCCGCCTCGCTCAGAGACACGATCCGTACCTCCAAGGGCCAGAAGCAGCAGCGGGCGATCAAGCGCCTCAAGGTCGTGAACGCTTTCATCACCTCCGGCAACCGTCCGGAGTGGATGGTGCTGGAGACCGTGCCCGTGATCCCGCCCGAGCTTCGCCCGATGGTGCAGCTCGACGGCGGCCGCTTCGCCACCAGCGACCTGAACGACCTCTACCGGCGCGTGATCAACCGCAACAACCGTCTGAAGAGGCTGCTCGACCTGGGCGCACCCGAGATCATCGTCAACAACGAGAAGCGAATGCTGCAGGAGGCCGTCGACGCTCTGTTCGACAACGGCCGCCGCGGCCGCGCGGTAACCGGGCCGGGCAATCGTCCGCTCAAGTCGCTCTCCGACATGCTCAAGGGCAANNCGTCAGAACCTGCTCGGCAAGCGTGTGGACTACTCGGGCCGCTCGGTGATCGTGGCCGGGCCGGCGCTGAAGCTCTACCAGTGCGGGCTGCCGAAGCTGATGGCGCTCGAGCTGTTCAAGCCGTTCATCATGAGCCGGTTGGTCGAGCGCAAGAGCGTGCAGAACATCAAGGCGGCCAAGAAGCATGTCGAGGCGATGGTCCCCGAGGTCTGGGACGTGCTCGAGGAGGTCATCGCCGAGCATCCGGTGCTGCTCAACCGCGCACCGACGCTGCATCGCCTCGGCATCCAGGCCTTCGAGCCGGTGCTGGTCGAGGGCAAGGCGATCCAGGTTCACCCTCTCGTCTGCCACGCTTTCAACGCCGACTTCGACGGCGANNATGGCCGTGCACGTTCCTCTGTCGGCGGAGGCTCAAGCCGAGGCGCGTATTCTCATGCTCTCGGCCAACAACATCCTCTCGCCTGCGAGCGGTCGCGTTCTGGCGACCCCGACCCAGGACATGGTGCTCGGCATCTACTACCTCACTTACTGTGAGACCGATCTGCGTAACACCAAGGCCGAGAATCTCGATCCACGTCCGAAGCGATTCCAGAACGAGGAAGAGGTTGAATTCTCCCTCGACTCCAAGCAGGTGACGCTGCAGCAGCCGATCGAGTACCGCTGGAAGGACAACGTCATCCTGACTACGGCTGGACGAGTCATCTTCAACGCCGAGGTCGATCGCGCGCTCGAGGAGGCTGTCCATGTCGAGGTCGAAGGGCCGCTGCACGAGTTCTTCAACGTCACGCTCTCGAAGAAAGAGCTGGACGGCTTCATCGGCGGGCTGGTCGATCGCTACGGCGCCCACGCCGTTGCGAGCACGCTCGACATGATCAAAACTCTCGGCTTCCACTACGCGACCCGAGCCGGCGTCACGATCTCGAAGAACGACATCGTGATCCCAACCTCCAAGGAGGCGATCCTGGCCACCTACGAGGCACGGGTGGAGCAGGTCGAAGCCCAGTACGAGCGTGGCCTGATTACCGAGGAAGAGCGCCACGAGTCGATCGTGAGCATCTGGACAGAGGCGACCGACGCCGTCGCCGACGCGATGGAAGATACGCTCTGGGAGCTGAACCCGGTCTTCATGATGGCGAACTCCGGCGCCCGAGGCTCCTTCAAGCAGATCCGCCAGCTGGCCGGTATGCGCGGGCTGATGGCAAACCCGAAGGGCGAGATCATCGAGCGCCCGATCAAGGCCAACTTCATGGAGGGCCTGTCGGTGCTCGAGTACTTCATCTCGACGCACGGTGCCCGCAAGGGTCTCGCCGACACCGCCCTGCGTACGGCCGACTCCGGCTACCTGACGCGGCGCCTGGTAGACGTCTCCCAGGACGTGATCGTGCGGGAGGAGGATTGCGGCACGAACGAGTTCGTCGAGCTGCCGATCTTTATCCCCGAAGGGCAGAACAAGAGCGTCACGGGCCGCATGCTGGCGGCCGACGTGCACCGTCCGATCAAGGACGGCAAGCCGGGCAAGACGGTCATCGCCGAAAAGGGCACGGTACTGACCAATCAGACAATGCGCATGCTGATCGAGGAGTTCGGCGAGTTCGCCCAGACAGCTACCCTGCCCGTGCGCTCGGTGCTCAAGTGCCGCAGCGAGTTCGGTGTCTGCCAGGCCTGTTACGGCATTTTCCTGGCTACAGGCGGCGTGTCTGAGATCGGAGACGCGGTCGGCATCATCGCTGCGCAGTCGATTGGCGAGCCCGGCACCCAGCTGACGATGCGCACGTTCCACACTGGCGGTGTCGCCGGTGCCGACATCACGCACGGCCTCCCGCGCGTGGTCGAGATCTTCGAGGCGCGTAACCCGAAGGGCGCAGCCAGACTGGCTGAGATCGCGGGAAGGATCGAGATCGAGACGTCGGACCGTGGGCACCAGATGTTCATCCATCCCGACGGCGTCGATGAAAGCGGCGAGCCGCTGCAGCCGAAGGAGTACAGCTTCCCGAGGCGTGGCCGCCTGCTCGTCACGGCTGGGCAGATGGTCGAGCCCGGCGATGCGCTCAACGAGGGCTCGCTCTCTCCGTCCGAGCTGCTGGCGCTCAAAGGCCCGACGGCGACCGAGCTCTATCTCGTCAGCGAAGTTCAGAAGGTCTACAAGTCGCAGGGCGTGGACATCCACGACAAGCACGTCGAGCTGATCGTGCGCCAGATGCTGAAGAAGGTGCGCGTCGACAACTCGGGCGAGACCAATCTCCTACCGGGGCAACTCGTCGACCGCTCGATCGTGGGCCGCGAGAATGCCAGGGCGCGCGCCGAGTCCAAGGAAGAGGCGACCTACGAGCCGCTCATCCTCGGCATCACCAAGGCGTCTCTCGCCACCGAGTCGTTCCTGTCGGCGGCCTCCTTCCAGGAGACGACCAAGGTGCTCACCGATGCCGCGATCGAGGGCAAGATCGATCGTCTGGTCGGTCTCAAGGAGAATGTGATCATCGGCAAGCTGATCCCGGCGGCGACCGGCCTCAAGCGCTATCGGACGATCGAGATCGCCCCGGCCGAGAAGGTTCCGGTTGCGGCCTACGTTCGGCCGGAGACGGGCGAGCAGCTGCTCGCCGAACTGGAAGAGATAGGCGCGGACGTCGGTACCGGGCTTGGCACCTTCGATCTCGATCTCGAGCTGAACGGCGACGCAGAGCTCGGAACCGAGGCGCTCGGCGACGCCGATCCCGATGCCGACGGATCGCGCGACGCGGAGTAGTTGTAAGCGAGAACCGCTCTAAGAAGGCCGTGGAACGATCTCCACGGCCTTCTCTTGTGCTAGACAATGCGGTTTGGCAATGAGGCGAGCCAGATTATTCGCCGCGGTAGCCGCCGCCGGTCTTTGCCTGGCGTCTGCCGCGGCTTGCCCGGAATCGGCGTTCTCGCAGGCATCGGGGAGCCGCGCGATGTTGAAGGATCCCTGCGCCATGCCGAGCGCGGCTCCGTTGTGGATCGACTACGCCGACGGGTCGGTGCCGTTCTGGCAGATCTTCGCCCGTCCGGGTGTGATCGGGGCCGGCTCGAGCCCGACGGTGCTGCCGCAGCTACGCGCCGCCGGCGCCGCGACCGTTTACTTCGATCTCTACGCGAGGTACCGCGTCGGCGCGCTCACCGATCCCCTCGACACCGCGGCGGTCATCGCCAAGAGCAACGAGTTGTTCGATCAAGCCGTCGCGAAAACCGGCTGCCCGACGCCGAGGATGGCCGAGAACGAGCTCTTCAGCGCCAACTTCCCGGCGCCATGGTCGGGGGAGGCGGCTCAGTACCGGTCGAATGTTCTGACGATGGTCGAGACGCTCTCGAGTAGAGGTGCTCATCCGTACCTGCTCGTCCCTCGAGCGCCCGCCTCCGACAGCATCACGGCAGCCTGGTGGCGTGAGGTTTCCACCTACAGCGATATCGTGATCGAGGTCTACTTCTCAGGGCGCCAGGTCTATGCCCAGGGCCCGGTGGCCGGGAGCAGGCGCGTGCGCGTGGCGCTGCGCCGAGCAATCAACTACTTCACCGCCATGGGCATCCCCTCCACGAAGCTCGGCATCATGCTCGGCTTCCAGGTGGCGCCGGGAACCGGCGGGCGGGACGGTCTTGAGCCCGAGAGCGCCTGGTACCGGGAAGTGAAATGGCAGGCGCTGGCCGCGAAGCAGATCGCCCGAGAGATTCCGCTCGGCTCGATCTGGTCCTGGGGCTGGGGCACCTGGAGCGATGCCAGCACCGATCCCGATAAGGAAAACGCCGCCTGCGTCTATCTGTGGACGCGCTCGAACTCGCTCTGCGACGCGCTTTCGGTCGCGGGTCCGGACTTCAACTCTTCGCTGACCGAAGGTCAGATCACGCTCTCGCCCGGGACGAGGTGCGTAGTCGGTAAACAGGCGCTGAAGAACACCCAGTTGGCGGCCCTCGCTCGCGTGACCCGGAGCACCGACGCTGCTCTCAGCATGCTCTACGCGCGTTCGATCGAAAGCGGTCAAGCGAAGGTGTCGCCGGTGCAAGTACTGGCGGTCGAACGGGCGATCATCGCAACTCGCTTCAAGGGAAGGGGGGACTCCTATCGAAAAGCGCTTGCCGCCGCCGGGGCTACGCAGGCTATCGCCCGGGCGATCATCACAGACGAGCTCAGAGAGCGGACGATTGCAGCAACCCTGCCCGTGCACAAACCCTCTTCCAGTGCGATCAAGCAGTATTACGACGATCAGGGAGGCCAGCTCGTCCGTCTCGTCCAGGCGACTCCGGCTCCCGAATGGCTTGGCGGGCGGGGGAAGGGCTACGCACTCGCGTCGAGTGCCCCACGTTCGCTCTTCGGGCTCAAAGCCGGCTCCGAGCAATCTCTACGGACGGTACTGAGTACCTTCCAGGTCACCCCGGTCGGATCGGTCACGACACTCGGGAGCCTCCCGCTTGGCGCGGTCCGCAGTGCCATTCGTGCAGCGCTAATCGAGTCTGCGCGGGATGACGCTTTCGCGGCCTGGACGGTCAAAGAACAGCTGGGAGGTCTCAACCGCACCCGCTGCGCCCGCGATCAGATGCCTCTTGCCAGTGCCCTGGAGCCGAGCGAGGAGCTCCCGTTCCTGTCGCTGCAGGACGCCTATCCGGTCGGTGAGTAGCAAGTTGACCGGGTGGAAGGAAGCGTTTACGCCCCGAAACCTCGGCTCTTCGCTACGCTGTGCGTCTACCCGTTCGCCTTCGGTCGAAGATGGGTAGAGAAGTGGTGGCCGTTTGACGCTGGAGTTGGCCTCCGCTAGCATCCGCAGTCCGGTTGGCGGGTTGTCGCCCGCCGGCCTTTGTTGTGTAAGAAGACAGTCTCAGACCAAAGAATGCCTACCGTAAACCAACTCGTTCGCAAAGGTCGCGTCTCGAAAAAGGCGAAGACCAAGACGCCCGCGCTCCGCAACGCACCGCAGAAGCGCGGCGTCTGTACGCGCGTTTACACGACCACGCCGAAGAAGCCGAATTCGGCACTACGTAAGGTCGCCCGCGTCCGCCTGACCAACGGCATGGAGGTCACGACCTACATCCCCGGCGAGGGTCACAACCTGCAGGAGCACTCGGTCGTGCTCATCCGCGGCGGTCGTGTCAAAGACCTTCCGGGCATTCGCTACAAGGTGATCCGCGCCGCCCTCGATACCGCCGGCGTCGGCGATCGTCGCCAGGGTCGCTCTAAATACGGCGCCAAGAGGCCTTAGGACGAACGATGCCACGTCGCGCCAAGATCACACCTCGCCTGATCGAGCCCGATCCGGTCTTCAGCTCCCGTCTCGTCACCCAGGTGATGAACCGGGTGATGTTCGAGGGCAAGCGCTCTCTGGCCGAGAAGATCGTCTACGACGCGCTCGCGATCGTCTCCGAGCGCAGCGGCCGGGCGCCTATCGAGGTGCTCGAGCAGGCAATCAAGACGCTGACACCGGTGCTCGAGGTTCGCTCGCGCCGCGTCGGTGGCGCCAACTACCAGGTTCCCGTCGAGGTTCCAGCGCGGCGCGGCCGCACGCTTGCGGTTCGCTGGCTCGTCTCTTTTGCTCGCTCGCGCCGTGAGAAGCGGATGCCCGAGAAGCTCGCCGGCGAGATTCTCGACGCGCTCGAGCAGCAGGGCGGCGCCTTTAAGAAGAAGGACGACATCTACCGGATGGCGCAGGCCAACAGGGCGTTCGCCCACTATCGCTGGTGATGGCCACGATGACGAAGACCAAGACGGCCGCCGGTCTCGAGCGCGTGCGCAACATCGGCATCATGGCCCACATCGACGCGGGCAAGACGACGACGACCGAGCGCATCCTCTACTACACGGGTCGCACTCACAAGATGGGCGAGGTGCACGAAGGCGCCGCGACCATGGACTGGATGGCTCAGGAGCAAGAGCGTGGGATCACGATCACGTCGGCGGCGACGACGGCGGAGTGGCGCGGTTTCCGTATCAACATCATTGATACGCCCGGGCACGTGGACTTCACCGTAGAGGTGGAGCGCAGCCTGCGCGTGCTCGACGGCGCGGTCGCCGTTTTCGACGCTGTGGCGGGCGTCCAGCCCCAGTCCGAGACGGTCTGGCGTCAGGCCGACCATTACGGCGTGCCGCGCATCGCCTTCATCAACAAGATGGATCGAATCGGCGCCGACTTCTTCGCCTCGGTGCAGTCGATGGTCGATCGCCTCGGGGCCATACCGGTTCCTGTGCAGATCCCGATCGGTCAGGAGGATCATCACACCGGCATCGTCGACCTCATCGAGATGCAAGGTGTCGTCTGGACGGACGTGCTCGGAGAGAACTTCGAGATCATCGAGATACCGGCTGGGCTGATCGAACAGGCGCGTGCCTACCACCGCCAGCTGATCGACAGAGTGGCCGAGTTCGACGACGAGCTGATGGAGACTTACGTCGAGGACGAGGAGTCGGTCACTCCCGAGATGCTCAAGCGCGCACTTAGACGCGGCACCCTGGCGAACGTCGTCACCCCGGTACTGCTGGGCTCCGCCTTCAAGAACAAGGGCGTTCAGCCGCTTCTCGACGCCGTAGTCGACTACCTGCCCAGTCCGCTGGATGTGCCGCCGGTGCATGGCATCGACCCCAAGAAGGGCGACGAGCTGGAGCGGGCGGCCTCCGAAGATGAGCCCTTCGCGGCGCTCGCCTTCAAGGTCATGTCAGATCCGTACGTCGGTAAGCTCACCTACTTCCGCGTCTACTCCGGCAAGGTCAAGGCCGGCCAGCGCATCCTCAACGTCTCGAACGGAAAGACCGAGCGCCTCGGCCGCATCCTGCAGATGCACGCCAACCACCGGGAAGAGCGCTCGGAAATCTTCGCCGGCGAGATCGCCGCGGCGGTCGGGCTCAAGTTCACGACCACCGGCGACACGCTGGCGATCGAGAGCGCGCCGATCCTGCTCGAGTCGATGACCTTTCCCGATCCGGTCATCTATGTAGCCATCGAGCCGAAGACCAAAGGCGATCAGGACAAGCTCACCACGGCCCTCATCCGCCTAGTCGAGGAGGATCCGACCTTCCGCGTTCGCCAGGACGAAGAAACCGGCCAGACGATCATCGCCGGCATGGGCGAGCTGCATCTGGAGATCATCGTCGATCGACTCCTGCGCGAGTTCAACGTCGACGCCAACGTGGGCCGGCCCCAGGTCGCCTATCGTGAGACGATCTCGAAGAGGGTTGAGAAGGTCGAGGGCAAGTTCGTTCGCCAGACAGGCGGCTCCGGACAGTACGGCCACGTTGTCCTCAACGTCGAGCCGGACGACTCGGGCGAGGGCTACGCGTTCACCGACAAGATTGTCGGCGGGAAAATTCCCAAGGAATACATCTCGGCCGTCAACGCAGGCATCAAGGAGGCCATGGCCTCGGGCGTGCTCGCGGGTTATCCGGTTGTGGACATCAAGGTCGAGCTGATTGACGGCTCCTACCACGAGGTCGATTCGAGCGAGCGCGCCTTCAAGATCGCCGGCTCCATCGGTTTCAAGGAGGCGATGAGGCGGGCGAAGCCGAAGTTGCTCGAGCCGGTGATGGCGGTTGAAGTCGAAACGCCGGAGGAATACCTCGGTGATGTGATCGGGAACCTGAGCTCGCGTCGAGGCCGGGTCGAGCAGCTACAAGCGACCAAGACCGCGCAGCTCGTTAAGGCTGGAGTCCCGCTCGGCGAGATGTTCGGCTACGCCACAGATCTTCGCTCAATGACGCAGGGTCGAGCGACGTTCACGATGCAATTCGATCGCTATGCCGAAGTGCCTGCGGATCTTCTGCATAGTATGTTGCGAGACCAAACCAAATAAAGATTCTTCACCAGTCAGACAAGGCGTTTTTTCCGGAGGAAAAAACATGGCAAAACAGAAATTCGAGCGCTCCAAGCCGCATCTCAACATCGGCACCATCGGTCACATCGACCACGGTAAGACGACGCTGACGGCGGCCATCACAAAAGTCCTGCAGGAGCAGGGGTTGAACAC
>PMZQ01000065.1:0-430 GCA_003170155.1 Actinomycetota bacterium | reverse complement strand
GCTGCCGACGGTCCCATGCCGCAAACGCGTGAGCACATCCTGCTCGCTCGTCAGGTCGAGGTCCCCTACATCGTCGTCGCCTTGAACAAGGCGGACATGGTGGACGACCCCGAGCTGCTCGAGCTGGTCGAGATCGAGGTGCGTGATTTGCTCACGAAGTACGAGTTCCCCGGCGACGACGTTCCGGTCGTGACTCTCTCGGCGCTCAAGGCGCTCGAGGGCGATCCGGAGTGGACGCCGAAGATCCTCGAGCTGATGGAGGCCGTCGACGCCTACATCCCAGAGCCCGAGCGCGATGTCGACAAGCCCTTCCTGATGCCGATCGAGGACGTCTTCACGATCACCGGCCGCGGCACCGTCGTGACCGGCCGCATCGAGCAGGGCAAGGCCGAGACCGGCAACGACGCCGAGATCATCGGTATCCATCCCC
>PMZQ01000007.1 GCA_003170155.1 Actinomycetota bacterium | reverse complement strand
CAAGACCCGCGAGGCCGCGTACGGATTCTCCCCAGCCGGAACGTCACTGATCTCATCCGGGTGAGCGCCGTAGAGCTTCCGGCCGTCGAGCCTTGGCACCCAGAGCCCGAACTTCTCAAAGAGCTCGTCTTGCCACTGCCGGCAGACGTTGGCGGGCGCGAGAATCAGCGCGCGCTCAACCTCGCCGTCGAGCAGCAAACGCCGCAAGGCCATGCCTGCCGAAATCGTTTTTCCGAGCCCGACCTCGTCGGCGACGAGCCATGAACGAGGATATTCATCGGCGAGACGTGCGACTACCTGCCTCTGGTGAGGTTGCAGCGTGACGCCGCCCGTAGCCTCTGCAAGTGCCTGCGCGTATGCCAGCCGAGGAGCAATGCGGACGAACCGCGCGATAGCTCGACGGCCCGAAAGTGGCTCCGGTTCTAGTGGGTCACGTTCCGGCGGTCGCTCGCTTGCGAAATGAAGCAGCCGCTCGCGCATCGCTTGTGGGAGCGCGAATACCCGAAAGCCCGCGACCTTGCCATCCCAGTACTGCTCGAACTTCTCCGCCCAGAGATCGAAATGAGCTGGACTCACCCAAGACGGGAAGACGGAGATCGCCTCGAAGTTGTGCGCCCATCCGGCCGCGGACTCGTTCGCCGAACCCTGGAACGCCACACCGTCGCCCTCTTCGTCACGGAGAACGCCGACCTTCAGATGAAAGTAGGGCTCTTCCTCTCCACCGGTTAGCGGCCGGCCTTGCGCATCGACCGGGACCGCGACCTTCGCGAGCAGTCGACCCTCGCGCGCAAGCCACGAGAGCACAGCCAAACGACTGGCGTCGATCTCGTCCGCAGGCACGAGCTCCGACGCGAGCCGTTCGGCAAGAGCGCCCGGGATCTCAGTTGCCCCAACTAGTGCATCGGCGTCCCGCTCGGTCAGCTCCGCGCCAACCAACAGCCGCATCGTCCCGCCGCCAGCAATAAACCGCGAGACGCCTTGAGCCGCGACGCTCAGCGACGAGGCGCGAAAGTAGCCGACAGAGCGATCGTAGGCGACCGATCGCCCGAGCGCCGGCACGTAGAAGGACATGAGGGCGTCGTCCCCCGTGTCGTAGCCCGGCGGTAGGTCGAGGTCGCGGAGGCGCGGATCGTTCGTGGTCACACCGTTTCAAGCGCGAGCTGCTCTTCTAGCGGCGGCGGCTCGCTGGGCGGCTCGATTGACGGGAAGAGTGTTTGTCGCATGCTCTCGAGAACTCGCGCCTCGGGGCGGATCAACTCGTCCTTCTGCCTGACTCGCGGGATCGAGTAGAGGGCGGCCTCGACAAGCGCAGTGAACCGGGAATCGTCGCGACGACCTGTCCGATCGAGCCACGCTTGCGCTGCACCGATTCCCTCCTCTTCGTAGGTGAGCATGAGCGAGTGCAATGCGTCGAGCAGCGTGTCCCACGACGACGCGTCTGGATCGAGTGCGCCGGCTGTACGTCGCTGCGCCGGCGTCAGAAGGGTGACGGTTCCACCAGAGGCACGAACGACCTTGTGTCGCTGCTTGAGGTCATCGACGTCGAGGTGCAGAGCGAGCGAGAGCTTGCGCGCCTCGTCGAACGGAAACTCGACTGCCTGAAAATCATTCCACGCAAGCAAGTACCAATCGGTCACCCGGTCGAACTCCACATCGCGTCCAGCGAGGAGACCGCGCTTCTTCAGTGAGGTGACCTTCTCGCGCGCGAGATCGAGCGCGACGTCTGGACGTAGCACTTCCTGGTTGCCGTCGGCGTCAAGCTCACCCGTGTAGACCGGCCAACGTTGCGAAAGCACCGAAAGCGCCGGGCCATACGTGGCGAGCGTGAGGTCCACGCCGCGAATGCCCTGATCGGCGAACCGCGATGCAGCCTCCTCGACAGCGCGTTCGACGTCACGGCGGATGTCTGACCACCATGCCGCCTCGGTTGTCCCGCGCTTACGGCACGCGAGCAAGATCGTCGATGAGGCGGCGTTCTTCTTGGCCTGATGAAGCGAGTGCTCACTCTCCGTATGCACCGGCCATGACGAATGGATCGCGAAACCGGACTCGAGCAGCGCCTGGCCAAGCGTGTCCCACGCGTCTACCCGCTTGTGGGTGAACATCACCGTCATCACGCCGTCAGGCTTGAGCACGCGATATGCCTCTTGAAACGAGCGCGTGAGCAACTGCTCGTAATGCCGGTCGGCAAGCTCGGTCGCGGTGACCGCACCCTCCTTCCGCTTGCCACGCCCAGAATGGGTTGCCACGTCTCTGAAGAGCGCTGGATTCGCGACTACCTCCGCTCTCTTGTCGGAAAGCGGCAGCGGCACAAGCTCGGGCCACGTCTCCCGGAGCGCGCGCTTCAGCCAAACGTAGAAGTAGTCAGAGCACTCCCCGTACATGACGTTGTCGTAGTACGGTGGATCGGTAACGACAGCATCGACGGTCGCGTCGTCAACCGGAAGCTTCGTTGCCGACGCAAGAGTGATTCGTGCTTCCGCCTTTCTTTCACCTTCAAGAATCGAACTTGGGCGAAAAGCCAAGTGCGAGATGCCGTTGTACGCACTTTCGACCTGCCTCAGAGCCCAAGGCACTAGCGCGCGTGCCCCATCGAACTCCGCGTACGTCCACTTAAACGCGAAGTCGTGGCGATCAAACGTGTTCCGAATCCTCTGCCTCGACGAATGCCACGATGAGAGCCGTCCGTTGTAGTCGACAGCCTTATCTAGTGCGAGGGCGAGGTATAAAGCAACGGCGCGTCCCTGCTCCTCACCGAGTTCGGCCCGTGCCTCAGCGATGACCTCGCGCAGCTCCACCAAAGCCGTAACGTTCACAAGCAACTGGCGGGGCGAGAACATATCGCGCCAGCGTCCGAGTCCCATTCGCAGCGGCTCGTCCGTCTTATTGCCTGGTGGGACAATCTCGCTCGGAACAAGATCGGCAACCTCCCACTCAACGACCCTACGGGCGAGCTCGGCACTCGCTGCTTCCGCCGCCTTATGTTCTGCAGCAGACGCCGCACGGAACGCTCGGACGCGCCCTCCAGGCTTCGTCACTGAGACACCGAGCAGCAGTCCTCCTAGCCTGCCTGCCTTTGCCTGCTCGTTGATGTAATCGCCACCGAAAGTCTCGCCAGTCCATACGCTCGTGGCGGTACCGTCCTTGTACGTCGACCGCAGGCCAGCCTCAGCTGCGTCCGCTCCGTACACGACCGATGCGGTAATCGTCTTTGTTTGGCGGTCGACGTTGAGCCGCACGGCGGCGTCTACGCCGTTCCCTCTCGATAGCCACAGATCGGGCGCGAGCGGAGTGTGGAGCCCGCTGGTCGGGCAGGGGACTGTGTGCGCCCAGACGTATCCGACGATGGTCTCTCCTTCCTCGGATAGAGGAAAGAACGGCTCGAGGCGGTTTCGCACCCGGCTCGACCAGCGCATGCCCCAGGTCTTAATTACGTCAGCGAAGTCATGCCCAAGCCTCGCAGGCAATGCGACTGTACCTTCGAGAATTGCAGCGGCGACCGGGTTGAGCTCGTTCGCGATTGTGTGGAACCCGTACCGCGCGGCCTCGAACGGAATAGACCCGCCACCAGCGAACGGATCGAGAACAGTCGGTGGGTCATCGATAGAAGCGCGAAGCGCTGCAAGCCGCTGAATAAGGATAACCGTCTCTTCGGTAGGAGAAATGGTGAACGCGCGGTCGTAGCCGTAACCGTTGCCTTTGAGTTTGATCCCGCGCTCCTTTGCCGCGGTGACGCGAGCCTTTCCAGCAACCGGATCCCCCAGAATGCCAATCGCGCGAACGAACCAGGCGTGGTACGCGTTCTCATCATCGAACGCGGCTTCCAACGCAGACCGAATCCGCGCTGCGCCTTCGTCGCGCGCAGCATCGTCATCGGATGGCCACGCTGGTAGAAGCGGCGCGACGACCGCAGCCCGACTCGCAACAAGCGGTCGACGGGCCCACCACACATGGAGGTAGTTGACCGGCGGAAGGGCATTCGACGCGGCCCTCTCGCGCACGCTCTCGGCGCCCACGGCAAGGGCTGGGAACCATTGCTCAATCAGGCTGCGGCTCAACGTCGTCTTCCCGTCAGGAGAATCCGGAGGGCGCGAAGCCCACCGGGTCGCTGCGCCTTGGCGTGCCAGTAGCTGGCCTCCTCGCGGCTCATCGACGCGATGCCATCCGCAACTATCTGAGCCCGGTCACTACGACGAAGCGGCTGTACCGCACGGAGAAGTAACTCGACGTGCGCACCGCCGACTTGGTCGAGATCGATCGGATCCCGCGATGTCCACGCGCGGCCGGAGATCTTGCTCTCTCGCAGAAGCTGTTGAAGCGGCGATACGACTTCGGAGACACGCGCACCTCGTACGGTTACGTGACGCTCTCGGCCTTCTAGGTCTGCCGCCTCGACGGTCAGCGAGGCGATCTGCCCATCGCCGTTGCGCTCGATCGAGCAGCGGTAACGCTCACGAAGTGCCACTCGGTGCCTCCGTGACGATCGTTACGGTGCACTTCGCGGGGCCGGTGTCTGTCGCACGCTGCTGAAGGTCGGCAACCTCCTGTCCCGAGAGCGGGAGTGCCGGGTCGAGCGCCGCGGTCAGTGCTGCGCGCAGACTCGCCTCGCGCTCTCCGACCGCCTGGCGCACCGCCTCACGCAGAGGCTGGTACTTGGCCGCCGCTCCGTGGAACACGACCGAGAGCGTGTCCGTCGGAACGTCGAGCGTGGCGTTGAGTTCGACGTCGTAGCGGAGAGCAGCGCCCGATTGCGTCGAGGGAACAAGGCTGTGGAGCTTCGCGAGCTGAGTCGGCGCCCCGGCGCCAAGCTCCTCGATACGAACACGCAGCTCGACCAGTGTCTGTCGTCCGGCCTCGATCGCTTTTCCCTTCGCCTCGGCGAAAGCGACGCCTGCGCTACCGCTCGCCTCGAACTCGACCCCCAGCTTCGGCTTCTTCCTCTTCTCGTCAGGACAAGGACCGGGCGGGTGAACGTTGTTGCAAAACGGGCACGCCTTCGGCGTCGGCTCGGGCGCCGACCCGAGCGGATAAAGAAAGGCGTCTTCGCCGAGTCGAAACGCTGCATCGGGACGATCCTTCGTCGCCCAGCCGTCGTCGTCGCCACGGGTTGCGTCGTGGTACTCCCACACGCCGTTACGCACGCCGGCTGCCACAAGCGCATTCAGCTGCGCCTTGTCTAGCACCATTTTGAGGTCGGTGCGACGCGCGAACGCAAGGATGAGCCCGGCGGTCGGGAACGATGTATCGAGCTGGTTTCCGAGCTTGCTCCTCACGTAGGCGGGGTCTGGCGTCTTGTCCCCCGCGGCAAGAGTCTTCTCCATTGCTGCGAGCCGATCGATGATCGCTTCGGTTTGATTGCGCTTTAGGCTCGCCTGAGTCACAACGTCGAGCTCGACCGGCTCCAGTCGGTTATCTGCCTGCGGTACGTAAAGCAAGTTCACGTGGTTGCAGACCGCGATCCGTGCCTCGAGCTCAGACTGCTTTGAAAGGTCAGTGAGTTGCGCGCGCTTCTCAGCAGAGAGCTGCGCGAGCGTGTCCGAATTACCGACGAGCTGGGCGAGCGCGAGATGCCTTCGAACTCCGGCGAGCATGGACTCATGCGTCCCGGTCGTTGGCGCGAGGATCACGAGCCGGTTACGGAACTCGCGTAGGCCCCCCGTCGGTGTGTGCTCGAAGAGGTCGAGTATGCGGCCGGGAGCCTCAGCCGTGGGGTCGACGCCGTGTACGTCGCCGAAATCATCCCAGTGCAGGATCACCAGCCAGGCGTCCTCTGCACGATCGGCCACCTTCGCGTCCTCCCAGGCCCGCCTCACTTTTAGTGTCGAGTCCTTGTACTGCTCGGCGAGGATCTGCGTTGCGCGCTGTTTTGTCTTCTGAGTCGAGACTTCGCGTGTCGCGTCGTCAATCAGCTTGTTGAGGTTGATCTCAGTCGAGAAGCGGAATCCGCGGGCGTCAGCATGGAGGTACCAGGCGTTGTGCTCCAGCGTGTCGAGCGCCTTAACCGCGATGTTCGGATCGTCACCGGGTGAGAGAATCGAGCCGACAAGATCACCGGCGGTCACGCCGGGCACGTCTTGTGTAAGGGAGAAGAGGTAGGCAGCGATCGCTAGGCGACGCGCGTAGCCGGAACCCATCTGCCGGTCGACGAGCTCTGCGTGCGACGGCTCACCGCCTGCCTGCGAGCAGACGTCAGCTCGGATTACCGCATCGAACCTCGCTCGATCAAGCCGACTCGAGAGATCCTCGGCGATTTCGCGCTCGGCGAGATCGACATGATCCAGCCGGATCAGGTCGGCGTCTTCAGGCTTCCGCTCCCATAAAACTCGGGTGACGCGTGCGAGTAGGCGAAGCGCGCCGCGCGTGCGCTGGAAGTTGGGAATGGTCGACAGTCGCTTGTCGAGCACGCGCAGAAGCGCCGGATGAAACGGATACGCGTTCTCTAGCTCTGCTACCCAGCGCGGGTCGCGCATCTGGTCAGGCAGGTCGATGCCGCGGGTCGTCGCCTCGTCGACCATGCTTGCGTACGCTTCCGCGACTGCTCGCGCGGCGGAGCTGTCGATGCTCTCAAAGAGCCGGCGCGTGAGGATCTTCGGAAGGTCAGTTTCATCAGAGGGCCGGAGCACATGCTCGCGGCGAGCCATGAGCGAGCGAGTCTCTGCCATTGCGTCGAGTACCGCCTGGGTCGAGTCGCCGAATGCATCCGTGACCTCAGTCGTGGTGATCACGAGACTCGCGCACCCGCGCGCGTCCACGGCTTCCATGAGGGACATGAGGAAGGCGACGGTCTGGCGCGCGAGCGTCGTCGAGCCAACTTCGATACCACTCGCCGTCTCGAGGTAGCGCGCGAGCTCATCGATCAGCAACAGAGAGGGCTCGTCCCCGAGGACTCCCTTCAGCGCGTCCGTGCCTGGAGCAGTCAGAGACTCGTCAGCTTCGCGAACTTGAGCGTAGGCATCGTCACCGCCGAGCTGGAGAGCCAAGTAGCCCCAGAGCGTCCTCGCACTAGTGCCGTTCACCTCTGGGAACGCGGCAGCACCAGCCGACGTGCCCACGAAGACAGCCACGCGTTCGATCGGCTTCTTGGGGTAAAGCGCAGGAGTCATGAACTCAGCGACACGCTCTGGCGGCAGGTGTCCGCGCGCGGCGTGGTAGAGGGCAATCAGGTTATGCGTCTTGCCGCCGCCGAGGTTGGTCTCCAGGCGGATCACGGATGGCGCATCCTTTTCCCCGCCGCCGATGCGACCGATGGCCTCATCGAGAAGCGTCCGCAGACCCGACGAGGGATGCGTCCCCGCGAAGAACGTTGCCGGGTCTCCGTAAACGGCCGGCGCCGAGCCGGCAACGACCTCGTCCAGGCTCGCCGCGAAGATGGCGTCGCTCAGGACTCCTTCGAGAACGTCCCGGCGGGGCTCAAGGGATTGGAAGACGCTCGGAGTCATTGATCCACATCCTATTGTCCTGGGAGGCCAGGTAACGCGCGACCGCTCTTGCGGGCGCCATCAGGCACGAGCCCGCGATTGACCTCGGGTACCGACTGCCTTAGGGTTTCATCCATGACTGCCTCCCCGGAAGTCGCACGTCTTGCGAGAGTCTTCGCGCAGGATGAATGGAGAAAGGCACTTCCGGACCTCGTGCAAGCGATACGCGAGGACGAGGAGATCATCGCCGGGGGAATGGCGGAGTGGGCTCGCGGCAGCGCTGCCAAAGCTAGCGACTTCAGCTACTACCTAGTCACGAATCGAGGGCTCCATTTCGGCGTGAAGGAGGGCTCTGGCGGGTTCTTTGGCTCTACCTCCTATCGGAACGAATTCGTCCCGAGGGGGTCGATCGCGAGCGTTCAATTCGACGGCATGCAGGCGCTTGAGTTCGATGGTGGAGACGGCCACTCAATAGCGATGATCTGCTTCCTGCGCGACGGATTGCAGTACTCAGATCACGACATGGTCGGGAAAACTGCCGCCGAGCAAGCTTCCGTCGCCGCCGAAGCCCTCGGCCACACCTTCGATTGGTAAGCCAGAAGAAGACAACGGAAGAGGAAGAAGATGGCCAAGAGCCCTGAGGCCGGAAGACCCGAGTCGGGACCAGGCAAAGCGCAGCCCAAGGTCGTCCACGAGAGCACTCTGAAGGCGCTCGGGAAGACGGCGATCAAGGGCAGCAATAAGAAGTAGTTCTCGGCGGCGTCTATTCGGCAGAACCGCCTGCCAGAGAAGTCATCCCGAACGGCTCAGACGTCTCCGTCGTCAAATGTCTTCGACCACGATCTGGCACCAAATACCGTCTTTGTCTGGAAACACCAGTTCTCCATCAGCGTCGACCAACTTCCACCGGGAGATGAAGGAGCCCGCGAAGCCCGGAGCTTTAAGGTAGACGCGGATTTGCGTCGTCTCTCCCGACTCGACGCGACCTAACGCTATCTCGCGCTCACTTGGCTGCATGTACACGGGCATCGCTGGGTCATCGGTATTGACAAGACGAAAGCCGACCCAGGGAAACCCGCCAGTATTCTGGATCTCCCATACCTTCTCGAACTCTTGATTCGAGGCGACAGCTGAGTTGTCGGGATAGGTCACATCGGCGATGAAAGCCGAGTCGTACTTGTCGTACTTGGCTGTCCGTCCATACGCGCGGATCGGCCGCCTGTAGTCCGAGTACATGTGGCCGACCAAATCCGAGTAGTGAACGTGTAAGGCACGCGCGATGTCTCGGAGCAGGTCAATCGAAGGATTGGCAATCTCGCACCTCAGGAGTTTCTCGATGGTGCTACGCGGACGTTTGCTAATCCTCACGAGATCCTGTTGTCTCATACCTCGCTGGCGCATGAGCTCGTAGATCCTGTCTCGAAGAGCTTTCTGGCCCAAGTTTCTCCTCCTCAGATGTTGCGGAGTTGATAGTAGCCCGAGACGGTTTTCTTGACTCCTCGCAGCCGTTGCCGTCAGCCAAGTTTGTGCACCGCGGTGGCATTGCCGGTACACCACGGTGCGCGTAGCAGGTGCCATCTTGAAGATGCGGAGACTCCAGTCGACGCACTGCCAAGACCACTCGGACTAGGCAGGGGTAATCGCCCTAAACGAATCGGAGGGCGGCCTGATGGCCAGAGCGAAACGGAGGTCAAACCGAACGGGCGCGGCAGTTGTCGCGCGGTCGCCGGCGAAGCGTAGGAGCGAGCCCGTCGAGGTGCGACCGGAGACGATACGTGGCTCCGGCAAGAAGGCAGCTCGACTCGATCTCGAGAGTGGTTTCCCGCTTGGCGACCAGACCGCGTACCAAGACGGGCTGATCGCCGCCCAAGGAGAAGCGGCGAGCAACGAACTCGAGCACGCGACT
>PMZQ01000074.1:7539-7729 GCA_003170155.1 Actinomycetota bacterium | reverse complement strand
ACTGGGGCGGTCGCCTCCTAAAATGTAACGGAGGCGCGCAAAGGTTCCCTCAGCACGGTTGGAAATCGTGCGAAGAGCGCAAAGGCATAAGGGAGCTTGACTGCGAGACAGACAGGTCGAGCAGGTGCGAAAGCAGGTCTTAGTGATCCGGCGGTTGAGAGTGGAATTGCCGTCGCTCAACGGATAAAAG
>PMZQ01000074.1:0-7464 GCA_003170155.1 Actinomycetota bacterium | reverse complement strand
AACGTCGTGAGACAGTTCGGTCCCTATCCGCCATGGGCGTTGGGAGCTTGAGAGGAGTCGTCTCTAGTACGAGAGGACCGAGATGAACAGACCTCTGGTGTATCAGTCGTCGTGCCAACGGCGCTGCTGACTAGCTACGTCTGGAAGGGATAACCGCTGAAAGCATCTAAGCGGGAAGCCCACCTCGAGATGAGGCTCCCCATCCTCTAGAAGGAGTAAGGGCCGTGGGAGACCACCACGTTGATAGGCGGGACGTGTAAGCACAGCAATGTGTTCAGCGGACCCGTACTAATTGCCCGAGGTCTTGACTTGAACACTAGTGAGTCGCTATGGAGTTTTGAGGGTGCGCGGAGCGCACATTCAAAACGGATAACTGTCTCTCGTGCCAGATTTCAGTCTGGCTCGAGCCCACAAATCAGAAGATACGAACCGGGATGCGCGCAAAAAGAAGGCGCGGCACCGGATTTACAAGTTTGGCGGTCATAGCGACGGGGATACACCTCTTCCCATTCCGAACAGAGAAGTTAAGCCCGCTCGCGCCGATGGTACTTGGGGGGCAACCCCCTGGGAGAGTAGGTCGCCGCCAGTTTTCAAGGGCCGCCACAAGCGGCCCTTTTCTTTTTGCGAGCGCCGATTAGAATCGCCATATGAGCCGTCCGGTTCCCATGCTTGAAGGCGATTCGATCGTGATTCGGCGCTGGCAGGAGAGAGATATCGAAGACAGCATTGTCGCCTGTGCCGATCCGGAGGTCGTCCGCTGGGTACCACGTATTCCGACGCCGTATCGCGAGCAGGACGCGCGTGAATTCCTGGAACATGCGAAGAGGGGTTGGGAGGAAAGTACCGCTTTCGACTTTGCAATAACCGAGCGGGCGAGCGGACGCACAGTGGGATCGATCGGAGTGGCGGTGAACGGCGCGGTTGGTGAGATCGGATACTTCGTCTTTGCCGGCCATCGCCGCCGTGGAATTGGCGAGCAGGCACTCAGGCTCGTCAGCCGCTGGGCGCTCGAGGAGCTCGGACTAGCGCGGCTACAGCTGACCGCGATGGTCGGAAACGTCGCCTCGGCTCAACTAGCGGAAAAGGTGGGCTTCACGCGCGAAGGTGTGCTCCGCGCCTGGATCGAGAACCGTGGGGAGCGGGCCGACGCGATCATGTTCTCGCTTTTACCGGACGAGATCGACTAGCGCTGAGGAGGCGCGAGCAACTTCTCGTGCCAGTGGGGGTCGAGCTCGCGCAGGCGCCGAAGTCTTTTCGGGAACGATGGATGGGTATCGAACATCCGAGCAAGCCGGTCGCCGCCTGCGAAGGGGTTGATCGGGTAAAGGGGTTCGGTTGTCGGGCTGGCGCCGAAGGAGACGAGCTCGCTCGCATGCGCGAGGCGCACTAGGGCATCGGCGAGACCGTGAGGTGAGCCGCAGAGGGCGGCGGCATTTGAGTCCGCAGCCAGCTCTCGCCGGGGCGAGAGCGCAATCTTCTCGATCACGGCGGCGACGGGTGCGAGCAGGAAGAGAAGACCGCGCTCGACGTAGCCGCCGATGCGGGTCAGCTCGACGACTGCCGCTGCAATGGCGACCGAGGTTGTTTGCACCGCGACATCGCGGTTGCGGATGTGTGCGAGCTCGTGAGCGACCAGCCCTTCGATCTCCGCCGGAGATGCGACGGAGAGAAGCCCAAAGCTCAGGACGACGGTGCTGGCAGTCGGGCTGCGGCCGACGGAGAAGGAGCGAGGATAGTTGTCGGGGATGAAGTAGAGGCGCGGTTTGACGACTCTCGCGGCCGCCGCCAGACGCTCGAGTGAGGAGTGCAGCCCGGGCCGCTCGGCGACGACCAGCTCGCGCGCTCCGAGCATCGCCAGCAGGAAGCGATCGCAGTAGACGTAGACGGTCGCCTCGATGAGTACCGCGACGAAGAGAAAGAGAATCGCTGCGTTCCAACCCAACACCACGGCTCCGACCAGAGTTGGCGGCGCTGCGAAGACAGCCAGCATCAACCAGAGCCTGAGCAGGTTGCGTGTGGTCGCCAGCCGAACGCCCACGATCGTGCCCTCTAGGGCTCTTCGTCTGGGCCTGTGTCGCGCAGACCGCGCGGCGGCCAGTCGTCCTCGGGCGCGTCGCATCGACTGGCGCAGTGAAGAGAAGCGACGTTCTGGAGAGGGATGAGGATGTGCCCGTTCAACTCGATGTGAGCGACGTCCTCGACGAAGCAGTAGGCGGTCAGCACGCCCTCCTGATACTCGCCGCCGAAGAGCGCAACGTCGACCTGCTCGCCCTTGTACTTGTTGGTGTAGTCCTCCACCGCGGTCTCAGTCTAACCTCGTGTCACTGGCCGGCGGCGGCTCCCTCGCACTCTCGGCCAGCGATTCCTCTCGGCCTCCGGAACCGCCTGACACCGCTGAGCACACTTCGCTCTCCGAGCCCGTGTGCCTATCAGCGGCGCCCCGAGAGTGCGAGAAACGATTCGGTGTTATCCGGCACCGTTCGGCTGACCGCACGATCCTTTCCGGGCTCGCACGGCCAGCGACCTGCCGGAGACGCGAGAGGCGTCGGCGAGCTAGTCCCGCGCACCGTACGATAAGCGACGTGGATCTCGGCCTCACAGACAGGGTATGCATCGTCACCGGCTCGAGCTCTGGAATCGGGCTCGAAACCGCGCGAATACTGACCGCAGAGGGAGCCCGCGTCGTCGTTTGCGGCCGAGACCTGGAGCGCACCGAGATTGCCAGGAAACGCGCGGGTGCCTCGCTGGGATTCGCGCTCGATCTTGCCGATCCCGCCTCTCCAGCCGAGCTCGTCCGCGGGACGGAAGAGGCTTTCGGTCGTGTGGACGTACTCGTGAACAACGTCGGCCTCGCCTATCAGATCGCCTTCGAGCAGCTGACCGACGAGCACTGGAGCTCGATCTGGAACCTCAACGTCATGAGCTACGTGCGCTCGATCCAGGCGGTACTCCCGGGAATGCGCGCCCGCCACAGTGGTGTCATCGTCAACGTCTCCTCCACCGCGGGCAAGCGTCCCTCGGTCTCGATGCCGAATTACTCGGTCTCGAAGGCAGCGGTGCTCTCGCTCTCGCGTCTCGTTGCAGATCTCTACGCGAAGGAGGGCATCCGCTGTAACGCCGTTGCGCCGGGCCCAACGGCCACCGATGCCTGGTTGAGCGAGGGCGGCCTGGCTGACCAGTCGCGAGCCGGCAAGGAGATGTCGCGCGAAGAAATGCTCGCAGCCGTCGGAGCCGGTCGCCCGCTCGGGCGCCTGGCCGAGCCCGAGGAGATAGCCGCGGCAATCGTCTTCCTCTGCTCCGAGCGCTCGAGCTACGTGACCGGCGCCGCCTGGAGCGTGGACGGTGGCACGGTGCCGATCATCATCTAGGTTCAGCCCAGAGCCAGAGCCGGCCATCGAGTCTTTCTGAAGCTGAAATCTGATTCGGGTCGCGCGGACTCGCTTTTGGTGTGAAGTGCGCAGAGTCACCTTCGGTACGAAGTCGACACGGATTCGGGTGTGTTTTTTCGATACCGCGTCTCGCCCCGTGGGAGGATGGGGGGAGGAGGGCGGATTAGCGAGGCGCCCGGAGCTTGCTTGGGCGCTAGAAAAGCGCGTTTCCGGGAAGATCGCCCTGAGAGCATTAGCCAGGCAGCCGTCGGCTAGCATCGATTGGCACGCGTACACGAACTCGGAGGATGGAGATGGAACGAAGACGACTCGGTGGGCAAGGGCTCGAAGTGTCGGCGCTCGGGCTCGGATGCATGGGCATGTCTGAGTTCTACGGCAAGGCCGACGAAAGCGAGGCGATCGCCACCATCCAGCGCGCGCTCGATCTCGGCGTCACTTTCCTCGACACCGCCGATATGTACGGACCGTTCACGAACGAGCGGCTTGTGGGCAAGGCGATCGCCGGTCGTCGTGACGAGATCGAGCTGGCAACCAAATTCGGCAACGAGCGGCGGCCGGACGGCAGCTGGGTAGGGATCAACGGTCGACCCGAGTACGTGCGCGCAGCCTGCGACGCATCGCTCGAGCGCCTCGGGGTCGAGACGATCGACCTCTACTATCAGCACCGCGTGGACGTCGACGTGCCGATCGAGGAGACGATCGGCGCCATGGCCGAGCTCGTCCAGGCAGGGAAGGTGCGCCACCTCGGGCTCTCGGAGGCGGCGCCGGCGACGATCAGGCGCGCTCATGCCGTCTACCCGATCTCGTCGCTGCAGACCGAGTACTCGCTCTGGACGCGCGACGTTGAGGACGAGATCCTGCCGGTCGTGCGCGAACTCGGGATCGGCTTCGTCGCTTACAGTCCGCTCGGGCGTGGCTTCCTCTCGGCTCAGATTCGGCATTCGGAGGATCTCGCAGAGGGCGATTTTCGCGCCTTCAATCCGCGCTTCGAGGAGGGGAACATCGAGCGCAACCTCGAACTGGTCGACCGCGTCGCCGAGATCGCCGGCGAGAAGAACGTGACTCCGGCGCAGCTCGCACTCGCCTGGGTGCTCGCACAGGGAGACGGTGTCGTCCCGATTCCGGGCACCACACGCATCGCCCATCTCGAGCAGAACCTGGTCGCGCTGGAGGTCGAGCTTACGGAAGACGAGCTGGCGCGCATCGACGAGGCCTTTCCGCGCGGCGCGACGGCCGGCGAGCGCTACCCGAACATGTCGACAGTGAATCGGTAGCGCCGACTTCTCGTAAGACCGCTCTTGCGACTAGTCTGGCCCTTACGATGCCCGAGCCCGCCGGGAAGGTTGCCGACACCTTCGAAACCCGTATCAGGGAGCTAGAGAAGCACTCGCTCTCACCCCTCGCCGTGCGCTCATACGAGACACGAGGGCGCGCAAGGCCGGAGGAACCGTGCCTGCTCAGAACGCCCTTCCAGCGCGACCGCGACCGCGTCGTCCATACGAAGGCCTTCCGCCGACTCGCGCATAAGACGCAGGTCTTCATCGACCCCGAGGGCGATCACTACCGCACACGCCTCACCCACACGCTCGAGACAACGGGGATCTCGCGTGGGGTGGCGGCAGCGCTGGGACTGAACGTGGAGCTGACCGAGTCGATCGGGCTCGGCCACGATCTCGGACACTCGCCCTTCGGGCACGCCGGCGAAGGCGCGCTCGATAAGGCGCTTGCCGAGAAGTTCGGGCTTGGCTTTCGCCACAACGAGCACTCGCTCAGGGTGGTCGATGTGCTCGAGCGCGACGGGCGCGGGCTCAATCTCACGGCCGAGGTGCGGGACGGGATCCTCAATCACACCGGCGATAACGAGCCCGAGACGCTCGAAGGAAGAATCGTGCGCCTGGTCGACCGGGTCGCCTACATCAACCACGACATCGACGACGCGATCCGCGCCGGCGCCGTCATGGCGAGCGATCTTCCGCGCGAGGAGATCACTGTGCTCGGCGACAGAGGCTCGCGCCGGATCGATCGGCTCGTGCACGACATCGTCGAGAATTCGAGCGAGGCGGGCGACATTTGCCAGAGCGAAGAGGTTTCCGAGGCGATGCTCTCGCTCAGGCGCTTCATGTTCGAACGCGTCTATCTCTCCGAGCACACGAAGGCGCAGAATGAGCTCGCCATCCTGGTCGTGCGCACGCTCTTCGACCATCTGCTCGAGCATCCCGAGGCGATTCCCGAAAACGAAGGCGATCTGGTCGAACGCGTCACCGACTACGTCGCCGGCATGACCGATCGCTTCGCACTCGCCCTCTACGAGAACATCTGATGGCGAGGATCTCGGACACGACCGTGAACGAGGTCAAGGCCGCCGCCGACATGGTCGAGCTTGTCTCGGCGCGCACCGCCTTGCGCAAGGTCGGCGGCCGCTACAGCGGACGCTGCCCGTTCCACGAGGAGCGCACGCCTAGCTTCTCGGTCAACGCCGCCGACAAGCTCTACTACTGCTTCGGCTGTGGTGCGCGCGGCGACGTGATCACCTTCGTACGCGAAACCGAGCAGCTCGATTTCAACGAGGCGGTGGAGTGGCTGGCCGAGCGCTTCGGCGTCAAGATCGAGCATGAGGAGACCTCACCACAAGCCGAGCGCGAGCGCGAGCGGCGCGAGCGGTTGCACGAGCTCCTGGAGCTGGCGACTCGTTACTACGAGCGCTACCTCTGGGAGACGAAGACGGGGGCTCCGGTGCGCGAGTACCTGGCCTCGCGCGGTCTGGGCGAGGAGGTCTGCAAGGAGTTCCGGCTCGGGCTTTCGCCAGGCGGATCGAGGCTCGTCCCCAAGGCCCGGGAGAAGGGATTCACGATCGAGGAGATCGCCGCCACCGGCCTGGCGAACAAGCGCGGCAAGGACTACTTCACCTTTCGGCTGATGTTCCCGCTCGCCGATGCACGCGGGCGCGTGCTCGGCTACAGCGCACGCAAGTTGCGCGACGACGATCCCCTGCGGGGCAAGTACGTGAACTCACCCGAAGGAGCGCTCTTCCACAAGTCGAGCATCCTTTACGGCCTGCATCTGGCCCGGCGCGCGATCGCCAAGCAGGAGCGGGCGGTGATCGTGGAGGGAAACACCGACGTGATCGCTGTGCGCCAGAGCGGTCTGGAGCCCGTTGTAGCCTCGATGGGCACCGCTCTCACCGAGCGCCAGCTGAAGGAGCTCGGGCGACTCTGCAGGCGTCTCTATCTCTGCTTCGACGCGGACGCGGCCGGGCAGGAGGCGACGCTGCGCGGGATGGAGCTGGCCAGCGCTCAGGGATTCGACGTTCGCGTCGTCACGCTTCCGCCCGGGCTCGACCCGGCCGACGCCGCCGAAGGCTTCGAGCAGAGGCTGGAGCAGGCCGAGAGCTACCTTGCCTACCGGGTTCGCATCGAGATCGAGCGTGCGCCCGATCGTCAGGAGGCGTTCGTGCGCGTACGCGAGCTGCTCGGGCGTTTCGAGGACTCGCCCGAGCGTCAGCGGGCGCTGCGCTACCTGGCCGATAAGCTCGACCTGCCCAAGGAGGTGCAGTCCGGGCTGGCGCCGCGTGCGGGTCAGAGGGGCTCGGCGATCTCGACGCAGTTGCTAGAGGCCGGCGATCGGCGCGAACGAGACGCTCTCGCCGGCGTCGTCGCTCATCCCGATCTGAAAGAGATGCTGTCGGAGCTGACGCCCGAGCACTTCGACGACGAGCTGCACCGGCGCGTACGTGAGTACCTTCTCGAGGAGCCCATCACACCCGACGACGACGTAGTGGGGTTGGTGGCCGAGCTGGACGCGCGGGCGAGTGCTGCCGAGATCGACAAGCGCACTGCCGAGCAGTTAATACTTCGCCTGCGCGAGCGCCGGCTCCAGCGCGAGCTTGCGAAAGCGGATGGGTCGCACCTGCCGGAGCTTCAGCGCCAGCTCGCGCGGGTGAGAGAGGCGATTCGCGAGTTCGCGTGACTCGCGGTCGGCTCCTCGTTCGGCTTTATCGGGGAACCGTTGTAGCGCGCGACCCCGCGCTGGCGGTCGCCAAGGCGATCTTCTCGAGCTCGAGCCGTAGGTCTTGCAG
>PMZQ01000110.1:1151-23579 GCA_003170155.1 Actinomycetota bacterium | reverse complement strand
GGTTCGAGCTCGCTCGAGGGACTGCTCTCGCCGGTGGACGAGCTCTACCGCGGCCACGTTCATCAGGAGGCCGCTCGGTGAGCGCCCCGGAGCTGATCACGATCACCGTAGACGGGCGCCCGGTGCAGGTTCCGAAGGGAACGGGACTGGTCGAGGCCGCCGCGGCGGCCGGAATCGAGATCCCGGTCTTCTGCTACGAGCCTCGGATCGGCTCGGCGGTCGGCGCTTGCCGCATGTGCCTGGTCGAGATCGAGGGCATGCCCAAGCTCCAGACCGGTTGCACCACGCCGGCGCGGGACGGCATGGTCGTGCACACAGCCCGAACTTCCGAGACGGCCGCCCAGGGCCAGAACGCCACGATCGAGTTTCTGCTCCTCAACCATCCGCTCGACTGCCCCGTCTGCGACAAGGGCGGCGAGTGCCCGCTACAGGACCTGAGCTTCCGCTATGGCCCCGGCAAGACCCGTATGACCTTCCGCAAGCGCAGTCTCGAGAAGCCAATCCCGATCTCGCCCACGATCGCCCTCGACCGCGAGCGCTGCATCCTCTGCTACCGCTGCACGCGCTTCTCGCAGGAGGTAGCCGAGGACGAAGAGCTGGTCGCCGTCAATCGCGGCGCGCTGACGATGATCGCCACCTTCGAGGACGAGCCCTACCGAGGTCCGTTCTCGGGCAACATCGTCGAGCTCTGCCCGGTGGGAGCGCTGACCTCGACTCAGTACCGCTTCCTGGCGCGTCCCTGGGAGTACGAGCGGGCCGCCAGCGTCTGCGGGCTTTGCGCGATCGGCTGCAACATCACCGTGCAGAGCAGGGAAGGCCGCGTCCAGCGCGTGCTCTCGCGCAACCACCCCGAGGTCGATCGTGGCTGGCTCTGCGACAAGGGCCGCTTCAGCTCTCCCCACCTCTACGCCGAGGAGCGCATCGACTCGCCGCGGCGATACCGCGACGGCGCGGAGGAGGAGCTGGGCTGGGACGAGGCGCTCGCCGAGTTGGAGAGCCTGATCGGCGAAGCACAGGGCGAGGTCGTTCTGGCGCTATCGGGCACCGAGACACTGGAGGTCGCCTACTCGCTGGCGGCGATCGTGCGCCGCGGAGCCCGCTCGGACGGCGTCGTTCTTCCGGAGCCGGCGCTGGACGCACTCGATCCCTACCGAGTGCCCCTCTCGGCGCTCGCCGCAGCCGAGGAGATCGTCGTCTTCGAGGAAAGTCCTGTGCTCGAGCGGGCGCCGGTTGTCGATCTCTGGCTCAAGCTGGCGCGGCGAAACGGGGCGCGACTCACCACGATCGGTCCCGCGGGTGAGATCCAGCGTGCCCCCGGCGATGCCGCCCGCGCCTGCCGCGAGCTGGCCGGCGAGACGAGCGAGCTTGGACAGCGTCTGCGCAAGGCGGAGCGCGTGATTCTGATCTGGTCGGGACGCGGCGGCGCCGGCGGGGCTCACCTCGCTGTGCTCGCCCGCGCGCTCGGCCTACACGAGAAGGACGGATCAGGCGCCCTCTACCTGCCCTCGACCCCGAACCCGCGAGGCGTCGCGGAGGCCTGGGAGGCAGCCGCGGACGAGCCCTCTCACCAGCCCGAGCAGATCGGCCTCCTGCTCGTGTCGGGCGACGAGGCTGCTAACGACCCCGCTATCCGCAAGCTGGCCGAACGCGCCCACCGGGCCGTGGCACTGACCCTGTTTGCCGGCGATACCGCCTCCTGGGCCGACCTGGTGCTGCCTGCAACCAGCTACCTCGAGGGAGAGGGAACGATGCGCAATCTCGAGGGTCGCTTGCAGCGCCTGCGCAGAGCCGCCGCGGCGCCCATCCGCCCCGAGCTGTCCTGGCTGGCGGAGCTGGGCGAGCGTCTCGGCGTGGCCCTTCCAGCCTCGGTAACCGGCGTCTTCGCCGAGCTGTCCGCGAAGGCGCTCGACGACATCTCGTTCTCCTCACTCGGAGACCGGGCTCCGCTTCCGGCGCGCACGAAGCCCGGACCGGTCGAGGCTCCCGAACCCGAAGCTCCGCCGGCGGTTCGCGGCGGGCCGCTCGAGCTGATTCGCTACCGAGCGCTCTTCTCCGGCCCCGTGGTAGAGCACGTGCCGCAGCTCGCCTTCCAGCGTCCGCTCCCAGAGGTCGAGATCTCGGCCGAGGACGCCGACCGGCGCGCGATCGCAGACGGCGACGAGGTGGTCGTTCGCTCGACCGGCATCTCGGTGAGGCTGCGCGCGCGCATCAACGCCGCTCTCCGGCCCGGGTCGGTCAGGATCGCCGCGGAGCACTGCTCCGAGCTGGCGCCGGGCGTACAGGTGAGCAGGCCATGAGCACCGTGCTGCCGCTGGCGACTGCCGAGGTCTGGTGGATCGGCGCCATCGAGGCGCTGGTCGTCATCAACATCCTGCTGCTCGCCTTCGCCTTCATGACGCTGATCGAGCGCAAGGTCCTGGGTCGCTTTCAGCGTCGCTTCGGCCCCAACCGAGCCGGCCCGTTCGGGATCATCCAGCCCTTCGCCGATCTGATCAAGCTGGTGCGCAAGGCACCCTTCCGGCCCGATCGGCTGATCCATCCCGTGCTCTACCTGGGAGCACCGGTGCTCTCGGCGACGATGGCCTTCCTCGCTTTTTCGGTCATTCCTTGGGGCGGAGGCTGGGAGCTCCACGGCTACCAGATCAACGGCCAGGTCGTGGACGTCCCGATCTCGCTGATCGTGATCTTCGCGATCGGCTCGATCTCAAGCTACGGGGTCTTGCTCGGCGGCTGGGTCTCGGAGTCGAAGTACGCGCTCCTCGGCGCCATGCGCGCGGGCGCCCAGCTCGTCTCCTACGAGGTGGCGCTGTCGCTGTCGGTGCTGGGCGTCGTCCTGATGGCGAGGTCGCTCTCGCTGACCGGGATCGTCGCCGCCCAGCACAACACGATCTGGTACGTAGCGCCGCAGATCGTCGGCTTCGCCTGCTTCGCCGTGGCCGGCGTGGCGGAGGTCGGACGCGCACCCTTCGACCTGCCCGAGGCCGAGCAGGAGCTGGTCGCCGGCTTCCACACCGAGTACTCGGGCATGCGCTGGGGCCTGTTCCAGATCGCCGAGTACGTCCACATGATCACTATCTCGGCGTTGATGGTGACCCTGTTTTTCGGCGGTTGGTTGTTCCCGGTCCTGCACCGCTTCGGCCCGGTCTGGTTCCTGCTCAAGCTGGCGATCGTGCTCTTCTGCTTCATCTGGGCGCGGGCGACGCTGCCGCGACTCCGCTACGACCAGCTGATGAACCTGGGCTGGAAGGTCCTCCTGCCCGTGGCGACCGTGAACGCCGTTGCCACGGCCTTCTTCGTGGTGCTGAGATGATCGGAGCGACCGCGTTCGGGACGATTCGCGGCTTTGGCGTGACGCTGAAGCAGATCTTCCGCGGCACGGTGACCGAGCAGTACCCGGAGTACAAGCGCCCGGTCTATCCGCGCTTCCGCGGCCGCCACCGCTTGAACCGGCACGCAAACGGGCTCGAGAAGTGCGTCGGCTGCTCGCTCTGCGCCGCCGCCTGTCCGGTCGACTGCATCCGCGTCGTCGCGGCCGAGAACACTGCCGAGAACCGCGTCTCGGCCGGAGAGCGCTACGCCCGCATCTACGAGATCAATCTGAGCCGCTGCATCCTCTGCGGCTACTGCGAGCTGGCTTGCCCCTTCGACGCGATCACGCTCGGCAACGACTACGAGTTCAGCGAGTACTCGCGCAGCGACCTGATCTACACCAAGGACATGCTCCTGGCAGGTCCGATCAAGCACACTCCGGTCGCCGACCCGGAGCTGTACGACACGCCGAGCCCCAACTACGAGACAGATAGTTGAACGCCGGAAACATACTCGTCTGGATCGTCTGGTTCGCCGCTGCCGCCGGCTGTCTGGGCTCGGCGCTGGCGGTCGTCCTGCTCCGAAACGCCCTCTTCGCGGCACTGGCGCTGATCGGCAACCTGGTCTCGCTGGCGGTCTTCTACCTGCTTCTGTCGGCGGAGTTCGTGGCCGCCGCCCAGGTGCTCGTCTATGCCGGCGCCGTGATGGTGATGTTCCTGTTCGTGATCGCCTACGTGGGCTGGAATCTCGACGTCGCCTGGACGGGCGGGCCGAGCTGGCAGACGCTGGGCGGAGTCCTCGCCGCGATCGCGCTCCTGGCCCAGCTCCTGGTCGTGATCGCGCTCGCAGCCACGAACCAGCTCAAGCATGCGAAGCACGTCTCGGCCAACTTCGGCGACCCGGCTTCGATCGGGCGCCTCTTCCTCAGCAACCACCTGCTCGCCTTCGAGGTGATCTCGATCGTGCTGCTCGTGGCGGCGATCGGCGGCGTCATCCTGGGCGCCCAGAGCCGGCGCACGCGGACCGGAGGGAGACGCTGATGCTGGGTCCGGGCATCGCCTGGTATCTCGGCGTCGGCAGCGCCGTCTTCGCGATCGGAACCGCCGGCGTGATGCTGCGCCGCAACCCGCTGATCATGCTGCTGGCGCTGGAGCTGATGCTGAACGGCGCCAACCTCGTACTGATCGCCTTTGCGCGCGGGCACGGAACGCTCGACGGTCAGGTGTTCGCGCTCGCCGTGATGGCGGTCGCCGCCGCCGAGGTCGTGGTCGGGCTCGGGTTGGTCGTGGCGATGGCGCGGCGAAAGATCGAGATCGACATCGACCTGCTCTCGAGGTTGCGCAAGTGATCGCCGCCGCTGCCTGGGTCTGCCTGCTGGCTCCGCTCGGCGGAGCGCTCGCAATCGCGCTCGCCGGGAACAGGCTTTCGCGCCGCGGCGCCGGCTACCTCGCCACAGCCTCGACTGCGATCTCCTTCATCGCCGCGATCGTTGCCTTCGCCGCCACGCTCAACCGCCACGCAAGCGACCGCGAGACGGTCACCACGGCCTTCGGCTGGGTCGAGACGCACGCGCTCAGCTTCAAGCTCGCGCTCCTCGTCGATCCGCTCTCGCTCGTGATGATGCTCGTCGTCGCGGGTGTCGGCACGCTCATTGTCGCCTACTCGATCGGCTACATGGACGGCGACGACGAGGAGCGCCGCTACTTCGCCTACATTGCCTTCTTCGTCTTCTCGATGCTGCTTCTGGTCGAAGCGGCCAACTTCCTGATCCTGCTCGTCGGCTGGGGNNGTGGCCGCCGCCAAGAAGGCGTTCGTGATGAACGCGATCGGTGACGCGGCGATGGCGCTGGCGCTGTTTTTGCTGATCCAACACACGGGCACGCTGGAGTTCCAGGCCGTCTTCTCCAAGGCCGCATCGCTTGGCCCCAACACCTGGGTGATCAACCTCGTCGCGGCCGGGCTGCTCGTCGGCGCGATCGCCAAGTCGGCCCAGATCCCGCTCCACACCTGGCTCCCCGACGCGATGGAGGGCCCGACCCCGGTCAGCGCCCTGATCCACGCGGCGACGATGGTGACCGCCGGCGTCTACCTGATCGTGCGCACGCACCCGCTCTTCGAGCAGGCGCCGCACGTGCAGCAGACTGTCGCCGGCATCGGCGCCGTGACATTGCTCGCAACCGGGGCCATCGCCCTCGTGCAGACCGACATCAAGCGGGTGATCGCCTACTCGACCATGTCCCAGATCGGCTACATGTTCCTGGCCGCGGGCATCGGCGCCTACAGCGCGGCGATGTTCCACCTGGTCACGCACGCCTTCTTCAAGGCACTGCTCTTTCTCGGCGCCGGCGTCGTCATCCACGCGCTCGACGGTGAGCAGGACATGCGCAAGATGGGCGGCCTGCGGAGGCGGATGCCGCGCACGTTCGTTGCGATGCTGATCGGCGCCGGCGCGCTCGCGGGCTTGCCACCGCTGGCGGGCTTCTTCTCCAAGGACGCAATTCTGGCCACCGCCTTCTCGGAGGGCGTCTACGGCAAGGTGCTGTTCAGCGCCGGGCTCGCTGGTGTGCTCCTGACCGCGCTCTACTCCTTCCGCCTGATCTTCCTCGTCTTCTCGGGCGAGGAGAGCGAGCTCGTACGTGAGTGCCTCTCCAAGCACAAGGGAGGAGAAGGCCCGCGCTGGATGACCGCACCGGTGGCCGTGCTCGCGCTGCTCGCCTTCGCGGGCGGCTGGCTCGAGGTCGCGGGGCTCTGGCATCCCTTCTCGCGCTTCCTCGAGGGAATCGCGCCCGCCGCGATCGTCGTTTCGTCGACGCCGGCACGCGAGTGGCTACTGAGCGGCGTCTCGGTCATCGTGGCGCTGGGCGGGCTCTGGATCGCCTGGATGATCTACTCGGCACGCAGCCAGCCGGCGCCGCGCACGCCGAAAGCTCTGATCGAGAAGCTCTATTTCGACCGCGCCTACGACCTGCTCTTCTACCGCCCGGCGGTCTTGCTCGCCCACCGGCTCGCGTCTCTGTTCGAGCAGCAGGTGATCGAGCGCTCCGTCGAGGAGGTCGGAACCGGCGCCCTCCGCGGCGGCCGCGTCGCCGCCGCCATTCAAAACGGTCTCGCCCGTAGCTACGTGCTCCTGGTCGCGGCCGGAGCCTCGCTCGTCCTCCTTCTCTTCCTCATCTTCCGCTGATGCTCACGACCTCCCTCATCGCTCTCCCTCTCGCCGGCGCGCTGGCGGTCTTCTTGCTGCCCGCGAGCAAGGAGTGGGTGGGCTCGCTCGCGCTCGCCGTCGCGTTGGCCGAGCTCGGGCTCTGGATCACCGGCTTTTTCGGGAAGCGCCAGTTCGACTTCGGTAGCGCCAAGATCCAGTTCGAGCAGAAGCACGCCTGGATCTCCGATCTCGGCATCAGCTACCACGTCGGCCTGTTCACCTTCTCGTTCTGGCTCGTGGGTTTGACAACCGTGGTGATGGCGGCAGCGATCGCCTACGGGCTCTGGGCCGGGCGCGAGCGAGCGAACGCCTACTACGCACTGATGCTCTTCCTCACCGGCGCGGTCGTCTGCGTCTTCAGCGCCCAGGATCTGATCCTCTTCTACGTCGCCTTCGAGGCGATGATGATCCCGCTCTACCTACTGATCGGTGTCTGGGGCGGCGAGCGGAGAGTGGCTGCGACCTTCAAGTTCGTCGCCTACACGATGGCGGGCTCGTTGCTGATGCTCGTCACGATCATCGTCTACGGGCTCTCGCACGGGTTCGACCTGACCACCGCCACGACCTCGAGCAGCGTCTGGCTCTTCCTCGGCTTCGCGATCGCCTTCACCGTCAAGGCGCCGCTGTTCCCCTTGCACGGCTGGCTACCGGACGCCTACCGCGAGGCGCCACCCGAGGTTGCCGCGGTGCTTTCGGGCCTGATCTCCAAGGTCGCCGCCTTCGGCTTCCTGCGCATCGTTTTCACCAAGTTTCCCGACCTCGGCGCCGGCACACCTCTGCACGACCTGCGAGCTCTCTTCCTCGCGCTCTCGGCTACGGGGCTCATCTACGGCTCGCTGCTCGCCTTCCGGGCTCCCGACTTTCGCGGTGTCGTCGCCTACTCGAGCCTGGCGCAGATGAGTCTGATCGGGCTCGGGCTCTTCTCGGGCGGCGAGCTCGCCCTCAGCGGCTCGGTGCTGCAGATGGTCAACCACGGATTGATCTCGACCGCGCTCTTCCTGCTCGCCGGGGCGATCGAGAGCCGCACCTCGACCGGAGTTCTCAAGAGGCTGGGCGGCATGGCGCGCGGGCGCCCGATCCTCGCCAGCCTGCTCGTTGCGATCGGCGTGATCTCACTGGCGGTGCCAGGCTCGAGCGCGTTCGCCGGCGAGTTCATGATCCTGGCCGGTACCTTCCAGCGCGGCTGGGGCTGGGCGCTTGCCGGACTCGTTGCGATCGTGCTGGCGGCGATGTACATGCTCCGACTGATCTCGGCCGTCCTACACAGAGAGCCTGGCGAGGCGGTGCCAGAGCACACGCCCGACCTGCGGCCAGCCGAGCTCTGCATCGTGGGCGCGCTTCTCGCCGGGATGCTCGCCATATCGGTCTGGCCGGCCGGTATCGCCAAGCACTCGTTCGCCTGCCTCACGGAGACTCAGACCGTCTCCACGACGCAGCCCTCCACGCCGGTGCAGATCGGGCTCGAATGCGTTTCCGCGACGCAGCCGCTGTTCGGCAGCTCGGCCACGAGCGCGGGAGTGAACCCTTGATCAAGACGCCGACGATCGACTGGCTGGCACTGGCGCCCTCGCTCGCCCTGGCCGGCGCGACGACGATCGGGCTGCTCGTCGCTGTGCTCGTACCGGCGCGAGCCCGAAAGCAGGTCGCCTGGTTCGTCTGCCTGGCCGGCTACGCGTCGGCGCTCGGCACCGCCGCCCTGCTCTTCGATCGCAGCGGTCAGGCGCGAACGGTGATTGCGAGCTCTCTCTTCCGCGACCGCTACGGTGCCCTCGCGGCGATGATCGTGGCCGGGGCCGGGCTGCTGACAACGCTGGTCTTCTACGGAGAAAGAGCGGCTCCCGACCGTGTCGGCGAGCGTTTCGCGCTTCTGGCCGCGGCCGGCGGCGGCATGATTCTCTTCGCCCAGGCGGCAAGCCTGCTCACTCTCTTCCTCGGCCTGGAGTGGTTCTCGATCTCGCTCTACGTGCTCTGCGCGCTCGAGCGCGAGCGGCCGGAGGCGATCGAAGCCGGCTTCAAGTACCTGATCGTGGGCGGTTTCAGCTCGGCGATTCTCGTCTTCGGCTCGGCCTTCGTCTACGGCGCCACCGGCACGCTCAACCTCACCCAGATCGCCGGCAAGGTCGCGAGCGGAAACCTACTTCTGGTCACCGGGCTGGCGCTGATCCTGGTCGGGTTCGCCTTCAAGGCCTCGGCGGCGCCCTTCCACGCCTGGACGCCCGATGTCTACCAGGGCGCCTCGACGCCCGTGTCGGGCTTCATGGCCGGGGCGACCAAAGCAGTCGCGCTGCTGGTGGCGCTGCGAGTGCTCACCGTCTCCTTCCCGAGCCAGGAACATCTCTGGACTACGGCGACGGCAGTGCTGGCCGTTGCGTCGCTCGTGGTCGGCAACCTGGCTGCGCTGGTACAGCGCGATCTGAAGCGGATGCTCGCCTACTCCTCGATCTCGCACGCCGGCTACCTGTTGCTGGCGGTGACGGCGGCCAGCTCCCTCGGCGGCCGGGCGCTTCTCTACTACCTGATCCCCTACGGCGCGGCCTCGATCGGAGCCTTCGCGGTGCTGGCGGCACGGGAGCGAGAGTTGGGCGAAGCGGCCACACTCGACAACCTGGCCGGCCTCGGCTGGGAACGACCGCTCTACGGGATCGCACTCTGGATCTTCATGCTCTCCTTCGCCGGCTTCCCGCTCACGGGCGGATTCGTGGGCAAGGTCTACGTCTTCGCGGCCGCCCAGCAGGCGGGCTGGACCTGGCTCTTGATCGTCGCCGCCGTGGCGACGGTGGTCAGCCTCGGCTATTACCTGGCGGTCGTACGCTCGATCTACATGCGCCCCGGCACGGAGAAGAAGACACCGCCGCCGCGCGAGCGCCTGCTCGGAACCGCCGTGCTGCTGGCGACCGTCATTACGGTCGGATCGTTCTTCGCTGCCGAGCCGCTGATCGAGCTGGCCAAGCACGCGGCCGGGCAGCTTCCGTTTTAGCGAGTCTCAAGCCGAGTAACCACTTGAGGTAATCGCGCGATTCGGTACGAAAACGGCACTCTTTTGCGCGTTTTTTCTCGATACCGTGTTACGCCCCGTGGGAGGGTGGGGGGAGGAGGGTGGATTAGCGAGGTGCCCGAGACCCGAGAAGCGGGCTCAGAGCCCGATGTGCTCGGCGGTGGCGAAGTCTTCGCCGGCGCGGGCGTAGAGCTCGGGAGTACGTCGGAGGAGACTGCCCGTTGGAACGAGCGCAGCCTGGATAGCGAGCAGCCCAAGGCAAACCGCGAGCGCGGGGAGGCCAATCCCCGGTGCCGTAGCATCGAACAGAGATCCCGAGCTGGAGCCGACCACGATCATCGCCAGCGCCAGAGCGGCGAAGGAGAAAAGCGCCTGCGTCGCAGCGAACGCTTTCGCCGTGAGCGTGCGTGCGTCGGCGAGCTCCCCGAGCGCCATCAGCCCTCCCATCCCGATCGCCGGCACGGCCGCGAGCAGGAAGTAGAAGCCCGCCGAGCGGGCGCCCGAGTTGTCCGCCAGCGAGGAAGCGATCACCAGACAGAGGCCGAGGGCACGAGCGACCATGAGCTGGGTCCTTCGCGCGGTTTTGGGTGAGTCCTTCGTCTTCGTCGTTGAGCTTCGCGTAACCGCCGTAACACGACCGTGCGTCGGCGCACCGGTTTCCGTTTAGGTGAAAGAATTCAAACCGTGCTCCCCTTCCGAACACGGTGGATTTCGAGTGCTCGTCTCCACGGACGTGGATGGGTGACCGGGCTTGCCTTTGGGGGCACGACCCGAGACCTGTCACTACCGGGAGCCCGCAATTGAACTGGCAACTCGGGCTCGCGCTCGGCCTCGCCCTCGCCTCCGCGGGCGCCCTCAACTGGGGTTACTTCGCTCAGCATGGGGTGGCTGCGTCAATCCCGCCGTTGTCGCTTCGGCGGCCGCTGAAGTCGTTGCTTTCGCTGTTCGGGAATCGGGTTTGGCTGGCTGGCTTCCTCGTCATGGTCGGCGGTTGGGCCTTCTACGTCGTGGCGTTGCGTTTTGGGCCACTGTCACTCGTGCAAGCGGCCTCGGCCGGTGGCATAGGCCTACTCGCGCTGCTGGTGCAACGCGTCGCCCGCGTTCGACTGGCGCGGCATGAGTGGGCCGGCGTCGTGTTTGCGCTCGGTGGGCTGGCGCTGCTCGGGGTCTCGCTGATGGGAAGCGCAAAGAGCGGCGGCCCGGGGGAATGGACGACCGTCGCGTTGTGGGTCGGGGTCGCCGCGGCGGGCGCCGTTCTCGCAGCCGGGCCGGCCCGCCTCGCGCTCGCCCCCGGAGCCGGGCTCGGAGTAGCGGCCGGGCTACTTTTCGCGGCGGGAGACATCGCCACCAAGGCCGCCGTCGGCGGTGGTGTCAGGCTCGCATTCATACCCGTGCTGCTCGGCTGCCAGGCGGTCGGCTTCGTCTGCCTGCAGCTCGGCTTTCAGCGCGGTGGCGCCATCGCCACCGCCGGCGTAGCGACCTTGCTCACGAACTCGGTGCCGATTGCCGCCGGCGTCTTCGTGTTCGGCGACCGCGTCCCCGGCGGGTATCCGGGAACACTGCGAATCGCCGCCTTCGTGATCGTGACGGCAGGCGCGGCTCTGCTCGCGCGTCCGGAGGGCTCGGGCTCCGATGAGCCGGCGCCATCCTGAGCTAAGCGCGGCTCCCAACAACTGCCACGGCGATCGAGGCAATAGCCACCGCCGCCTCGCTCTCCGGCGCACCGACGTTGACCGGCTCGCCGCGTTCGCCGCACTCGCGCAAAACCGGGTCGAGTGGCACCCGCCCGAGTAGCGGCACGCCGAGCTCCTCGGCCAGGCGCTCGCCGCCGCCCGAGCCGAACACCTCCTGGCCGGTGCCGACCAGGTAGGACATGTTCTCGACCACGCCGAGCAGGCGCATGCCGGTCTCGTTCGCCATCAGGGCGGCGCGGGCCGCCACCTCCTGGGCGAGCGGCTGCGGCGTCGTGACGACGATCGCCTCGGCGCTCGGAAGCAGCTGCGCGAGGGAGATGGCAACGTCGCCGGTGCCCGGCGGCATGTCCACGATCAGCGTGTCGATCTCGCCCCAGAACACCTCGGAGAGGAACTGCTCGAGCGCACGGTGCAGCATCGGCCCGCGCCAGATCACCGGCTTGTTCTCGTCCAGGAAAAAACCGATCGACATCAGCTTGAGCCCGTGCCCGAGCGGGGGCACGATCATCTCGTCCACCGCCACCGGGCGCTGCATGACGCCGAGCAGCTGCGGCACCGAGTGCCCGTAGATATCAGCGTCGAGCACACCCACCTGCTCGCCGAGAGCGCTCAGCGCGGCCGCCAGGTTGACGCTGATCGAGGACTTGCCGACTCCTCCCTTACCGGAGGTGACGGCGAGCACACGCGTGCGGGCAGAGAGCGAGATCCCCTTCTTCTCCGGGATCCCCAGGCGCTTTTTCAGCGCCTGCTTCTGCTCGGAAGTCATCTCCTCGAAGCTGAGCTCGACCGACTCGACCCCCGGCAGCGCGCCGACGTGGCGGGCGACCTGTTCCTGGAAGCTGCCCTTGAGAGGACATCCGGCCGTGGTCAGCGCCAGCTTGATCCGCACCGTGCCGCCCTCGATCTCGATCCCGCGCACCATCCCGAGCATCGTCACCGGCTTGCCCAGCTCCGGGTCGACGACGTTGCGAAGCGCCATCTCTATCTGTGCACGCGAGAGAGCCATGGGTAAAGCGTAGTCACACCGCCGCGACCGGCGAGATGCGGCTACGCGCGCTGGAGAAAGAGAGCCCGAATAGGATAGGAGACAATGCTGGAGCGTCTCGTACATTCGCGCCGCGGCAGTCTGATCGTCGCGACGCTGGCCGATGCATGGGACACGATACGCCGACGCCGTGATCCGCTCGTTCCGCCGCGCCGGCTGACCGTGTTCGTCGGCGCAGGCGACTTCCAGCAGATGGGCGAGGATTTCAAGCGCTTCTTCGTCGAGCTCGGTGGATTGAAGCCGGAAGACGACGTGCTCGACGTCGGCAGCGGCATCGGCCGCATGGCCGTCCCGCTGCTCGGCTATCTACGCGGCTGCTACGAGGGCTTCGATGTCTACCCGGCCGGGATCCGCTGGTGCCAGAAGCAGATCACGCCTCGGTATCCGGGTTTTCGTTTTCAGCTGGCCGACATCAAGAACGAGCTGTACAACCCGAGCGGTCGACACAGCGCCTCCGACTACCGCTTTCCGTACGACGATGCCAGCTTCGATTTCGCGTTTCTGACCTCCGTTTTCACGCATCTTCTTCCCGCGGACGCGCGCAACTATCTGAACGAGGTCTGTCGAGTGCTTCGTAAGGGCGGGACCTGCTTTGCGACGTTCTTCCTGCTCGGCGAGGAGCAGCCGGCAGGCGATGGCGCCCAGCTCGATTTCAGGATCGAGGGGGACGGCTACCGCTCGACCAACGCCACCACCCCGGAGGTGGCCGTCGCCTACATGCGCACTGATCTCGACAGGATGCTCGCCGGCACGGGACTGACTCTGCGGTCGTCCTATCGCGGCTCCTGGTCGGGTCACGAGAGCGGGACCGGCTTTCAGGACATCCTCGTAGCGGTGAAGTCGGGCTAGAACTCGGCGTGGCTTGAGCTCACGCGTCGCCGACGGGGTTCTGTTTACCGCGACGTGGTTGGGCCTCCCTCCCAGGGCCGGCTGACCTTGAGCGCCGAGAGGATGGCGCGCGTCGAGGGCGAGCGGTTGAGCGTGTAGAAGTGGATACCCGGCGCGCCGCGGGCGAGCAGGTCGGCGGCCTGGAGTGCGGCGTGAGCGACTCCGAGCTCCAGCACGGTGTCGAGGTCGTTGGCGCGCAGCTCGAGCTGGTTCATCAGCTCGGTTGGAATGGTGGCGCCGGAAAGCGCCGTCATGCGTTTGATCTGAGCAGCGCTGGTGATCGGCATCAGACCGGGGATGATCGGTTGCTCGATTCCGACCGCCCGCACCGCCTCGACGAAGTTGAAGTAGACGTCGTTGTCGAAGAAGAGTTGGGTGATGAAGAAGCTCGCGCCGGCGGCGGCCTTGGACTTGATCGTGCGAATCTCGCTGGCGAGGTCGGCCGCCTCCATGTGCACCTCGGGATAACAGGCCGCCCCGATACAGAACGAGTACTCGCCGGCGATCAGCTCGATCAACTCGCTGGCGAAACGGATCGATTCCTGTTCCGGGCGCCAATCGGGTTGATTGCCGGGTGGATCGCCGCGGAGTGCGAGCACGTTCTCGATCCCGGCCGCCGCGATCCGGTCGAGCACGGTGCGAAGCTCGTCCAGCGTCGCCCCGTAGCCGGTGAGGTGCGACATCGCCTCCAGCCCCAGCTCGTGCTTCATCCAGCGCGTCAGCTCAACCGTCAGCTCGCGGGTCGAGCCGCCGGCACCGTAGGTGATCGAGACGAACGAGGGCTCGAGCGGAGCCAGCTTCTCGATCGCCTCGCGCAGATTGCGCTCGCCTTCCTCGCTCCGGGGCGGGAAGAACTCGAACGAGAAGACGGGCTCCTCGCTCCGCTTGATGATCTCGTCTATGCGCATCGTGGCCGTCATTCTAGGTCGAGCCTTACCGCCGGAAGGCCGCGCGCCAGCATCAGTGCGAGCACGCCTCTGCCCGCGCAGTCGTGTCCGACGAGACCTCGTTCGCGCTTCGCCACGCCTGTCCCTGCTTGACCGGTCGCCGACCATGACCCGCCGGTCAGAACAATTGCTTCGTCCGGGTTTCAGCTCCTGAGACGACCGCTCAGCGCCCGGCACAGCTCCTCGGTGCCTGCCGCCGCAATCCGCGAGCGCGACTCCAGATCGAGCGGCGACCCGAGGAACGAGACGCCGGCGCTTTCGGCGTCCACGAACTCGATTGCCAGCCCGACCTCGCGCACGAGCAGCTGTCCGGCCGCCACGTCGACCGAGCGGGCCGGCTTGAGCGAGCAGACCGCATCCAGGCGCCCGTCGGCAAGGTGGCAGAGCGAGAGCGCGAGCGAGCCCATGATGCGCAGCCGCTTCGCCAGCCCCACCACACTCGGCGCGCGCTCGGCGATGCGGGCGGTCTCGGTCGCCTCGAAGGCCAGAAGCTCGATCTCGTCCTTGGGCCTGACTGCACCGATCGGCTCGCCGTTCAGCCAGGCGCCCTCGCCGCGCCGGGCCGTCCACTCCTCGCCACTGCCGAAGTCGACCACATAGCCGAAGAAGACGTCGGCCATCGTGTCGCCCTCGGCGACCGCGAACGAGAAGGAGAAGAAGGGGATACCGCGCTTGGCGTTGATCGAGCCGTCGATCGGGTCGATCACGATCCGGGTCGGTCCGCCGCCGTTGAAAACTCTCTCGCCCAGCTCCTCCGAGACGAGCGTGAAGCCGATGCCGTCGATCTGCTCGAGCCGGCGAACTGCGGCCTGCTCGGCCGCGGCGTCGATCTGGGTCGTCTCGTCACCGCCCTGCCCTTGCCCGAGCACCGTCTCGCGCTCGTGGCGCGTGGGCAGGCGCTCGAGCTCGCCGTAGATGTCCGCCACGATCTCGCGACAGATCTCGAGCCAGGGCATCAGAGTGGGAAGAGGACGAGCCCCGACAGGAGCTTGGGGTAGAAGTAGGTGCTCTTCGGTGGCATCACTCGTCCTTCGCGGGCGACCGCGAAGACCTGCTCGATCCGGGGCGGGCGCATCAGCACCGCCAGCTTAGCCGCGCCGGAGTCGACCGCCTCGACCGCTTCCTTCCAGTCGGGTGTGTAGGAGATACCCTCGTGACCGAGCCGGTCGACCAGCTCGGCGTCGAGGATCGGCTCGGCGGAGATGACCAGCCGGGCGCCGCCGGCTTCGTAGACGAGCACTACCGGCGTCTCGTAGGACATCCCCTCGAGCTCGCTGACGGCTGCCTGCAGATCTCCTCTCGGCTCGCCCCCGGCGAGCGTCCCGAGTGCGGGCGCCGTGGCGAACACGCGATGCGTCGGGAAGATCGCAAGCCCCTCACCGCGGGTGTTCACGAGCGCGGCGAAGGTGAAGGCGGATGCATCGGTACCGTCCTGCTGGTGGAAGGAGAGCGCCGTCTCGTAGCGGTGATGGCCGTCGGCGATCAATAGCTGCGTGTCGGCGAGCGCTTCCCGCACCCGAGCCAGCGCGGCCTCATCGTCCACGCGCCAGAGGCGGCTGCGGACACCGAGCTCTTCGGCGTCGAGATCGGGCTCGCGCCCGGCGGACTGCTCGCGCAAAGCCTGCTCGCAGTGCTCGGGGTCGTCGTAGAGGAGAAAGATCGGCTCGAGCTGGGTGCGGGTCGCGCCCAACAGGCGCAGGCGGCTCTCCTTCGGCCCGGCGTGGGTGCGCTCGTGCGGCAGCACCACCTTCTTCTCGTAGGGCTCGACCTTGACCGAGGCAAGGAATCCCTCCCGCGTGCGTGCGCGGCCGTCGGGACCCACGTAGGCCTGCTCCAGCCACCACAGGGCCGGCTCGGGATCGCGGCGCATGACGCCCTGCTCGCACCAGGCGGCGAGAAGCGGGCCGGACTCGCTCTCGTCCTCGGGCAGCGTGAGGTTGACGATGTTGTGGGGATTACGCGCCCGGTAGGCGAGGCGTTCTTCGGGCCCGATCACGTCGTAGGGGGGAGCAACGAGCTGCGCGAGCGCTCCGGCGACGCCGGTGTCGAAGGTCAGAGCCCGGAAGGGGCGAATCACGGCCACGGCGCGGAGCGTAGCAACCGCCCGCTGACTAGACTCGACTAGTGGTCTCCGCGCAAAATACTGTCTTGCTCGACCGCGAAAACACTGGTGTTTGACGTCCTTCGATCATGACCCTCCTTGCCGAGCTCGTAGCGGACAGCGCCGTTGAAGGCGTCTACGCCGTTGCCCGTAAGGAGCGCCTACGGACGCGTGCCGGCGGCGCCTATCTCGCGCTCGAGTTGACGGACGAGAGCGGCCGTGTCGAGGCCCGCGTCTGGAACGACGTCGATCTGCTCGACGGTCGCTTCGCTGCCGGTGAGGCGGTGCGTGTACTGGGAAGAGTCGAGAGCTTCCGCGACAGGCTGCAGATTCAGGTGCGCACGCTCGAGCCGGCACCCGAGGCTGACCCCGCAAAGCTGACTCCGGCCGGCCGCCGCGACCCCGACGAGCTCGAGGGCTTCCTCGACTTCCTGATCGCCGAGATCGGTCACGAGGCGTTACGCGAAAGCGTCGAGTCGCTACTCGGAGCGAGCGAGCGGCAACGGCTGCGCACGCTCCCGGCCACCCACGAGGGGCACCACAGCTACTCGGGCGGCCTGCTCGAGCACACCGTCGGCGTTGCCACCATCTGCCGCGATCTCTGCCAGCTCCACCCGCGTCTGCGCTCCGACCTGATTCTCTCCGCCGCGCTCGTGCACGACCTCGGTCGTACGCTCGAGCTCGGGCCGGCGCCAATGTTCGCCCCGACCTCGGAAGGGCGCCTGCTCGGACACGTCCAGCTCGGTTTGCGCCTGATCGAGCAGCGGGCCACGACGCTTGCCCCCGAGCTCCGCGCGGAGCTCCTCCATGCCGTCGCCGTGCACCACGACGGGCGCTCGGCCCGCACCGCGGAGGCGGCCGCTCTCTACCACGCCAACCAGCTCGATACAGTCGCTCAGCTGCGACCGGTCGAGGAAACGTAGGCTCCGAGACATGCTCGGCCTCGTACTCGCATTCTCGGCGAGCGTCTCCTGGGGCGTTGCCGACTACCTCGGCGGCATCAAGAGCCGCGTCGTACCGCTGCTGGCGCTGATCGCCGTCTCGCAGCTGGCCGGGCTCGCTTTGACGGCGGTGATCGCGGGCGCGACCGGATCCTTCCCCGACGCGAGAACTGCCGTCTACGCGGCGCTCGGCGGAACGGCGGGAGTGATCGCAGTCGCCGCCTTCTACCGGGGCATGGCCATCGGTAGGATCAGCATCGTTGCGCCGGTCTCGGCGACCGGGGTCGTACTTCCGGTCGCGTTTGGGCTGGCGCGGGGCGAGAAGCCGGGGAGCCTGGCGCTGGTCGGAATCGCGCTGGCGCTGGCCGGAGTGATTCTCGCCTCGGCCGAGACCGAGCCCGGCGAAAGCCCCGGCCTCGCCGCGGGAGTTCCACTGGCGCTGGCGGCCTCGTTGGGCTTCGGCATCTTCTTCCTCTTCTTGGCCAAGGCGAGCGAGCACCACCACGCGCTCGCGGCCGCATTCGTGCTGCGCCTGACAACCGCTCCGCTCGTGTTGCTCGCACTTCTGCTTCTGCGCCAGCCTCTGCGGATCCCACCTTGCAACCTGCGCTGGCTCGTGCTCGTGGGCGTGCTCGACAGCGGTGCCAACACGCTCTACGCGCTCGCAACCGACCACGGCCTGCTCAGCCTGGTCAGCGTGCTCGGCTCGCTCTATCCGCTGACCACCGTCCTTCTGGCGCAGGCGCTTCTGCGCGAGCACGTCTCCAGGCACCAGAAGGTGGGGATCGTCGCCGCGCTCGCGGGCGTCGTGCTGATCTCGGCAAGCTAGCCCCGCCGGTGTCAGACACCGAATCGTGTCAAGGGCTATTCGTGAAAGACGCGCGTCTCTTCATCCACATTTCGCAGCGCGAATTTGCGCGCCTCGCCGCATGTCAACGAGAGTTGGTAACCCCGATTGGGGAAAGAGATTCGCACTTCCGGAGCGCCGCGACTCTTGACGGAAAACGGTGTCTGACATCGGCTAGGGCGCCAGCGTCGAGCGAAGATCGTCGATCGTCGCGGGGACGAGACGATAGTGCATGCACGTTCCGCGCCGCTCGAACTCGATCAGCCCGGCCTCGCGCAGGACACGCAGGTGATGGGAGACCGTCGGCTGAGCCAGTTTGAGCACCTCGACGAGATCGCACACACGCGACTCTCCGCACGAGGCGAGGCGGTTGACGATCGCCACCCGCGCCGGTTCCGAGAGCGCCCTGAAGCGCTGCGCATGCTCGAGGAAGTCGTCCACCTCTTGTGGCGCCGCTCCCGGCCGGCAGCAGACCTTGGTCAGATGCTCTTTCATCGACAGAACTGAATGTAACAGCTCGGGGTGCCCTGAGGTGACCGCGCGCCGGCTAGACGTTGAAGCGGATGTTGACAACGTCGCCGTCGACGACGACGTAGTCCTTGCCCTCGAGACGCTGGAGTCCTTTGCGTGAGGCCTCCGAGTGGGAGCCCGAGGCAACCAGGTCGTCCCAGCGGATCACCTCGCAGCGAATGAAGCCGCGGGCGATGTCGGTGTGGATGGTTGCCGCCGCCTCCAGCGCGGTCTGGCCGCGCCTGAGTGTCCAGGCCCGCGTCTCCTTCTCGCCGGCGGTGAAGAAGCCGATCAGGTCGAGAGCCTCGGACAGGCGCCGCACCACCTCGTTCAGCGCCGAGGGCTTGCCTTCTCTGAACTCCTCGGCCTCCTCGTCGGAGAGCTCGGCCAGTTCCAGCTCGAGTGCGCCGTCGATCCCGTTCGGTCCGTTCTCGAGCGGAATCAGCAGCTTGGTCGTGAGCGGGTCGAGCTCGGTCGGCAGCTCCTCGGACCAGTCGCGCAGCGTATTTCCTGCGTCGAGGTGAGCGAGCAGGCGCTCGAGCACGGCCACCTCTTTCTTCAGCATCGCGTCGCCGGACTTGGCCTGCTTGGTCATGCGCTCGAGCCGGCGCTCGACGTGGTCGCGGTCGGCGACCAGCAGCTCGAGCTCGAGCGTCTCGAGATCGCGCGAGGGGTCAGCGTCGGGCGAGAAGCCGTCCAGCACGGCCAGGATCGCGTCGACCTGGCGTAGGTTTCCGAGCAGCGCCGGCCCCGTCCCGGGGACGTCCACGACGCGGATCGAAGCCTTCGTCACCTTCTTGGCCTTGACCGTCTCAGCGAGCTGTTGCAAGCGCTCGTCGGCGATCTCAGCCATGCCGACGTGCTCCTTGCTCGAGCCGGAATAGCCGCCCACCTGGGCGCCTGCTCGCGTCAGAGCGTTGAAGATAGTCGTCTTACCTGCGCCGGGCAAACCGACGATGCCGACCTCTAGAGCCATGCTGGCAGCCTAGAGGAAGGACTGGCTCCCTGGTACTTCGTGGCCGGATCGCTACTGAGCCAGAAAGCCGACCTGGCCTCCGCGCGCGTGGCGTTTTACGTAAGTCACGTGCGCGAGCACCACGATCAGCGCGCCCTCGGAGCTTTCGAGAGTCACCGTGTCGACGCCCGGCTTGCCAAGCGCGTCTTCCAGCGCCTTCGCCGATTCGCTCGTCACTTGGCTGTTCATGATCTGGCCGCCGTCGAAGCCGACCTCGACTCGAACCTTGTCTTTATGGGGCATTTGTCACCAGTTCGTAGAGAACTCCGTAGGAGGTTTCCGGATGGATAAAGGCGACTTCGAGCCCGTGCAACCCGCGTCTCGGCTCGGTGTCGATCAGCTGGGCGCCCTTAGCCTCGAGCTCGGCGAGCGAGGCGCGGATATCGTCGACCTCGAAGGCGATGTGATGAATACCCTGGCCGCGCTTGGCGAGGAACTTCCCCACCGGCGTGTCCGGCCCGGTTGCGCCGAGCAGCTCGATCCGGTTGCCACCGAGCATCACCGTGGCGGCATCGACTCCCTGCTCGGGAACGGTCTCGCGGTGCTCGAGCTCGGCGCCGAAGAGCTGCTGGTAGGTGGCGAGCGCCTCGTCCACGTTGTTCACCGCGACCGCGATGTGGTGGGTGCTTTTCGCCTGCACAAGCTTGATGCTACCGGGTTGGAAGGCCGTCAGCCTTAGAGCCTGTCCCGTTAGGGAGGCGCTCTGGCGGGATAGGCCCTTACTCCTGCTCGAGCGCGAGGCAGGCATCGAGCGCGGCGCGCGCCACTTCGAGCTGCTCCGGGCTGGGCTCGGCGGTCGCCAGGTGGAGCTGAAGCTCCAGTCCGGGCCGACGGATCGCGTGCGAAAGAGGCTCGTCGGGGTGGGCCAGCGCCCAGGCCAGAAGCTCGCTCGAGACGGCAACGGCGGCGACCTGACCTCCGAGCCGGGCCGCGCCCCTGTAGCGCCAGGGGAGGCGCGCCGTCAGCACGTTGACCACGATCGAGCCTGCGAGCAGCGGAGCGATCAAATTCGAGCCGCAGCGTTCGTGCACGCGCCCGCGCGGCTCACTGTGCTCGTATGAGCCGATGGTCGCGTGCTCGGCGCCGTGGTAGGCGGTCAGCTCCGATCCGCGCAGGGAGACGGCCGCCGGCACGATCGCCAGTGCCAAGCTCGAGAGCTCGCTACCAAGCGAGCCGGCGCGGGGCGAGCTCCGAAGCAGCCGCATGGCGAGCGAGCTGGCGAGAAACGCCGCCCGTACCCGTGGGCGCTGGAAGGGAAGACGCGCCTCGGGCAGCGCCCGGCGCATACCCGGCAGAACCGAGAACGCCTCGGCCAGCCGAGCGGGGCCACGGAGTAGCGGCGAGCGCACATGCGAGGCCTGGAAGCGCTTCTTCCGCGCGGCCACCCGCAACTCCCCGCTGGGGAGACGAACCGCGCAGGCCCAGGCCGTCGGCCCCTGAACGAGAACGCCGTTCTCCAGCGCCATGCCACCGAGACGAACTTTCTGCATAGAGAGGTTGTAGCTGAGCGCTGCGGTCTGGGGAAGACTCAGTTGCCGGTGAGGGCACTTATTTCCGCCGCCCGCCACCGAGCCGCTCCTCGATGTGTCGACTTCGTGCCGAATTAGCGGGCGCCGGCCGCGCGTCTGAGCGCATCCTGCAGAGCTGCCGCCGCAGGACCCGGGTGCCCGTCACCGATCGCGGCGCCGTCGAGCGAGACGACCGGCATCAACTCCCTGACCGACGAGGAGGTGAAGGCTTCCTCGGCTGCGGCCAGCTCGGCGCGCTCGTACACGCCCTCTTTGATCTCGTAGCCGAGTGTCGCCGCATCCTCGATCACGAAGTCGCGCGTAATCCCGGCCAGGATGCCCGTCTCGAGCGAGGGCGTATAGAGCGTCTGTCCGCGCCGCCACCAGATGTTCGTGGTCGGGCCTTCGAGCACGACCTCGTCCTCGGCCAGGAAGATTGCGTCGTCGGCACCGCGCCTCCTCGCCTCGGCGGTCGCCGCCATGTTGACCGCGTAGCTGGTGGACTTGACGCCGCCGAGAATCCAGGGCGCCTCGGCCCGCAGCCGGTAGGGAACACCGATCGGGAGCGAGACGACGCTCATTCCGCGCGCCCGCAATTCCTCGTGTTCTTCGGGAATCGCGCCGAAGATCGCAAAGCCGACAGGAGCTCCGCCTTCGCTCGGCCCCGGCGTCCAGACCAGGCGCAAAGAAGCGTTCTCGATCCCCGCCAGCGCCTCGGCAACCAGGTCGCGAAAGGCATCACAGTCGGGCACGGGGAGATCGATCCGCGCCGCCGAGGCGACCAGACGAGCGAGGTGCTGATCTAGCCGGAAGGGCGTGCCGGCGTAGACACGGGTCGTCTCGAAGGCGGCTCGCCCGCGCAAGAGCGCCTCGTCGTCGGCACGCAGCACCGGCTGGGCGGGATCGACGAGGCCGCGTCCGAGCACTGCTAGGGCAAGTGTGGTCATGGGCTCATCCTTGCACGCGCGGCGGGCGAGCGCGACGGCCAACCGCTCGGCGATCCGTTGCCGCTCGATCAGTTCGATCGCGCGCCGGAAACTAGCGGCTAGGTACCGTCAGTGTGGGCGGCCGAGCCCGGAAGCTCGGTCGCCCGTCTAGCTCAACTTGGCCCGCCGAGCTCCCGCGCCAGGTGCCTCAGGAACTGCACGCCCAGCTCGAGATCGCTGACCGCAATCCGTTCGTCCGGGCCGTGGATCAGGCGCGCGGCGAGCTCGGCCTTCATCGCCCGCACAGGGAAGAAGCCGTAGGCGACCGTGCCGAAGGCCTGGCGCAGCCAGTGGCTGTCGGTGAAGCCCGTGGTGCAGACCGGAGCGATCGCGGCGCCAGGATCCCGCTCGCTCATGAAGCCTTCGATCGCGCGCCAGAGCGGAGTGTCGAGCGGCGAGCGCGTACCGCCTGCGCTCTCCAGCGTGCGGATCTCGTAGTC
>PMZQ01000110.1:0-1124 GCA_003170155.1 Actinomycetota bacterium | reverse complement strand
CCGAGCAGCGGCTCGATCGCCTCGGCGACGGCCGGCCCGAGCGAACGCGCTAGCTCGAGCGCCTCCTCCGGAAGTGGAATCTGCCCGCAGACGGCGAGGAAAAACTCCTCCACCTCCGGGATCAGCTCGGGCTCGGGATGGTAGCGACCGAGGCGCTCGATCAAAGGCGCCGCCTTGACCAGCGCGTTGTCGGCGATCTCGGGCGTCGAGGCATGACCGCTGCGGCCACGCACACGCAGGCGCAGAGGCGCCGTCAACTTCTCCGCCACCGCGCAGAGGTAGAAGGGCTTCCCGTTCACGACGATGCGCTCGCCGCCGCCTTCGTTGATCGCGTAGTCGGCCCGCACCAGCTCGGGGTACTCGCGGCAGATCCAGGGGAGACCCACCTCGTAGCCGACCTCCTCGTCGGCGGCCGCGACGAAGACGAGATCGCCGGCGGGCTTGAAGCCCTCGCGCGCGAGCGAGGCGATCGCGACCGCGCTAGCGGCGACCTGCCCCTTCATGTCGAGCGCACCGCGACCCCAGACCTCGTCGTCTTTCAGGTCTCCCGACCAGGGGTCGCCCGTCCACTCGAACGAATCGGCGCCGACCGTGTCGATGTGGGAAAGGAGAGCGAGACTCGGCCCCTCGCCCCGGCCCGGCAGCCGGGCGACCAGGCTGGCTCGCATCGGGTCGAACGCAACGAGACGACAGTCGACGCCGCTGCGCTCGAGGTAGTCGCGCAGCAGCTTGGCGGCCTCGGTCTCGTTGCCGGGCGGGTTGGAGGTGTCGATCCGGATCAACTCGCGCAGCAGCGAGACTGTCTCGTCGCGCAGTGAGTTCGCCTCGGACACTCCAGGCAGCATACTTCGCTCATGTCCGATCTCTTCTCGGACGCGGCGGCGAAGCGGCTTGCGAGCCTGGCGCCGCTCGCGTACCGCCTCCGTCCGCGCACGCTCGAGGAGTTCGTGGGCCAGGAGCAGGTGCTGGGAGCCGACTCGGCGCTCAGGCGCGCGATCGCCGAGGACCGGGTCGGCTCGATGATCCTGTTCGGCCCGCCCGGCACCGGCAAGACCACGCTCGCCCGCATCGTCGCCGAGACGACCGGCGCCGCCTTCGAGGAGCAGTCCGCCGTCTCGGCCTCG
>PMZQ01000038.1 GCA_003170155.1 Actinomycetota bacterium | reverse complement strand
GGCGCAGGCGCGCATCGACGAGCCCTCGCACGTGATCACGCTCTACGGTGCCGATCACCCCGGAATCGTGAACTCGGTCACCGCGGCGCTGGCCGAGCGCGGCGTGAACATCACCGACCTCGACACCCATCTCGTGGGCGAGGAGCCCGAGCCCGTTTACATGATGATTTTCGAGGTCGCCCTGCCCGACGGCCTCTCGGGCAACGAGCTCGAGGTTTTTCTGCGCGAGATCGCGCACGAGCAGAAGCTCGAGCTCTCAGTCCGCGCGCTCGATCAAGTAGCTCTTTAGAAAGAAGCTCTTCTCTTGGCCGTTCGCCCGATTCTTCGTCTTCCCGACCCGGCTCTCAAGCGTGTGGCCGCGGAGGTCGCCCCCGAGCAGTGGGAGCTGGTCGCTCGCGTCGCCGCCGATCTGGTCGAGACGATGCACAGCTTTACTCGCTGTGTCGGCCTGGCGGCTCCTCAGATCGGCGAGTCGGTGCGGATGATCGTCGTCGACGTCTCGCTCCATCCCAAAGGCGACCCGAGCGCCGAGGAGATCGTGCTCGTCAATCCGCGCGTCGTTTCGGGGACGGGCTCCGAGGTCGCGCGCGAGGGCTGTCTGAGTGTGCCCGAGTTCACCGCCGATGTTCGCCGTGCCGGCGAGGTCGTCGTCGAGGGATTGGCGCGCACAGGGGAGCCGTGGACGATCGAAGCGAGCGGGTTCGAGGCGCGTGCCCTCCAGCACGAGATCGATCACCTCGACGGTCTGCTCTTTCTCGACCGCGTCGAATCGCTCTCGCGCGATGTCTTCAGGCGCAAGAATTACGGCTAACAGCGGCGAGCCCGGGTGCAGTGACTCGGGCTCGATCGCGCCTGCGTCTATCCAAACCCCGGTCAACCCGCCTGGCTCGTACGACCAGAGCGAATCACACGCGCCTCAGGCGCGGTGATTCGCTCCACGGTCATACCGCCAGAAGTTGACGCCCGTTGCGCGGGCAGATCTTCGGCGGCTAGCTCAGTCGCTCCGCGACCTTGTCCCAGTTGACGACGTTTCTCCAGGCGGCGACGTAGTCGGGGCGGCGGTTCTGGTATTTCAGGTAGTAGGCGTGCTCCCAGACATCGCAGGTCAGAAGCGGCGTCAGTCCCGACGAGAGCGGTGACTCCTGGTCGTGAGTGGAGATGACTTTGAGCGTAGAGCCGTCGTGCACGAGCCAGCTCCAGCCCGAGCCGAAGTGGTTGACCGAGGCGTCCGTGAATGCCTGCTCGAAGCCGGCCAGGTCGCCAAAAGCCTCTTCGATCGCGCTCGCCAGCGCACCGCTCGGCTCGCCGCCCTTGCCCGGCCCCATGCTCTCCCAGTAGAAGGTGTGGTTGGCGTGGCCGCCGACGTGGTTGCGCGCGGCTGTACGGCGGTCGTCGGGAAGCTTGCCGAGGTTGCGCAGGATCTCGTCGGGCGTCGCGTTGGCCCATTCGCTGCCGGCAAGTGCGGCGTTCGCCTTGTCGACATAGGTCTGATGGTGTTTGTCGTGGTGGACGTGCAGCGTCTGCTCGTCGATATGGGGCTCGAGGGCGGCGTAGTCGTAGGGAAGTGGCGGTAGCTCGAAGGGCATCTGTTACTCCTTCTTGGCTCGACTGGACGGGTGGGTCGGTACTGGAGCCCCTGTACCCGAAAGGTGCGGCAGCTACACGAACCCGTCGGCAAGAGGTTCGCGACGGCGAAAGCGATCTCTACTACGCGCCGTCGCGTATCGCCGGTTCGGATCCGCTCGATTCGCGAACGATCAGCTCGGTCGGAATCACGGATACCGCCGGTGGCTCTTCGGGATGGTCGAGAAGGCGAAGCATGGCCTTAACCAGTCCACCCGCCAGCTCTTGCTGGTTTTGGTGGACGGTGGTCAGCGATGGCGTGACCAGACTTGCGTAGTCGACGTCGTCGAAGCCGACGACCGCGACGTCGTCGGGAACACGCAGACCGGCATCCTCGATCGCCGTCATCGCCCCGATCGCCATCAAGTCGCTGGCACAGAAGATGGCGTCGGGCGGTTCGGGGAGGGTGAGAAACCCCTGCGTGGCTTTGTAGGCTTCATTCGGGAGCCAGCTGGCCATGACGACGTACTCCTCGGGACGGGGCAGATTCGACCTCAAGAGCTCACTCTGATAGCCGAAAAGGCGGTCGGCCGACGGCTTCTGACTACCTAGGCCATTGACGTAGGCGATCCGGCGGTGACCGGTCTCGATCAGGTGACGCGTGACCTTGACGCCACCGCCGATGTTGTCGGACGTGACGAAGGCGATGCGATCGCTGTGCAGATCGACGTCGAATGTGACGCAGGGGAAGTCGGAATCGGTAAGAGCCGAGAGCTGTGGATCGTCCTTCTCCAGAGGCAAAGACCCCACTATCAGCCCATTCGCCCGGTACTTATCGCGGAGCTCGAGGATGGGAGGTAAACGTACTCCCGAGTTGGTCCAGAAGTTGGTGAAAACGAGCAGATCGATTCTCTCGGCGTAGGCATGCGCTCGGATGCAGTAGAAGAGCTCGTCGAGGAAGGCGTGGCGGAGGTTCCGGTCGGAGGAGGACTCGGTGATGAGCGCGATCAGGCGGCGCTTTTTCGGATTCCATTCCTGCTGCATCGCTTCGGTCGATGCTTCTCCGAGCGCCTTCGGTTCGCGCTCGATGTCCTCACCGAGCAGGCGATACAGGGCCTCGACAGAAAGGCGCGATGCGGGCGCCCCGATCCTCGGTCCGGTATGAGCCTCGATCCGTGTCGGCTGCTCGAGATCGGCCTTGGCGACGGTCGACTCTCGCGTGATCAGCTTGGTTGGAAACACGGTTGTAGGAGGCGAGCTATCCGCCACCGAGAGCATGCGCAGAAGCGCCTCGACCGACGCAGTTCCAAGTCCGATGCGATCCTGTTGCACGCTTGTGAGCGAGGGCACCGAGAGCGTTGCGTAGTTGCTGTCGTCGAAACCGACGACGGCGACGTCGTCGGGAACTCGTAGCCCGGCTTCCTCGATGGCTTTGATCGCTCCGACCGCCATGATGTCGCTGGCACAGAAGATGGCGTCGGGCGGCTCTGCAAGCTCGAGCATCCGGCGAGTCGCATCGTGTGCGCGCACGTGCGACCAGCCGCCGAGCGCCACGTATTCCTCGCGTTGCTCCAGCCCGAATTCGCCCAGCGCGCTCTCATAGCCGAGACGGCGGTCGATGTTTACCGGCTCGGGACCCCAAGCGCCGATGTAAGCGATCCTCCGGCGGCCAAGCTCGGCCAAGTGCCGAACCGCGGCGGCGCCTCCGCCGATGTTGTCAGAGCTAACGAAGGTGGCATGGGGCCCAAAGAGCTGGGTATCGATCGCGACCGTGGGAAATCCAGACGCGATCAGCTCGGCCAGCTCTGGCTCGTCGGGACGGAAAGCGCCGAGGATGACGCCCTCGGCTCCGTGCTCGCAGCAGATGTCGGCGTAATGAGTGGCCTCGCCACTGATCTGGCTCGCTGCGCCTGTGAGGAGTAGCAGATCGACATTGCCCGCATCTGCTCGTGCACGTATCCCAAAAAGAACGTCGTCGAAGAAGGTATGTTGGCGCCGCTGGCCGCTCTCCATCATCAGCGTCCAGGGCCCGAGGTTCATCGCCACGCCGATAAGTCGCCGCCGACCATGTGTGTCGTGGTGGTCGCTTGCGAGTGCGTCGGCTCGAACTTGAGTCGAGACGCTTAGGAGGTTGTCCTCGTTTAAGCGCTCGTAGATCGCCCGAGGTTGCAGCCGCTGGCGAGATGCTTCTCGCATACTCCTGTATGTCGGCTGGAACGGCTTCGATTTAAGAGGCACTGCGGCGCTTCCTCGACACTCCCGAACGGCTTGGGTAAGCGGCGCTCGTGGAGTAACGGCGAAAGTAACCGATCCGCTTTCAGGCGGCGTCGATCGCCGCTCGAAGCGACGAGACGTAGCGGCGAAGATCGTCGGAACCGCCTGCCGCCACCTCGATCGCGCGTGAGCCAACGATGACGCCGTCGACGATCCCGGCGGCGGCGCGGGCATGCTCTGGTGTCGAGATGCCGAAGCCGGCGTAGAGCGGAAGCCCTGGCGGCGAAAGGCGGCGGGCTCGTGCCGCCAGACCGGCGAGTGCCGAGGAGAGCTCCGTGCGCGCTCCCGTCGTGCCCGTGAGCGTGACGAGATAGAGCCAGCCGTCGGTTGTCTTGGCGGCCAGATCGATCCGCTCGTCGGTGGAGGTCGGAGCGACGAGCTGGATACGCTCGAGCTCGGAATGGGAGTCGACCGGAAGGTCGGGAACGAGGATCGCGCCAGCTCCCGCAGTACGGGCGTCGGCGACGAAGCGCTCGTAGCCATAGGCCTCGAGCAACGCAGAGTAGACGAAGGGGACGAGCGGTACTTGCACGCGCCCGCGAATCTCTGCCAGGCATTCCAGGCAAGCCTTCGTACGCATTCCCTCTGCGAGCGCCGCTTCGGCCGCACGCCGGATGACAGGGCCGTCGGCCAGCGGATCGGAGAAGGGGAAGCCGAGCTCGATCAGATCGGCGCCACCCTCGACTGCCGCTTTCGCGAGGTCGGGTGTCTGCCGCCCGGACATCAGGAAGATGACCAGTTTCTTGCTCATGCCTGCCTCCCTAGCTGCGCGAGCGCCTCATCGAGATCCTTGTCGCCTCGTCCCGACAGGCAAACGAGCACGAGCGATTCGTCGATGTCGAGCGCGCGAGCTAGGGCGTGCGACGACTCGAGCGCCGGGATGATGCCCTCCATCTTGGTCAAACGCTCGAAGGCGGCCAGCGCTTCGCCATCCGTGCAGGTCAGGTAGGTGACTCTGCCGCTGTCGCGCAAGGCGGCGTGCTCGGGGCCGACGCCCGGATAGTCGAGCCCAGCCGAGATTGAGTGAGCGTCGGCGATCTGGCCGTCCTCGTCGGCGAGAACGAGCGAGCGGGCGCCGTGCAGAACGGCGATGCGCCCCGAACCGAGGCTGGCCGCTCCCGCGGCTTCGACGCCGTACAGCTTCACCTCCGCGTCGTCGAGGAAGCCGGCGAACATCCCGATCGAGTTCGAGCCGCCACCGACGCAGGCGATCACGGCCTCGGGCAGGCGCCCCTCGCGTGCGAGAATCTGCTCTCTCGACTCGCACCCGATCACCGCCTGTAGCTCGCGCACGATCTTGGGGTAGGGGTGAGGACCGACGCAGGAGCCGATCAGGTAATGGGTCGTCTCGACATTGGCGATCCAGTCGCGGATGGCTTCGCTGGTTGCCTCCTTGAGTGTTTGCGTACCGATCTCGACCGGATGAACCTCGGCGCCGAGGAGCCGCATGCGCTCGACGTTGGGTCTTTGCCGGCGCATGTCCTCGACGCCCATGTAGACGACGCAGTCGAGCCCGAAGCGAGCACAGACGGTGGCGGTGGCGACTCCGTGCTGACCGGCGCCCGTCTCGGCGACGATCCGTCTCTTGCCCAGTCTGCGCGCCAGCACGATCTGACCGAGCGCGTTGTTGAGCTTGTGAGCGCCGGTGTGCATCAAGTCCTCGCGCTTGAGGTAGACGCGCTTCTCTCCACAGAAGCGCTTGGCCAGTGTCAGCGGCGTCGGCCGGCCGCCGTAGTTGGCCAGGAGCTCGTTCAGTTCGCGGGCGAAGCTTTCGTCGGCCTGCGCCGCGCGCCAGCCTGCCTCGAGCTCGTCGAGCGCGGGGATCAGCGTCTCGGGAACGTAACGTCCTCCGTAGGGGCCGTAGAGACCGTGACCCTCGTCCGGTGGCGCGGACTGCGCTGATGACGATGACACCTGATAGCTCCTCTCTTCGCTTTCCTATTTGGGCTTCGTGCTGCTAGCGAGCGTGACTGCTCGCACGAACTCGCGTACGCGCCTGTGGTTCTTCAGTCCGGGGGCGGTCTCCAGCGACGACGAGGCATCGACGGCCCAGGGCCGGACGCGCTCGATCGCTTCGGCGACGTTCTTGGGCCCGAGTCCACCCGCCAGCATCACTCTTCGCTTCTGGCTGATTGCGGCTGCCCGGTCGAGATGGTCGCTGTCTGCACTCCGCCACGGTAGGTCGAGCACCTCGGCGACCGCCTCGTCGCCACGGTAGAGCACGGCGTCGCGGCCGCGATGACCGTCCTCGCGGGCGTAGAGCTGAACGAGATCGGCGTTCGTCTCGCGTCGCTCACCGACGAAGACGGCTACCGAGAGCATCGTCTCGGGCACCTCGAGCACGCCGGGCGCTCGCCTCGGGCTCTCCGCCGCGAGCACGAAGCCGGCCATGTCCACCCCGGCCGCCGCCGCAACCTCGACATCCTCGTTGCAGGTGAGACCGCAGACCTTCACCAGCGGACGCGAGATCAGCTCCTCGAGTTTGGCCGCCGGGTCGAGCGCCCGCATCAGGGCGGAGCCGACGAGCACGGCTCCGGCTCCTGCCAGTTCGGCCTGCGCCGCCTGGGCGCGAGACGAGATGCCGCTCTCGGCGACGATGACACGGTCGCGTGGCGCACTGGCGATGAGCTCGAGCTGCGTTCGCCGATCGATCGCGAAGCTGGAGAGGTCGCGGCAGTTGATCCCCAGACAGTCGGCGCCGAGCGCGATCGCGCGCTCGAGCTCCTCGGCGTCGTGAGCNNTCCTCTTCGGAGAAGAAGCCCTTACCGAGCAGGGGCGCTCGGGTTGCCGCTCTGGCCGCGCGCAGGTCGGCGATCGAGCCGCCGAAGCGCTCGTCCACGAGCACCGAGATCGCTGCCGCGCCCGCACCCGCGAAGGCAGGCGCGAGCCGGGCCGGCTCGGCGTCGACGCGTAGGTCTCCGGCCGAGGGCGAGCGCCGCTTGACCTCGGCGATCGCCTGTAGTCCCGGGCGGGTGAGCGCATCGCGGAAACGTCCCATCTAGCTCTTCACCTCGACCGCTTGCGAAAAGGCGATGAGCTCGTCCAGCCGCTGGTCGGCCTTGCGCGAGGAGACGGTCTCGATCGCTATCTCGACGCCTTCGGCGAGATCCTCGGCCAGGCCGGCGGCGGCAATGGCGCCGGCGGCGTTGAGCAGGATCGCATTGCGGCGACCGCCGTTGCCGCCCTGGAAAACCTCACGGATGGCGGCGGCGTTGGTGGCCGGATTCCCTCCGCGTAAATCCTCGATCACGCAGCGCGGGATGCCGAAGTCGAGCGGGTCGATCGTGCGCTCGATCACCCGGCCGTCCCAGACCTCGCAGACGGCGTTGGGGCCGAGCGGCGAGAGCTCGTCGAGTCCACCGGCGCCATAGACGACGAAGGCCCGCTTGCTGCCGAGCTGCAGCAGCGCCTCGGCGATCGGGCGCAAGAGCGCCGCCGAGTAGACGCCGATCACCTGGCAGCGAGCTCCGGCCGGGTTGGTGAGTGGGCCGAGGATGTTGAAGATGGTGCGCGTGCCCAGCTCGCTCCGCACAGGGCCGGCGTACTTCATCGCCGGATGATGAGCCTGCGCGAACATGAAGCCGAAGCCGAGCTCGTCGATCGAGCGGGCGATTCGCTCCGGCGTCAGCTCGAGGTTGAAGCCGAGCGCCTCGAGCACGTCGGCCGAGCCGCAGGCCGACGAGGCGGCACGGTTCCCGTGCTTAGCGACGCCGGCTCCGGCCGCCGCAGCCACAAGCGCTGCCGCTGTCGAGATGTTGATCGTGCGCTGGCCGTCGCCTCCGGTCCCGGCAGTGTCCACCAGATCGGCTCGCTCGGGCTTGACCGCGACCACATGCGAGCGCATCGCCTCGGCGCAGCCCGCGATCTCCTCCGCGGTCTCTCCCTTGGCCCTGAGCGCGATCAAGTAACCGGCGATCTGCGCCTGAGTCGCCTGCCCGGACATGATCTCATCCATGACCTCGCGCGCCTCGGAGCGTGTGAAATCGCTTCCTTCCAGAGCTTTTTCGATCGCTTCGGTAATCATCTCCGTCCCTCCAGGAAGTTCCTTGCCAGTTCCGGTCCGGCGGGCGTCAAGACCGACTCGGGGTGGAACTGGACGCCGTCGATCGGAAGTCGCGTGTGCCGCACGGCCATCACCTCGTCGTCGCCGGTGGCCGAGATGCAGAAGCAGTCGGGCACCTCGTTCGCGGCGAGCGAGTGGTAGCGGCCGGCTTCGAAGTCCTGTGGCAGCCCGGTGAAGATGCCTTGCCCGTCGTGGTGAACGGGGCTCGACTTGCCGTGTACCAGTCTCTTCGCCGGACCGATCGTGCCGCCGAAGGCCTCGACGATCGCCTGGTGGCCGAGGCAGACGCCAAGCGTCGGTACGCGAGGCCCCAGGCGCTTGATCAGCTCGATCGAGAAGCCCGCGTCGTGCGGTACTCCCGGCCCGGGTGAGACGACCAGGTACGAGGGCGAGAGCGCCTCCGCCTCCTCGGGTGTGATGGCGTCGTTGCGGCGCACGATCACGTCGGCCCCGAGCTCGCCAAAGAGATGCGCGAGGTTGTAGGTGAACGAGTCGTAGTTGTCAATCAGCAGGATCATCTTTCCGCCTCCGCCAGCTCGACCGCGGCTTCTACGGCGGCCAGTTTGTTCAGGCACTCCGCGTACTCGGCGGCCGGGTCGGAGTCGGCGACCAGTCCGGCGCCGGCCTGCAGGTAGGCGACACCGTCCTTGAGCGCCAGCGAACGGATGGCGATGCAGGTGTCGAAGGAGGAGCTGGCCGGGTCGTGGTAACCGACCGCGCCGGCGTAGGTGCCGCGCCGATAGCCCTCGAGCTCGGAGATGATCTGCATCGCCCGCACCTTCGGAGCGCCCGAAACGGTGCCGGCCGGGAAGCAAGCGCGGAGCAAATCGAACGGAGTCGCCTCAGGCTCGAGCTCACCCACCACCTCGGAGATCAGGTGGGTGATGTGCGAGAAGCGTTCGGGGCGCATGAAGCGCTCGACGCGCACGCTGCCGGGCCGGCAGACGCGAGAGAGATCATTGCGACCGAGATCGACGAGCATCACGTGCTCGGCCCTGTCCTTCTCGGATGAGAGCAGCGCCTGCCCGTCGCCGTCGCCCGGTTTGATCGAGCCGGCGATCGGGTTGAGGCTGGCGCGTTTCCCTTCGCACTTGACGACCGTCTCGGGCGAAGAGCCGACCAGGGCGAGGTCATTCGGGAGCTCGAGCAGAAACAAGTACTCGGACGGGTTGACGCGCCGGAGCGAGCGGTAGAGGTCGAGCGCGCTGGCCGAGGTCGGCCGCTCTGCTCGCTGCGAGACGACGATCTGGAAGGCGTCGCCGGCCGTGATGTACTCCTTCGAGCGGCGGACCCAGCTTTCGTAAGTCGCCCGGTCGGGGTAGCGGCGAAGCGGCCCAGAAACGCCCGTTCCTCTCGGGAGCTCGGGGCGCGGCGCTGCGAGCAACGCGGCGGTCGCGTCGGCGTCCCCGTAGAGAACCTCCGCGATTCCGCGAGCATGGTCGAAGCGCACCATCGTCTCGGGAACGACGAACTGGCTCTCGAGGTCGCGTGGCCCCAGCTCGGGGAGCGGCACCGTCGGCTCCAGCCGGGCGACGTAGTCGTAGGAGAGATAGCCGACGACCGGCTCGCCCAGCCGCTCGGCCTCGTCGAAATCCACGATCTGCGATCCGTATCCGACCAGCGAGTAGCGTCCCAGCCGGCCGTGCTCGACCGACTCCAGCAGGAAGGAGGCGGTGCCCGCGCCGCGCAGGCGTAGATAGGCGCCGAGCGGTGTCAGCAGATCGGTAGCGATGGGTTTGGGGATGTTGGCGGTTTGTCTCATCATGGTCATCGGAGCAATAAAAAAGACCCCCCGGCTTGGAAGGTCTCGAGCGGTTCGGGCTGGCGTCTAGATCAGGTCCAGGCGACGCTCCCGCTCCGCTCGCTGCGCCAGCGCCACACCCAAGTCGTCCGCGGGGTCGAGTTCGTCATCGCATTGAGCGTACGGGTTGAAACCGGTCGCCGTCAAATGACGAGCCGGCGAAACGAGCCGGCGTAGCTACTTGGGGCTTTCCCCGCCACGTCTACACGCCCGAAGCGGCCGTCCTGCGGCGCCGGTGATCGCCCAGACCGCTTGTCGCACTACCAGTGCGTCTTCACGGGCGGTCCGACCCCTCTCGTCTACAGCTCAACCTCTTCGGTCGCGTAGCTCTACCGGGATAGACCCCGGGAGGGCGCGCTCGTCTTCCTAGACGAGTGTGCGTACTCGCTCGGCGAAAGAGGGGAGGTCGACTTCGGCGGAGCTTCTCACCCACGCTCGCTCATAGTCGTAGTTGTAGGTGAGGCGCGTTCCTGTTGGGAGTAGACGGCGGAGTCCGACCAGCATCTGCGGCAGGTCGCCGAACCCGATGAAGAGCGGTTCGCCGAGCCCTGAGCCCTCAAACATCGGCGGCACCTTCTCGTTCTCGCCGTAGACGAGCATGTCGCCTTCGAGCAGCTCGACATCGGCGGGAATGTAGAGACCGGTGGTAGCCACTGGATCGTCGGCCAAGGGCGGGCGGGCCTGGCCGCGTTCGACTATGGGCTCGACCTCGGCTTCCGGGGCCACCTCTTCGTAAGCCCGCTCGACGGTCGCCGGCTCGGGCTCGACCTCGGCTTCCGAGGCCACCTCTTCGTACGTCTGTCCGTATGCCTGCTCGACGGCCGCAGGCTCGGACTCGCCCACGACCTCGGCGGCGGGCAGTTCCTCGACGGCGACTTGTTCGTACTCGACGATCTCGGCTTCGGGCGTGATCGCCGCCTCCTGGCCGCCTGCAAACGACCAGGCGTTCTCCTCGCCCGTCTCCGGCTGGAAGAACGGCTCGCCTCCGGCGACCGAGGCGAAGTTCGCGCCGGCGTCGATCTCGGGATAGGGCTCGACGGGCGTGGGATCGTAACCCTCGGCGTTCAGCTGCTCCCAGCTTCCGTCGGGCAGCTGCCGCCAGCCCTCGTATTCCTCCGCGGGCACTTCGCCGTACTGGCCGGCCTGCGCGGGATCTCCGTAGGCCTCGGCCGGCTGCTCCGAGCCGGGTAGACCTTCGCCGGACTCGCCCTCGGTCGGGAGACGCACAAAGAGACCGCGGCGAAGGCTCTCGCGCACAGTCGGTCGCGGCGGAAGACTGCCCGCAGCCTCTGACTCCGGTGCTCCGGGAGTCTGTCCCTCTTCGCCTTGTTCGCTCATCTCGTGTTTGTTTTCCTAGTCCGAGGCGCCGGTCCTGCGTGCAGTATCGGCGCTACCGTCCGGGAGCGTGAGTACCTATCGCTTCGGTCTTGAAGGATAGAGCGGATCGAGCTTCCCTAGAAGGCGACCGTCGCGGCTGCAACGATGTACCGGTGTCTTCCATAAACAAGAGAGAGACGTACCGGCGGTGACCGGGTCGAAGCGGGAAGAGCCGGTTCGCCTCACGCGCATCTACACGCGCAGTGGCGATCACGGCGAGACGAGCCTCGGTGACGGCAGCCGTGTCGGCAAGACCGATCCCCTGATCGCCGCTATCGGCGCTGTGGACGAGTTGAACGCCGCACTCGGGCTGGCGCTCGCCGCTGAGCTACCCGGACGTTTGCGCGAGCCACTCGAGCGAGTCCAGAACGAGCTCTTCGACCTGGGCGCCGATCTCAGCGTTCCACCGAGCACGGAATCCCGCGAGCGCCTGCGCATGGAACCCGATCGGATCGAGTCGCTCGAGCATCTCTGCGACGATCTGAATGCCGGGCTCGAGCCGCTCAAGAGCTTCGTACTACCGGGCGCGGGGGAGGGCAGCGCCCGCCTTCACCTGGCGCGCGCGATCTGCCGCCGCGCCGAGCGAGAGGTTCTGACTGCTGTGCGCGAGCGCGAGCAGAACTCGCTTCTGGGCATCTACCTCAATCGTCTCTCGGATCTCCTCTTCATCTGCGCCCGGGTTGCCGGAGCGGGAGAAGAGCGACTATGGCGCCCCGGCGGATAGGGCTCTTCTCGCGTCCTCGGCCGGCGATTCCTNNACTCAGCGGCGCCCCGAGAGCGCTAGAGGCGCTGAGTTCGAACCCGTTTAGTTCCAAACCGCGGATTTACGGGGTAATCCGCGACAACTAGAGTGCGACGTCCAAACCCCGACCTCTGGATCGGGGGTTTCTGCCCGTTAAGTGCCACCCGTTGCGGCGAGCGCGTACTACCCAGCTCACTTGCACCAGCTCGACGCTTTGTCCGCGCGACGATCGTTGTGAGGTCAGGTTTCAGGATCTTCTAGTCGTCCCGATTCATCAGCTGTCGTTGCTTCTCCGATATCGCGGCCTTCCACGGCTGCGAAGGGAGGCGGGCCTGATTGAGGCGTCTCGGGTGTTTCCGCAGCGCGATCGGGGAGCTTCGGCGGTTTGGCTTGCCATGCCTTCAAGTTCTGGACTACCTCTCTGTAGAAGTCGATCACCTGGCGGCGGTTTTCTCTGACGAACGAGCCGCTGCCCTTGCCGGTTTTAAGGCCGAGCGGTCGAGTTAGGGCGAGCTCAAAACACCTGGGCGCTCGCTGTGGATCCGTCGGGCTGAGAAGACCGCGCGGGTTTTCGCGTATGTCGCCGAGGAGGAGCGATGTCGTCTCGCGGGCGTTGCAGAAAGACGTGGTGATTCGGAGGTCTGTGGGAGCGTTCTCGAGCTGTCGAATGATCCAGTTAACACGCGAAGCGGGCCTGCCTTCGCACGGTGCATCGAGGACGACGCTAGCCGTGAGCTGACGCGCTCTGAGGTCGGCGACGAAAGCGAGCGGCGCGACCGCGTCCGGCACTTGGACAGCTCCTTTGAAGCACCCAGACGCTACGAGTTCCTAGACGCACTCATCGAGTCGTGCGCGGAGATCTTGTTTGCGCGGACGAACAGGTCGGACATGCCCGAAGTATGCAGGCGACCCGCCGCCCGCGTGGCCGCACAGCGAGACGGCCGCCGAAGCGACCGTCTCATTGGGCTGGCTGTCTCTACCTACGAGAGATCAGGACACGACTTTGAAGTTGAGGTTCTGGTTGGCGTGATCGTCCGAGTTCTGCGTGTTCGCCGACAGATCCATCGAGATCTCGGTACCGACCGGGATGTTGGCGGGGCCGCCCTTGTCGACCACGCACTTCGTGATATCGAGCGTGACGCTGAGTGTATTCGCGGAGTCGGCCGCCTGGTCGGCGCTTCCGTCTGTCACCTCGCCGTGCTCGAGCCCCGACGATTGTCGCTGGGGCACGACTGTCAGATTCGGGTCGCTATTGGTGTAGCTCGCCGCCGAGCACGAGCCCGAGTCGTTGTTGGTACTCGCGGGAATCAGAGTTCCCTGAGACTGGATGCCGAACTCGTAAACGAGCCCGCCGATATCCATGAAGCCCGGCTCGCCGGCGCCGGCGATGCCGGTGCGCTGCGGTCGCCACCAGGTGAGTTTCACCTTGAGATGGCCGTCCGTGCCGACCGTGACGGGTGCCGGGTTCGATTGCGTTCCGTAGGTGCCTGCAGGATCGGAGTAATCGATCGTTACGGTGTTGCCGTTGCTGTCGGTGTAGCCCTTGAGCGCCGGGACGGTGTTGAAGACGAAGTTGAGCGGCAAGGGCAGAAGCGTGGTCGTTCCACCTGTCGTGATCAGTGCCGTCGTCGTGTCGCCGGTACCGATCTTGGTCGAGACGGCGTGTGGATCGAGAGAGAACTCCGTGCCGTCGAGATGTGCTCCGTTCGTACCGCGCAGGACGCCGAAACCGTCACCGCCGGAGGAGCAGCAGGATGGCCACGGCTCGGATTCGGACGGCGGCCCGTCCGAGCCAGGAGACGAGAAAACGCCGTTCGTCACCATCCGACCGGTGCCCCCCAAAGTGCAGTAGCTGAGCCCGTTGCAGTCGAGCTTCACGGTGTCGCCCGTCGGTACATCGAGCAGCTTGAGGTTCAGGTTCGCGACCAGCATCTCATCGATCTGTTCGCGTGTGACGCCGGCGGCATCCGCATTCAGGGTGTGCTGGATGTTGAGGAAGATCTGCGACATCCAGCGAGGCGTGGGCGTCGAAGGGTTGTTGAAGAAGACCGTCGACTCGGCGCTAAGGCCGAATACGTCCGCGAGTGGAGTGAATAGAGAGCGCGCAGAGCTCGCGGACGAGCTCTTCCCGGTGCTCAACGCGTTGAGCACGCGGTAGCCGGTAGTAGCCGAGTCGAGCACGTTGGGCACGCCGTCGTAGTCGGTGTCGCCTCCGGCGCCGCTCGGACCGTTGTGCCGCGACGATTTGACGAAGCCGAAGTTACGGCCGTTGCCGAGCGGCACCTGCTTGCGTACGAGCGCCGTCCGCTTCGCGTCGAGCCACTTGCTGGGTACTTTCTTGGCGACGCGTGCGTAGCCCTTGCTCGGCAGCACCTTGATCGTGCCGAGTCTCGCGCCGGCGCGCACGCCGACGATCGCCTTCCCCTTCGCGTAACCGACCACGATCGGGCCGGCGTACTTGCCGCGCGAGTTGACGAGCTGGAGCGTTACGCGTTTCTCGGCCAGCTGCAGCTTGAACGACCGCTTGTTGGTCGAGGTGACCTTTCCGCTGTAGCCGACCGCCAGCACCGTGTAGCCGGCGCGGTCGAGCTTGCCGCTCACTGTGAGCGTGCTCTTCGCCGGCGCCGACGTTGACGGCGCTGCGAGCACGAGTGGAAGTGCGATTGCGACCAACGCGAGGACGCTGAGGCGCGCGTGGCGAGTTAGCAACGAAATTCGTGGCTCGGAAATCTGGTGTCGGCGCATGTTCTCTCTCTCAGGGGTAGCTGCTCTGAACTGCCAGGAAATTCGGCGTGCCGGGTGGTGGTTTGAGCGCGCAGCCCTGCGTTGGAGGCGAAAACCCGAAATCGTCCCCGTTTCGGGGATGGCCGCCGAGGAAAGTGGTGAGAAGCCGGCGCTTCTTTAGCGCGAAGACTCAGCGCTCGTGCAAGGATGAAGCAGATGACCACGCTCGCTTTGACCGTGCTTGGACGCGGCCTCGTCGATCCCGCCCAGCCGGTGCTGCGCGCCGACGACGAGGCGCTGTTGCGCGGGCGGGCGGCCTTCGAGACGACGCGTGCCACTATAAAGGCTTGAATGAGGCATCTTTCCTCTCCGGAATTGGCCCCCAGTGGTATTCGAACCCGCGTGTCATCTAGTCGTCGAGTTGCAAGAAACGAGACGATGATCACAAGCGGCGCTTCCGATCGCGCCGAGAAGGCGCCCGCTTTTACTCGGATCACCGCACCCTGTTCTCCTTAATTCGGTAGTAGCCGCGACGGACGCGCTCAAAGCACGCTTCGTTACCTACGGCGCAGGCCGCGAGTGCTGACTTCACCGAGTTCCAGAGCAACGGTTCACCAGCGAGATACTCAGCCGCCGCGTGGATCTCGCGCGCCCGCATCGGCCGCTCAGCCAGCTCGAGCACTAGCGTTACGGTCTCGAGCACCGGGCTCACCTTCGCCGGAGTAGGGCGAGGTTCACGAGGATTGACCAAGGCTCTACGGAGCAACTCGTCGTGGAGCGCACCGACCCTAGAAAGCTCAACCGCGGCTCGAGGGTTCGAACGTGCCCCGTTTAGTTCCTCCTCATGAACGGCCCCCCTTATACTGGCCGCGTGCCCGATCCGATCCGGATAGTCATCGCAAAGCCCGGCCTGGACGGACACGATCGTGGCGCGAAGGTGGTCGCGCGCGCGCTGCGCGATGCCGGCATGGAGGTCATTTACACGGGTCTACACCAGACTCCGGAGCAGATCGTCGAGACGGCGATCCAGGAGGATGCCGATGCGGTCGGGCTCTCGATCCTTTCCGGTGCCCATATGACGCTTGTGCCACGCGTGCTCGAAGGCTTGAAAGCGCAGGACGCCGACGACGTGCTCGTGGTTGTCGGCGGCACCATCCCGGACGATGAGGCGAAGACGCTCAGAAGCCAGGGCGTCGCCGAAGTCTTCACGCCCGGCGCCCCCACTGGGACGATTGTCGAGTTCCTCCGGGCTCGCCTCAACTGAGACCTGCCCGACGATGTCGGGCTAGCTCGGGATCGTGACCGAGAAAGTCGTCAGCGCGAGCGAGGAGCCAAGCTCGGAAGCAAGCGTGGTCGGAACGCTCGTGGTCTCGATCTGCACCGGCTCTCCGTCGCTGAGCCCGTCGAGGTTCTCGAATGGAACGTGGTTACCGAGCTCGTCGAGCACCAGCGTGTCGGGCGAGAGCGCGAGTGTGATCTTCCGGGAGAGCTTCTCGAGATGTAGACCCGTCGAGGCGACGAGGTCGGTCAGGCGCATGCTCAGCGTCCCGGCGCCGGTGTCGGCGGCAAGCGACGTCCTCTTCAGCGTCAGCGAGACCCGGTCGCCCGGGTCGGCCGCGAAGAGGAGGATGCGGGCACGCTTCAGATAGGGATACGGGCTGACGGCGTTTCCGCCACGCGGGTGAAGCTCGAAGTGGAGATGGGAAGCGATTCCGTTGGCATCTCCCGAATCGCCGAGAAAGCCGATCGGTTGCCCGGCCACGACATGGGCTCCGTCCTTGAGCCCCTTGGCGTAGGCCGTGCCCGCAACGCATTTACCGCGGTTGTCGTTCTTCATCGTGCGGTCGTTGTTCAGGTGGATGTACTCGTACATCGTCCCGCTGTTGCCGTGGAGGTAGAGCATGCAGCCGGCGCTGGCAGAGTGCGTCCAGAACGTGACCTTGCCGGCTTCGACCGCCACGACGGTCGACTTCTTGATGCCCATGAGGTCGTTTCCCTGGTGTGGAAGCCGGCCACGCGGAGCACCGAAGTCATTGATGTAGCTAACGGGTCCGACGACCGGGAAGATGAGCCCGGGGACCGCTCGCGTGGCGCTGCCGGAAGAGAGAGGGGCGACGACGGAGAGGGCGGCCAACACCAGAGCTGTTTTCGAAAGCTTCCGTTTCATCTCGTCGTCGTCTTCTGACCGGTGGCGCGGAACCCTATCACCGTGGCAGGCGGCGATTGGTGAACGGGTCAGCGCCGGCGCTATCTCGGAGACAACTGCGCTTTCGCTCCACAACCACGGCTAGTGTGTCGGTCGATGAAGCTGCCGCTGATCCGTACCCACGCCGGCGAAGGCTACGACGAGGAGTTCATGCAGGCGATGGCTTCGGCCTACGCCGAGGAGACGCGCTGGACGAAGATGCGACTCCGCAACGTTCTCGAGTTGGTCGATCCTCAGCCCGGCGAGCGCGTGCTCGATCTCGGTTGCGCGGCGGGCTCGATGACCGACTTTCTGGCCAGGTCGGGCTGCGATGCAGTCGGCGTCGACGCCTCCGAACTGGGTGTCTCCGAAGCTCGCCGGCTGCATCCGAAGCTTCGTTTCGAGGTGGGTGACGTCTCACGGCTCCCGTTCGAGGATTGCTACTTCGACAAGGCGCTGGCCGCCGATCTGACCGAGCATCTGGAGCTCGAGACGCTGCGAGGCATGTTCCGCGAGTGCAGACGCGTGCTTGTACCGGGCGGGACACTCTCGATCCACACTCCCAACCCCAAGCACCTGATCGAACGGATGAAGAGCCGGAACTTTCTGGTCGGCGCCAACGAGACTCACATTGGGCTGCTGTCGAGCCGGACGCTCGCCGACGAGCTACGAGCGGCAGGGTTTGCGATCGAGCTCGAGCTGGCGCGGCGCAGCTTCATCCCCGTCTTCCGCACCGTCGAGCTGATCGGCGCCCCCTTCAGCGAGCTGTTTCGCTACCGGATCTGCATCCGCGCTCGCTCTCTCGCTCGGTAGCCCCGTATGGCCGGGTGCGACCGTCCTTCCGACGCCGTCTGATGCCGCTGGACACACGGCGCTCTCCGGGGCCGTGCTAAAGCACTGTCTTCTCGGGGCGCCGCACGCGAGCGGCGCCCCGAGAGAGCGAGCGCAGAATCGCGTGCGAGCCCAACGTTCATCTCCAATCTGAGAGCACTTCGTACCGAAAGGCAGCTAGGATCAACGCATGAAGACCGGCTTGAGGAAGATCGGGCTTGACGAGGTGCTCGCCGCCCGCGAGGCGATCGGTAGCCGCTTGCATCACACACCAACCTTCAGCTCCACGCAGCTGAGCGAGCTCACCGGCGCCAACGTGCTACTCAAGGCCGAGCTTTTTCAGCGCACCGGGGCCTTCAAGGTTCGCGGCGTTCTCTCCAAGCTGGCCACACTCACAGACGAGGAGAAAGCCCGTGGTGTGATCGGCGTCTCGGCCGGAAACCACGCCCAGGCGATCGCTTACGGCGCCTCGTTGGAGGGGATCACGAGCAGGGTCGTAATGTGGCAGGGCGCCAGCCCACAGAAGATCGCTGCCACGCGCGCCTACGGCGCCGAGGTCGACCTGGAAGCCCAGAACGCGAACGAGGCCTTCGACCGCGCCGACGAATTGATGGAAGAGACGGGGATGGTCATGGTGCATCCCTTCGACGACCCCTTCATCATCGCCGGCCAGGGAACGCTCGGTCTGGAGATACTCGAGGACACGCCCGAGGTCAGTGCGATCTTGGTGCCGGTCGGAGGTGGCGGCCTCGTTGCCGGTATCGCCACCGCGGTCAAGGCGCTGCGTCCGGACGTCAAGGTAATCGGCGTCGAGCCCGAGCAGTCGGCCGCGCTCTACGCGGGGCTGGCGGGAGGACAATGGGTCAGGGTCAAGCCCGATTCGATCGCCGATGGACTTTCGGCGCCCTTTGCTGGACACCACTGCATCGCCATCGCCAAAGACAAGGTCGACGACGTCGTGCTCGTCAGCGAGCAGGAGATCCGCGAGGGCATGCGCTTCCTCTACCAACGCGCGAAGCTGGCCTGCGAGGCTGCCGGCGCCGTCTCGACCGCCGCGCTTCTCGCCGGAGTCTTCAAACCGGAGCCGGGATCGACGGTGCTGGCCGTTGTCTCCGGTGGCAACGTGGCGCCCCGTACTGCCTCTGGTATCCTCGATCCAGATGAAGGCTGATATCCACCCCGATTACGTGCGGACGATCGTTCGCTGTTCCTGCGGCAACGAGTTCGAGACCCGCTCTGTGAAGCCCGAGCTGCACGTCGAGATCTGCTCGGCCTGCCACCCTTTCTACACCGGCAAGCAGAAGCTCGTCGACACCGGTGGCCGGGTGGAGCGCTTCCAGCGCCGGCTCGAAAAGGCCGAGAAGGCAGCTCGCGCCAAGAAGGCGTGAGCGTCTCCGTAGCAACCGTAAAGGCTCAGAGGAAGCGCTGGCAACGCTTCTCTTGCTTGCCCCTACGCGCGCAAGGAACACCGATGTACGGTGGCCAAGCTGTGATCGAGGGCGTGATGATGCGCAGCCCCTCCTTCTGGGCGGTGGCCGTGCGCAAGCCGAACGGCGAGCTGGCCGATGTCTGGCGGCCGATCAGCTCGCCGATGAAGCGGCACTGGTTCTTGCGGCTGCCCGTGATCCGCGGCGTGATGGCCCTAGGCGAGTCGCTTGGGATCGGCTTCCGCGCGCTCGCCATCTCGACCAGGTTCGCGATCGAAGATGAGGACGGCGAGGAGGGCTTCGAGCTCGGTGGTTGGGCAATAGCCTCGATGTTCATCTTTGCGATTGTTTTCGCGGTCGGGCTTTTCAAGGTCAGCCCAGCCGTGATCACGCGCTTGCTCTCGGTGAGCGGCGTGTGGTTCGTACTGGTCGAGGGAGCTATCCGAGTCAGCATCCTTGTGATCTACATGGCGCTCGTCTCGCTGATTCCGGATCTGCGCCGAGTCTTCGCGTACCACGGCGCCGAGCACAGAGTGATCAACGCTTTCGAGGCCGAAGAGGAGCTGACTCCCGAGAAGGCCATGCCCTACAGCGTCATCCATCCACGTTGCGGTACCGCCTTCCTACTCTGGGTCATGGTGCTCGCGATCTTCGTCTACGCCTTCATCTATTACCTCTTCGGAAGCCTCGACTGGTACTGGTTGATCGCCACTCGAATCTTCATGCTGCTGCCGATCGCGGGACTCGCGTACGAACTGATCCGCTTCGCGGGCAAGCACCGGCGCAGCCGCGTGCTGGCGGCCCTGCTTGCACCCGGACTCTGGCTGCAGCGGCTGACGACGCGCGAGCCCTCTCTCGACGAGGTCGAGGTGGCGATCGCCGCCTTCAAACGCGTCTACGAGCTCGAAGCCGAGCACGCCGTCGAGCGCGAGGCAAGCACAGCCGAGCACCCGATCGACGTCATGGCGTAAGCGCCTATTCCACTAGGCTTGCACGTCCGAGGCGACCGATCCGCGGCGCCAGCAACCGAAGGGCCACTCACCGCACTGCCAGTGCGCCTTCACAACCCTTCGGCCACTGGCATTCACGGCTTGACCGCCTCGGTCGCACATCCCTACCGGGATAGACGCTAGGAACTCGAATCACAAAGAAGCGCGCTGCTGGCTGGGTGATTGATGGCCGGGGGCGGCGGAACGTGGTGTCGCGAGAAGAGTCCACGGGTTGAGACTACCCATAGGTTTCGGCCGATCGTTCGACTCCTGGCTTCGTATTCGTCGATCACAACCAGTCGGCGAGTCTGCATTCCGCACCGAGCTTCTAACAACATGCACGGTTGAGACTTCCTTCGACGGGAACACTTAGGAGTGGCGCGGGAGTTGTTTTCGCGCTGTCGGAGAGGGGGCGATATGGCCAGGAGAGTTGCATCAGTAAGTTGGAGAGGTGGGCTGTTCGACGGCAGCGGTCTGATCGAATCGAGTGGAAGCGGCGTGCTCGGCGCGCTACCGGTCAGCTGGGCCGCGCGGGCCGAGTCTTCAGATGGAAAGACGAGCCCGGAGGAGTTGATCGCCGCCGCGCACGCTTCTTGCTTTGCGATGGCGTTTTCACTGCTCCTGGCCGAGGGCGGAACGCTGCCCGAGCAGCTCGACGTGAGGGCGACCGTCACCTTCGTGCCCGGCACCGGGATCACGAGCTCGCAGCTGGAAGTGAGTGGGCGTGTCCCCGGACTGAGCGAAGTAGCCTTCCTGGCCAAGGCTGAGCAGGCAAAGACAAACTGCCCGGTTTCCCAGGCGCTGAAGGGCCTCGAGATAACGCTGTCGGCGAAGCTGGCCGGCGCTCAGCCGGCGGTGGCCGCCTAGCTCTTTTCCTTCGCCGGCGCGAACTGCTTGACCAGGCTGGTCATCTC
>PMZQ01000062.1 GCA_003170155.1 Actinomycetota bacterium | reverse complement strand
ACGACTGTCTCACATGTTGTCCAAATTGTCAACACTATTTTCTGAAATGCCGCTCTATTACAGGGGTCCGGCATCACCAGCGCTCCCTCCACCAGCGAACGATCTGGAAGATCCCGACGATCGCAACAAAGGCGATCAAGTACGGCACTGCCGGCCTGATCAGCGCGATTGAGACGTTGATGACGATCGCGGCCAGGAGGAGGCTCCAGAGGAAGCGGAACCAGTTGTCGAGGATCGGGCTCACCTGAACCTCCGTCTGCCGGCCGCGTTCAGAACCGAGAGGCCTGCCTCGTGAACGAGCACGGTGGCGATCGCTGCTGCGAGCTCGGCTCCTCCTGCCTTCTTGAGTGGGATCACGCCCGAGAGGCCAAGCGAGTCGTATCGAGCGTGGGTCTGGCTACTCCAGGAGCCGTCGGCATCGAGCGCGATCAAGTAGACAGAATCGAGCGAGGCGCGCAGGCGCCCAAACAGACGCCGCAGCTCGTCATCCGGCTCGGCTACCTGGCCGTCCGTGACAAGCAGAGCCAGACGGTACTCGCGCAGGTGTCCTCCGAGCATGCGGCGTATCTCTTCGACCGCCGGAGCGAGCTGTGTCCCGCCTCCGAGATCTTGCCCGCCGCGGGCCAACGCCCGCTCGATCGCTGCCCTAGCGGAGCCAGCGCGCACGGGATTGATCGAGTCGGCTCGCTCGGCGAAGCGAACGAGACCGATACGATCGCGCGGGTTCTCGGAGTACTCATCGAGCCAGTCGCAGGCGAGCAGTGTGGCTCGGCGGGCCTCTCCGCCGGGATCCGTGGAAGAGACGGAGCCCGATTCGTCCACGCAGACGCAGATCCGAAGCAGCATGGTCAGCGTCCGCGAGCCAGGAACCGTGATCGGCAGCTCGGGTTCTCCCTCCTCCTTCCTTAGCCGGTCGAAGAGCGCTGCCGCCGACCCTCGGAGCGCCTCGTCGATCAGGCGTTGAACATCTACGACCACGGCTCGGCCTGCGCCGCTCGTCGATCGAAGGAGATCGGCGAGCGGATCACCTCGTCCAAGCGGGCGAGCGGTGAGCGGTCGGCTCCGCGGAAGAGCACCTGGACGCGCAAGTGATCCCGCTCGCCTAGCCATCCTTCTCGCCGTCCTTCTGGTCGGGCTCGTTGTCGAACTCGAAGCCGTAAACCGGGCCGTTTGCCGCCTTGAAGATGAAGACCTCCTCGTCCGCGTGAGCCTTCTGCTCTTCGATCAGCAGCTTCTCTTGGCGATCCAGGCCACGGAGCTCTTCGATCGTCGAGCGCACGTCGCCCCTCTGATCGTCCTCAGCCGAAACAGCGGCATCGAGCGCTGTGAAGCCCTCCTTGATGCGTTGCTCATGCATACGCGCCTCCTTCAGCTCGGGTTCGTTGAGGAAGTAGCCGCAGGCGAGCGAGACCGTGATCAGGAAGGCGACGATCGCGAAGAGGAGCGCTGTCGGCACATTGACGCTCGAGCCACCAGACACGATTTGCAGCAACGCCGCCTGCATCTCTGCCGTGGCGACCGCGAGCGCGATCGCCGCCACGATCACGGCGCCAGCGACGCTCGCGTCGCAGATGTGACCGACCTTCGGCTTATCGCGTAACTGGTCGACGGTGTCGCGCAGGCGGCCGCCGGCGAAGCGAACGCCGAAGATGAGCCCGAAAGAGACGAGACCCGCGCGTAGGAGTGCCGTCAGCGTTGCCATGCTCCCCGAAGCGGAAATGAACGGGATCGCAACCGGCCCGAAGAGGCCCCACGCTCTGGCGATGATCATCGTGTCCGCGCCCCAGAGCGCCCAAGGCACGAGCGGCATCGTCCTCGCAACTGGAGCGTTGAGGAAACGCTGCCTGGGCTTAGGCACGTTCTTGACGAAGGTGTCTCTATCGCTTTCCGACTTCTCGAGCCGCTCGTGAGCCTGCTCCTCGCGGAAGCGGAGCGTCCGGAGCCGAGCAAGTTGCCGACCGAGCAGTTGGCGCTTCGTCGTCCGCTCGCGATCGATCCTCTGCCGCTCGAACAGGAGGGCCGCCCTAAAGCGAGAGTGGGTCGCGCGCTCCTCGGCCGTGACCTTGATCGGCAACGTCACTGCCAGCGCCTGGACGGGATCGGGTGCCTTGATCGAGATCAACGACGCGTCGCTGCCGTTCTGCTGGTTGCCGATACCGTTGGGCGAGCTGTCGATCCGGAAGAGAGAGCGGCAGGCCGTGCGGATTCGCCGGTGCGTCTCCACGCTCGTTTCGCGCAGCGATCCGTCCGCGTTCTTGCTGCTCGGGAGCCAGCTCATGAGACGGCGCTCCCGATCTCGCACGTGCGCGCGTTAGCTCTGTGGCAGGCCGTCACCCAGAGCTCCACCAACTTCCGAGCGAAGGTTGTACTCGCCCCATTCTGGTTGTGGCCTACGCCGATCCCCTTCATCGTGATCGTCACTCCGCGTGCGTCTCCGAGCGAGAATTCCACCTCATGCGCACCGAGGATCCGAGCAGGACTCTCGCCTGAGACGAGGAGCTGGCAGAGATCGGTCAGGTTGTGGTTAGGGCCCGAGGGTGCCGGAGCCTGGCAGCCGTCCGTAAAGACGGCCACGGACGTCGTACCGCCAGGCCCGACGAGCGAGCGAACGTCGGTGATCAACGAAGCGGTTGCCCCAGCGACGTCAGTTCCGCTATCGCGAGGAGCCGTGCGCGTCGCAAGCGCCTGCGCGATCGCCTCCTTCGCCCAGCAAGAAGCGCGGTTCTGGGCGGCCTGGTTGTAAACGTCGTCGTCGCTCACCGGTGCGAACGACCCCTCGAACACGACTTTTGCTCCCACGCCTGACGCGCCGAACGCGATGATCCTGAGCGCCCCCTTCTTCGAGGCGATCTGATTCACACTCGCTAGCGCGGCAGCTTCGTACGCTGCCCGAAGAGATGCCGACTTGGTCGAGATCGAGACATCGAGGGCAAGTTCTTCGACATCGTTCGGCGGCGCGGAGATCGGCTCGATCGGCGAGCCAGGGCACGAAGAAGACGTCTCTTGGTTGTGCGAGCCCTGGCACCCGACCGTCGCGCCAACGATGAGCGCGGTCGCGACCGTAAGCCCAAGCAGCCAAAGCTTTCCAAGGTTTCGGGGTGAAATGAACATCGGGCTCCTTTCGCATATGCGAGGCCGTGTAGCGAACGAGAGACGGCGCCTCGCGTTCTTGGGGGAACGAAACGGTCGCGACGTTGAGATACGGACCGTTGTGTCGGAGGAATACGGTCGACGCCGGCAATCGTTGGCTGCAAAAAAAACAGGACGTCCGTCGTAAAGACTTCACGAGAGCGGGAGTCGAGCTAGGAGGCCGTTGAGAATGTCGAGAGCGCAGAAGGCCCTGAGTCGCGGATCGACGGTGTGGCCGACGATGGTCGATTTAGTTGCAGAGCGCTTGGCCTCACACGGCGTGCCCTACGAGGGGGCTCGGCGCTGCGCAACACGTGCCGTGGAGCAATTCCCCGAAACCGCTAAAGCGACCGAACCAACCGAGCCTGAGGTGTTTCTCGGCGTCGCTACGGAG
>PMZQ01000069.1:98124-99109 GCA_003170155.1 Actinomycetota bacterium | reverse complement strand
CGCCGACAAGCCGAAGGCTGCCGCAAAGCCCAAGGTTGCAGCCGAGAAGCCGAAAAAAGCCGCCGCGAGCAAGGAACCGGCCAAACCGGCCGCCAAGCGCTCGCCGCGCAAGAAGCCGGAGACCGATGGCGAGGCGAGTAGCTGATGTTGCTTCCGCGAAGAACGAAGTTCCGCAAAGTGCACCGGGGCCGGCGCCGTGGCTACTCCAAGGGCCAGACGACCGTGCAATTCGGCGATTTCGGACTCAAGGCGCTCGAGGCGGGTTGGATCACGAACCGGCAGATCGAGGCAGCTCGTATCGCCATGACGCGCAAAATAAAGCGCGGCGGCAAGGTCTGGATCAACGTCTTCCCCGACAAGTCCTTCACCAAGAAGCCGGCGGAAACGCGCATGGGCTCGGGCAAGGGCTCACCTGAAGGGTGGGCGGCCGTGATCAAGCCCGGGCGCGTCATGTTCGAGCTGTCTGGCGTATCGGAGCCGCTGGCGCGCGAAGCGCTCCGGCTCGCCAGTCAGAAGCTCGCCGTCAAGGCGAAGATCGTCACGCGAGAGAGTGGTCCCTATGAGAGCTAAGGAGCTGCGCGAATTGAACGACGAGGAGCTGGAGCACAAGTTGGTTGATGCACGCCAAGAGCTCTTCAACCTGCGTTTCCAGTCAGCAACCGGAGCGCTCGAGAACACGGCGCGAATCCCGCTCGTGAAGCGCGATATCGCGCGTATCATCACCATTCGCGGCGAGCGGCAAGCAGCGCTGGAGAGGCAGTAGATGGAAGAGAACAAGATCAACCCGAGCGAAGAGCAGGTCGAGACCGAGGCCCCGGCCGAGGCCGTGCCCGCGAAGCCTGTGGACGAGACAGCGCCAGAACCCGCACTCGAATCCGAGACCTCAGCGGAGCCCGAGCCCGCGGCTGCTCCCGCAACGGAGCCCGCTTCCGAGCCAGCACTCGAAACACCGGCCGCTGAGGCTGCACCCGAGCCCGAGCCCGAG
>PMZQ01000069.1:87531-98115 GCA_003170155.1 Actinomycetota bacterium | reverse complement strand
GAGCCCGCGCTCGAGCCCGAGGCTGCTCCCGCAACGGAGCCCGCGCCCGCTCAACCGGCCAAGCGAGCGCGAAGCCACCGCCACGTTCCTCGTCACGAGCGCCGTCAGCGCACCGGCAAGGCACAGGCGAAGAAGCCTGCGAAACGAGGCGAACGCAAGCCGATCGTCAGTCTGCCCAAACCCGAGTCCGAGCGCGGCAAGCGCCAGGAACGGCGTGGCGTGGTCGTCTCCGCGGCAATGGACAAGACCGTCGTCATCAAGGTCGACACCCTCAAGGCGCACAGGAAGTACGGCAAGGTGATGCGCCGATCGAAGAAGTTCCACGCTCACGACGAGGCGAACAGCGCCAAGGTAGGCGACATCGTCCGCATCGTCGAGACGCGGCCGCTATCTGCCACCAAGCGTTGGCGCGTCGTGGAGATCTTGGAGGTCGCGAAGTGATCCAGCAGGAATCACGTCTGCGTGTGGCCGACAACACGGGCGCCCGTGAGATTCTCTGTATCCGCGTCATGGGCGGCTCGCACCGCCGTTATGCGCGCGTGGGCGACATCATCGTCGCCACCGTCAAGTCGGCGACCCCGCACGGTCAGGTGAAGAAGGGTGAAGTCGTCAAGGCCGTGGTCGTGCGCACGAAGAAGGCTTACGCCCGCGACGACGGCACCCAGATCGCCTTCGACGAGAACGCAGCCGTGATCATCGACAACCAGCGAAATCCGCGCGGCACGCGTATCTTTGGCCCGGTCGCTCGCGAACTGCGCGAGAAGAACTTCATGAAGATTGTCAGCCTTGCGCCGGAGGTTCTGTGATGGCAGTGACCAAACTCAAGATCAAGAAGGGCGACCTCGTTCAGATCCTCAGCGGCAAGGATCGCGGCAAACAAGGCCGTGTCATCGAGGCGCGCCCCAGCGAGGGCCGGGTCATCGTCGAGAACCTGAACATGATCAAGCGCCACACGCGCCCCCGCGCCATGAAGGACGCGAGCCGCATGGGCAGTCCGCAGGTCGTGCCCGGCGGGATCATCGAGAAGGCAGCTCCGCTCGACGCTTCGAACGTGATGATCGTCTGCCCCGTCTGCAACAAGACGACCCGGGTCGGCGTGAAGGTAGTCGAGCGCAAGGGCGAGACGCACAAGCTGCGGGTTTGCCGGCGAGAGGGTTGCGGCCAGGAGATCGACAGATGAGCCCCAAGAAGACCGACGTTTATGCGCCGCGCCTCAAGGAGCGCTACGACCAGGAGCTTCGCCCGAAGCTCAAGGACGAGCTGGGTCTCAGCTCGATCATGCAGGTGCCTAAGCTGACGAAGATAACGCTCAACATGGGAGTCGGCGACGCCAAGACCGATGCCAAGGCGCTCGACGTGGCGCTCGACGAGTTGACGATCATCGCCGGCCAGCGCCCGCAGGTTCGGCGCGCGCGCAAGTCGATCGCGGCCTTCAAGCTCCGCGCCGGGATGCCGGTTGGGGTGCGAGTAACGCTGCGAGGCGCGCGCATGTATGAGTTTCTCGATCGGCTCGTGTCGGTGGCTTTGCCGCGCATCCGCGACTTCCGCGGACTCGACCCGGGCTCGTTCGACGGTCGCGGCAACTTCTCGCTCGGCATTCGTGAGCAGATCATCTTTCCCGAGATCAACTACGACGACGTTGTCCAGGTTCACGGGCTCGACGTCACTATCACGACCACGGCCGGAGGTGACGAGGCTTCGCTCGCGCTCCTGCGCGGTCTGGGCCTGCCCTTCGCCACAGAAAGTAGAGAACGCTGATGGCCAAGAAGTCCCTAGTTGTAAAGCAGGCAAGGCCGCAGCGCTTTCGCACGCGCTCGTACTCGCGCTGCCAGCGCTGCGGTCGCCCGCGCGCGGTCTTTCGGAAGTTCAAGCTCTGCCGTATCTGCCTGCGCGAGCTTGCCCATCAAGGGGTCATTCCTGGGATGACCAAGAGTTCCTGGTAGGAGGGTGAGACCGTGCAGACAGATCCCATAGCCGACATGCTCGCTCGTATCCGCAACGCCAACAAGGCGCTGCACGAAGAGGTGCGCATGCCGACCTCGCGCATGAAGGAGTCGATCGCCCACATCCTCGTGGAGGAGGGCTACGTACGCGACTGCCGCATCGAGAAAGGCGAGAGCTTCGACACACTGGTCATTCAACTCAAGTTCGGGCGCAACCGCGAGCGGGTTATCAGCGGCCTGCGCCGCATTTCGCGCCCCGGTCGCCGCGTCTATGCACGCAACGACAGGTTGCCACGCGTGCTCGGTGGCATGGGCACCGCTATTCTTTCCACCTCCAAGGGCCTAGTCACGAGCCGTCGTGCGCAGGAAGAGGGCATCGGAGGCGAGGTCGTCTGTTTCGTTTGGTGATCACTGCCGAGAAGGGCGTTAATTGAAGTGAGTCGCATTGGAAGAAAACCGATCGAGGTGCCGGGCGGAGTTACCGTCACGGTTGCGCCTGGGCGCGTGGAGGTGAGCGGGCCGCTGGGCGACCTCTCTCAGGTCGTTCCGCAGCGGATGAAGATCGAGGAGAAGGACGGCCAGATTCTCGTCACCAGGCCGACCGATCGCAGCGAGGACCGGGCCCTGCACGGACTCACCCGCACGCTCGTGGCCAACATGATCGAAGGAGTCGCCAAGGGCTACTCCAAGCAGCTCGAGATCCAGGGCGTCGGCTATCGCGCCGTGCTCAAGGGGAAAGACATCGAGCTCGCTGTCGGCTTCTCCCACTCGGTCGTCATCCAACCGCGTGCCGGCATCGACTTCGAAGTCCCGGCTCCGACCCAGATCATCGTCAAAGGCACCGACAAGCAGATGGTCGGGCAGACTGCCGCCGAGATTCGCGCCGTGCGTCCGCCCGAGCCCTACAAGGGCAAGGGGATCCGCTACGTGGGCGAGCATGTGCGCCGGAAGGTTGGGAAGAGAGCGTGAGCAACCTCACCACACGAGAAGCCCGCATCCGCCGTCACCGGCGGGTGCGCAGGAAGATCGCCGGTACGGCCGAGCGGCCGCGCCTGGTCGTGTTTCGCTCCAACCGCGGAATCTCGGCACAGCTCGTCGACGACGAGCACGGGCAGACGCTCGCCTCGGCAACCTGGATCGGCCTACCGAAGAGCTTCAAGGGCGCGAAGGCCGCCCAGGCCGTCGAGGTTGGAAAGCGTTTGGCGGCGAGCGCTAAGAAGGCCGGTATCGAGACCTGTGTCTTCGACCGCGCCGGCTACCTCTATCACGGTCGTGTCAAGGCGCTCGCGGACGCGGCGCGCGAAGGAGGACTCAAGTTTTGAGCAATATCGAAGCATCCGAGCAGCGTGAGCTCAAAGAGCGCGTGATCGAGATCAACCGAGTCGCCAAGGTGGTCAAGGGTGGCCGCCGCTTCTCCTTCACTGCGCTGGTCGCCATCGGCGACGGGGTCGACCGTGTCGGCGTCGGCTACGGCAAGGCGCGTGAGGTCCCGCTCGCGATCACCAAGGCGGTCGAAGACGCCAAGAAGAACATCTTCACCGTACCCAAGCATCGCACCACGATCACGCACGAGACGATCGGTAAGTTCGACGCTGCTCGCGTGATGCTACGGCCGGCGAGCGAGGGCACCGGAGTCATCGCCGGTGGCGGCGTGCGGGCGGTACTCGAGCTGGCCGGGATCCACGACATTCTCGCCAAGAGCCTCGGCACGACGAATCCGATCAACATGGCCAAGGCGACCGTGAATGCCCTCAAGAGCCTGCGCCGCCCCGAGGACGTCGCGCGCATTCGCGGTAAGTCGATAGCCGATGTACTGCCGTTGCGGGCTTCCACCAAGAAAACGGAGGTGTCCGCCTGATGGCTCGCTTGCGCATCACTCAGATCCGTAGCGAGATCACCCAGAGCCGGAGCCATCGCGGCACGATGCGCGCGCTGGGCCTGCGCCGCATCGGTCGCTCGGTAGAGCACGAAGAGAGTCCCCAGCTGGCCGGTATGCTCAAAAAGGTCAGCCACCTCGTCAAGGTCGAGGAAGTCTGATGAGCGACGAGCTCAATCTCTCCAATCTGAGTCCGGCTCAGCCACGCAAGGCGCGCAAGCGTATCGGCCGTGGCCAGGGTTCCGGCAAGGGTCGCTACTCCGGGCGCGGGCTCAAGGGTCAGAAGTCCCGTGCCGGCTCGCACAAGATGCGCGCGGGCTTTGAGGGTGGCCAGATGCCGCTGGCGATGCGCCTCGGCAAGCTGCGCGGCTCGACCTCGAAAGACGCGATGCCGGTCGGTCCCTTCCGCACCGAGACTCAGCCCGTCAACGTCCGCGATCTGGAGCGCTTCGACGCCGGAACCGATGTGACGCCCGAGCTGATGCTCGCGCAAGGGCTCGTTTCGAGCGCGCGCATCGACGTGAAGGTGCTCGGCGACGGCGAGCTGACCAAGAAGCTGACCGTAACGGCACATCGTTTCTCGGCCGGCGCGCGGGAGAAGATCGAGAACGCGGGTGGCAAGGTCGTGTGCCTGCGCGAGCCGGTCACCAAGACCGCCGCGAAGCGTGCGAGGGCGAAGGCTGCGCCGAGCGAAGAAGCGGCTTCGGCTGAAGAGTTGACGGCCGAGTCCGAGGAGTAGCAAGACCGCATGCTCTCCTGGTTCGTTAACGTCTGGAAGGTTCCCGAGCTCCGCAAGCGCGTTCTCTTCACCGCGCTCATCCTCGCGATCTACCGGCTCGGTTGCTTGATGCCCGCTCCGGGCGTCAATCCCGCCCAGATCAAGCAGGCTTTCCAGAACCAGAGCGGTACGGTTTTTAGCCTACTCAACATGTTCTCGGGCGGCGCGCTCTCGAAGTTCTCGCTCTTTGCACTCGGGATCATGCCCTACATCACCGCCTCGATCATCATGCAGCTCCTGACGGTGGCCGTTCCCAAGCTCGAGCAGCTGCAGAAAGAGGGCGAATCGGGCTACGCGAAGATCACCCAGTACACGCGCTATTTCACCGTCGTCCTGTCGGCGATCCAGGCGATCGGCTGGACCTACCTTTTCCACCGCCAGCACTATTTATCCGGGTCTGCGGGCCGGTTCCTGTTGATCATCCTCACCCTTACCGCCGGCTCGATGCTCCTGATGTGGCTCGGTGAGCTGATCACCAAACGGGGTGTCGGCAACGGCATCTCACTAATCGTCTTCGCTTCCATCATCTCCGGGCTCGTCGGTGGTACCCGCGTCTGGATCAACGGCAACTCGACCGAGCGGCTTTTCTTCCCGTTACTCGTGCTCGGTGTGATCGTCGCCGTCGTCTATGTCCAGGAAGGACAGCGCAAGATCCCGATTCAGTACGCCAAGCGCGTCGTCGGGCGCCGGATGACCGACGGAGGATCGACCTACATGCCGCTGCGCGTGAACATGGCCGGCGTCATCCCGGTCATCTTCGCCGCGGCGATCATGTCCTTCCCGCCCACGATCGCTCTCTTCTTCCCGAGCACGCAGCACTTCATCAANNCGCAAGAACGGCGGCTACATCCCGGGTATCCGACCCGGTCCGCCGACGGCGCAGTACCTCGATCGCGTGATGACGCGCCTGACTCTTCCGGGCTCACTCTTCCTGGCTCTGGTTGCGGTTTTCCCGGTGCTCGTGATCCATTACTTCGGCTTCTCGCAGTCGAGCAGGCGTGCCCTCGGTGGCACCTCGATCCTGATCGTCGTCGGCGTTGCGCTCGACACGATGCGGCAGATGCAGTCGCAGATGATGATGCGTTCCTACGAAGGGTTCTTGAAATGAGCGAGCTGAATCTGATCATGCTGGGCGCCCCGGGCGCCGGCAAGGGAACTCAGGCTGTTCGCGTCGCCGAGATGCACGGTATTCCGCACATCTCGACCGGCGAGATGTTGCGCGGCGCAATCGCAGCCGGATCGGATCTGGGACAGAAGGTGAAGTCGATCGTCGAGAGTGGGGCACTTGTTCCCGACGAGCTCGTTATCGACGTTATCCGCGACCGCCTCGCCGAGTCCGATACCCGGAAGGGTTTCGTGCTCGACGGTTTCCCTCGCACGCTTGGTCAGGCGGAAGCGCTCGACGTGCTTCTGGCCGAGCTCGGCCGCCCGCTCGAGGTCGTGCTCGAGCTGGAGCTGGCCGAGGACACGGCGGTCGAGCGCATGCTTGGTCGTGCTGCCGAGCAGGGACGCGCCGATGACACTCCCGACGTGATCAGGAACCGCTTCGAGGTCTACCGGCGCCAGACCGAGCCGCTCTCCGAGCATTACCGCAACAAAGGAATCCTCGTCGCCGTCGACTCAACACCGAGCGTGGACGAGGTGTTTACCGCGATCGAGCGCGTGCTCGACGGCGTCGCATGATCATTCGTAAGTCCGAGCAGGAGATCGAGCGGATGGCGCGGTCGGGCGAGCTCGTCGCCCGAACACTTGCGCTCATCGGAAACGCCATCGAGCCAGGAGTGACCACCGCTGAGCTAGACGCTCTGGCCGAGGAGTTCATCCGCTCGCAGGGCGCCGAGCCGACCTTCAAGGGCTATCGCGGCTACCCGGCGTCGATCTGCGCCTCGCCCAACTCGATGGTCGTGCACGGCATTCCCGGCGACTACTCGCTCGCCGAAGGCGACATCCTTTCGGTCGACGTAGGGGTGACGTTGAACGGCTTCGTCGGCGACGGTGCCTTCACCTTTCCGGTCGGGGAGATCGACCCGGAAGCGCGCCGGTTGCTCGACACCTGCCGGGTGGCGCTTGTGGCCGGGGTGGAGCAGGCCAGATCGGGGAATAGGCTCACCGACATCTCACACGCCGTGCAGCAGGCGACAGAAGGGCCGGGGTTCTCGATCGTGCGCACGCTCGTCGGTCACGGAGTCGGCCGGGCGATGCACGAGGATCCACAGATCCCCAACTACGGTGAGCCCGGCCGCGGTCCGGAGCTGGCGGCGGGGATGACTCTGGCGATCGAGCCGATGATCAACGCCGGCTCGCCTGACGTCTTCGTGCACGACGACGAGTGGTCGATCTCCACTACCGACGGCTCGCTTTCCGCTCACTTCGAGCACACGGTGGCGATCACGACCAAGGGTCCCCGTATCCTCACAACCGCGCCCGGTGTCGATCTGGCCGCAATTTCAGGGCTCTCAGCGGGTTGAAGGTGGTCGAAAGAAGCGAGGAGCGGGCAGGAGCTGCTACGATTGCCTGCCGCCGCGCAGTGCGTCTAACTGCGCGCGCGTGCCGTAGGCATTACCGCGCTCCAACGAGCGCGGTTTCCGTGAGAAGGATGGCGAAGAGCGAAGAGAAAATCGAGGTAGAAGGCGAGGTTGTCGAGGCGCTTCCGAGCACGATGTTCCGGGTGCAAGTCGATGACGGACACAGCGTGCTTGCAACTATTTCCGGAAAGATGCGCAAGCACTACATTCGAATTCTCCCCGGCGACAAGGTGAAGGTCGAGCTCTCGCCCTACGACCTGACACGAGGCCGGATCACCTACAGACACAGGTAAAAATATGAAAGTTCGTCCCTCAGTAAAACCGATCTGTGAGCGCTGCCGAGTCATCAAGAGACACGGCACGGTGATGGTCATCTGCTCCAACCCTCGTCACAAGCAGCGGCAGGGATAGGAAAGGCATAGATGGCACGTATCGCCGGAGTCAACTTACCGAACCAGAAACGACTCGAAGTCGGGCTGACCTACATCTACGGAGTGGGGCGCTCGACGTCGGTCAAGGTCTGTAGCGATCTCGGGCTCTCGCCCGACACCAAGGTGCGCGATCTCACCGACGAGGAAGTCACCAAGCTTCGCAACTACATCGACCAGAAGCTCGAGGTCGAGGGCGATCTTCGCCGCGATCGCCAGCAGGCGATCAAGCGCCTGGTCGAGATCGGTTGCTACCGCGGTGTCCGCCACAGGCGCGGCCTGCCGGTCAACGGGCAGCGGACGAAGACGAACGCACGCACACGCAAGGGTCCGAAGAAGCTGATCGGCCGAGGCAGGAAGGGAAAGTAGTTGGCACCTCCTAGAAAACCGACGCGCGGTCGTTCGCGCCGCCGCGTCAAGAAGAACATCGCCGTCGGCCAGGCCCACATCAAGACGTCGTTCAACAACACGATCGTCGCTCTGACCGATCGCGAAGGCGCTGTGATCGTCTGGGAGTCGGCCGGCTCGGCGGGCTTCAAGGGATCGCGCAAGTCGACGCCATTCGCCGCGCAGGTGACTGCGGACTCGGCCGCGCGCAAGGGCATGGAGCATGGTCTGCAGAAGGTCGAGGTCTTCGTCAAGGGCCCCGGCTCGGGACGCGAGACGGCGATCCGCTCGCTCCAGGCAGCCGGGCTCGAGATCCTCTCGGTCAAGGACGTGACGCCCCAGGCCCACAACGGCGTTCGCCAGAAGAAGCGGAGGCGCGTCTAGTGGCCAGAAACCTGGAGCCGAGGTGCAAGCAGTGCCGCCGCGAGGGTCTCAAGCTTTTCCTCAAGGGCGAACGCTGCCTGACCGAGAAGTGCGCCGTCGAGCGACGCAGCTACCCGCCGGGCGAACATGGCCGCGGCCGGATCAAGCAGAGCGAGTACCTGCTGCAGTTACGTGAGAAGCAGAAGGCGCGCCGCTACTACGGACTGCTCGAGAAGCAGTTCCGCGGCTACTACGAGAAAGCGGCCCGGCGCTCGGGCGTCACCGGCGAGAACCTGCTGCGCCTACTCGAGGCACGGCTCGACAACGTCGTCACTCGTCTCGGTTTCGCCTCCTCGCGTGCGCAGGCCCGGCAGCTCGTCCGCCACGGGCACTTCCACGTCAACGGGCGTCGCGTCAACATCCCGAGCTACCAAATCAAGCCCGAAGACGTGATCGCGGTGCGCTCGGGCTCCTCTGCCGAGCAGCTGATCCGGGATGCCACCGATCTCACCGCCTCGGTGCCGGGCTGGATGCAAGCCGATCACGAGGGACTGACCGGGACGATTTTGCGCTGGCCCGAGCGCGAAGAGATCGACACGCAGGTGCAGGAATCGCTGATCGTCGAGCTCTACTCGAAGTAACCGACTGGGACAAGTTTTAGGAGAGGGAAAGGAACGGCAACTTGGCCACTCGTATGAGCCTCATGGAATTTCAGGTTCCCAAGATCGTCCACGAGGAAGTGGACGATCGTCGCGGCATCTTCGTGATCGAGCCGCTCGATCGCGGCTTCGGATACACGTTCGGGAACTCGCTCCGCCGCGTGCTGCTCTCCTCACTCGAGGGCGCCGCTGTCACCTCGGTGAAGATCGAAGGAGTCGCGCACGAGTTCACCACCATTCCCGGTGTGCGCGAGGACGTGACCGACATCGTTCTCAACCTGAAGAACCTGATCTGCCGTCTCTACGGTGACTCGCCCGAGATCGAGGTTCGGCTCTCGAAGAAGGGTCCGGGCTCGATTACGGTCGGCGACCTCGAGGCACCTGCAGATCTGGAGATCTTGAACCCGGAACTCGAGCTCGCTCACCTTTCCGAGCGCGGCAAGCTCGAGCTGACACTGACGATCGGGCGTGGCCGCGGCTACGTCCCGGCCGAGCTCAACCGAGGCCCCGAGCACACGATTGGCGTGATCCCGGTCGACTCGATCTTCTCACCGGTTCGCCGCGTCTCCTACGACGTCGAGGCGGCCCGTGTCGGTCAGCGCACCGACTACGACAAGCTGCGCCTCGATGTCACAACCGACGGCTCGATCGATCCGCGCGAGGCGGTTGCGCAAGCGGCCGAGATTCTCATCCGCCAACTCGCCATTTTCACCGATGTCGAGAAGATCGAAGGCCTGACCCAAGCCGCCGCCACGGAGGCGGCACCCGAGGCAACGGTCGCGCACGGAATGGAGAACTTCCCGATCGAAGAGCTTGAGCTGGGCGTTCGCTCTTACAACTGCCTGAAGCGCGTCGGCATCGAGACGATCGGCGATCTGGTCTCGAAGAGCGAGGGCGAGCTGGGCGCGATTCCCAACTTCGGCAAGAAGTCGATCGAAGAGGTCAAGGAGACGCTGGCAGCCCACAGCCTGGGACTGCGCGGCGAGGACTGAGCGACCATGCGGCACCAGCGCACAGGTAAGAAGCTCGGTCGCGACTCCGCGCACAGGCGAGCGCTATACGCGAACCTGGTCTGCTCGCTGATCGAGCACGGCCGCATCAAGACGACCGAGGCCAAGGCCAAGGCGATCAAGCCGCTTGCCGAGCAGATGATCACGCTCGGCCGCCGCGGCGATCTGGCCGCGCGCAGGCTGGCGATCTCCAAGCTCCGCTCCATCGACGCCGTGCACCTGCTCTTCAGCGAGGTCGCACCCCGTTTCGTCGATCGCCCCGGCGGTTACTCGCGCATAGTCAAGATCGGACCCAGGTCCGGCGACGCGGCTGAAATGGTCTACCTCGAGCTCGTAGACCACACGCCCTAAGAGCGACTAATCCACTTGGCCTGCGCGTCCGACTCGCGACGCCAGTGACCGTCTCGGTCGCACACTCCTACCGAAATAGGTTCCAAACTCGCACCTGGCCGCGCTCGGTCGGAGGGGAAATGCCCACCCGTGGGATCGTGACACGGTCTTCTCGGAGCTCAAATCGGCGGGACCCACCTCTCCTCCCCCCACCCACCCACGGGGCGTAGCACGGTATCGAGAAAAGGCGCTCGAGGATGTGACGATTTCGTGCCAAAACACGGT
>PMZQ01000069.1:69415-87511 GCA_003170155.1 Actinomycetota bacterium | reverse complement strand
CCGACGCCCTGGAACGTTCTGGTGCTCGCACTCGGGCTTTTCGGCGAGGTGGGGGAGGTGGTGTTCGGAATCTGGTACTCGCGCCGGCGGCGGGCGACGACCGGAGCCGAGAGCATGGTCGGTGGCACCGCCAAGGTGATCGAGGCTTGCCACCCGAACGGTCGCGCCAGCTTCAAGGGCGAGCACTGGGAGGCCGTTTGCGACGAAGGCGCCGATATCGACGAGCGCGTGCGGATCAAGGCGGTCGACGGGCTGACTCTCGTTGTCGAGCGGATCAGCTGATACCCGATCGGTCGCGATCCGGACGATGACGATGACGGCAGAAGAGCTGACTATCCGCCGCTTCTGCCCCAGCGACCTCGGTGCTGTCTACGCGCTCGTCTGCGAGACGATCGACACGAGCTACGTGGCCGTCTACCCGCCGCGCGCGATCGACTTCTTCCACGACTACCACGAGCGCGAGATCGTCGTCTCGGATGCGGCCCGAGGTCACACTCTGGTCGTCTTCTCGGGTGGGGCTCTCGTCGCCACCGGGACGCGAGTCGAGACGAACGTCCGCCGCGTCTTCGTCCGCGCCGACCGCCAGTGGCGCGGGATCGGCAAGAAGGTGATGGCAGAGTTGGAAGCCGAGGCACTTGCGGCCGGTATCGCACGGCTCGACCTGAGTGCCTCGCTGCCAGCCAAGGACTTCTACGTGCACCTCGGCTACGAGATCCTCTCGGAGGAGGAGGAAGAGGTCGCGCCCGGCCAGCACCTCGAGTACTACGAGATGGCCAAACAGCTCGCGGCGAGCGACTAAAGAAAAGGAAGGCGCCCGCCCTCTCTGAAGAGAATGGACAGGCAGACCGAGGCGATCGAGGACGTCTACGCCCGCCGCTATCGGGGCTTTCGCGGTGCGCTGGCCGGGATAGTCGGGAGCCACGAGCTCGCCCACGACGCGGTGCAGGAGAGCTTCGCCCGGGCGCTCAAGAACCGAGGCGACTACCGCGGCGACGGTGCGCTCGAGGCGTGGATCTGGAAGATTGCGCTCCGGGTCGCGTTCGAGATGCGTGGACGACCGATCGAGCAAGCGCTCGTCGATGCGTTCGAGCCCGAGCTCCCTCGTCCCGACCGCGACGAGGAGCTTGCGATCGCGCTGAAGGCGCTCTCGCCGAGACGTCGATTGGTGATCTTCCTCCGCTATGTCGCCGACCTCGATTACGCGGAGATCGCCCGGGTCTGTGAGATCAGCGAGGGGACCGTGGCCGCGACGCTGGCGCAGGCGAAAGCCGCTCTCGCACCATCGCTCGGTTACTCGAACCGGCTGCAGGAGTTGCGAGAGGCGGCGGATTGATGAAAAGGGACGAGCAAGATAACTTTGACCAGCTGCTTTCCTCACGCCTGAAGAAGGCGATAGGTGAGGATGGGCGCGCGGACTGGCTCGACGTGAGCGTGCGAGCCGGAACGAGCAAGGTGCTGTGGCATTGGTCGCGGCGTCGTGTGCTGCTCCTTGGGGCGGTACTCGTGTTGGCCGTCGGAGCGGCCGGCGCAAGCACTGTCATCATCCCTTGGCTAAAGGCCGAGCCGGCGCAGACACCCCCGCCGGTCTACCCGATCTGCGCGGCGAACGATGTTACCGGGACGCTCTACCTGCACAAGGTGCCGAGCTCGAGACCAGGGCTGTCGGGAGAGATCACCCTGCTCAACAAGGGCGAGGCGAACTGCGCTCTCCAAGGCGACCCGAAGGTCTCGCTGCTGGACGATGGGGTCAACGTCGCGAATCTGCAAGTCGGTCTCTTCCCCGAGGTCAAGAGCGTGTTCACGCCCGACCCTAGGAAGTACTCCTATCTCGCCCCTCAGACGCTGATCGGACGAGTTACGGAACCGCTCGAGCAAAAGTCGTGGATCTACCTCTGGTGGGAGAACTGGTGCGGCCAGAATTCCGGCAAGCTCGATCTGAGGCTGGAGATCCCCAATGGGACGACGCTCGAGCTGCCGGTCTCCAAGGTGCCGAGTTGCGTCGATTCCGCCAAGCCCTCGTTGTTGAAGCTCGATCAGGCTCAGGGCGCACACCTACCTCCGGCCCCGGGCCTCCCTCTCAGCGCGAAGATCGTCGTAGACGGGGCGGGAGAGCCTATCCAGATAACGGTGGGCGAGGTGCTTCACTACCAGGTCGGGCTCACCAACACGGGTGTGAGCCCCTATCGCTTCGGAGACAGGTGTCCGATCTACTCGGAGGCGGCGAGCAGCGGTAACGACGATCTGCCCACGCACTTCCCTTTCGCCTCAGGAGCGTTCGAGCTCAACTGCCGTTCGGTAGAGGCGATCGAACCCGGTGAGACCGTTACCTTCGATATGGAGCTAGCCATACCGAAGGACACCTGGCAACGTGGCCAAGGAATGCTCGCTTGGGTGCTCGAGCCCGGCACGAATACCGGCACGAAGAATCCACCTACGGCTAAAGCAACCATCGCAGTGACGGGCGAGAGCTCCGATTACTCGCCCGCCGACGTGTACAGCGCGTTCGCGCCGGGTACGCAGGAGGCCACCTTCCCGGCCAAGATCGAGAAGAACATCGGCTTCGCCAGCTCGCAGTGGGGGCCGGTCGTGCCAGGTTCGAAGAGGATCCTGATCGGCGAGTCGGAGGGGCTGGGCGCAGCGGTCTACGCCTGGGAGACCGAGTCCGGCAGGGTCTGCTATCTCGCCAGCTATGCCGGTAGCTGTGATCGTGGAGAGGCCCAGGCCGGGCCGATCGTCTGGGTCGCAGGCAATGGCGAGGGCAAAGTTCCGTCCTGGGTCGGCGGACTTGTCCGAGACGGCGTCAAAACGATCGACGTGATCGTCGACGGCGAGCCGGTGCCGGCGAAGTTCGAGAACAACGCCTTCTACGCCGAGATCGCGCCAGGTCACAAGGCCACCGCGATCGTGGCGACGATGGATGACGGCTCCCAGAGGACGGTCGCGATCGGGCCGTTGGGTTAGTCGAGATCGAGATTGCGCGGGCACCTCACGGGCGTCCGCGCCGTGCCGCGACGTGCCTCACGTTCGCGCGTCTCTCTCGATAAAGCCCGGCAGCGGGGAGGGAGGCGTCGCGGCTCCCGGTCGGGTTTCACCGTCGCGTGTGTGTAGCGACCGGGAAAGCCGGGGAAGAAAGCGACCTATGTACGACTACCTGATCGTCGGGGGAGGGCGCGCGGCCGTCGCGGCCGCGGAGGGGATTCGCGAGCTTGACTCGTCGGGCTCGATTCTGGTCGTCGGCGCCGAGGCGCACCTTCCCTACGATCGTCCGCCGCTGAGCAAGCAGCTCTGGTCGGGCAAGAAGACCGTCGACGAGATCTTCGTCCACGATGCCGGCTACTTCGAGCGCGAGAACATCCAGCTGGCGATCTCCGAGCGGGTGATCGAGGTGCGACCCGCCGACAAGACGATCGTCACCGACCTGGGCAGGAGCGAGAGCTACGGGAAGCTTCTGCTCGCCACCGGCGGGACGCCCAGGCGCCTACGGATTCCTGGCGCCGGGCTCGAGGGAGTCGTCTACTACCGCACGCTCGATCATTACAACGCGCTGAGTCGCGACCCTAAGGGCAAGTCGATTCTCGTCGTCGGGGGCGGCTTCATCGGCTCGGAGATCGCGGCCGCGCTGAGCCAGCGTGGAGCTCGAGTGACGATGGTCTTTCCCGGGGCGTACCTCGGTGAGAGCGTCTTCCCCGTATCGCTCGCCCGCTCGATTCAGAGCCAATACGAGGAGCGAGGAATCCGCATCCTGGCTGGAGATCTGCTGAGCTCGATCGCGCGAACGCGCAAGGGGTTGGTCGTCCACACGCAGCACGGCGAGCGGCTCGAGTGCGACACGATCGTGGTTGGAGCCGGGGTCGATCCCGGGGTCGAGCTGGCAATCGGCGCCGGGCTCGGCGTGGGGAACGGAATCGAAGTCGATGAACGGCTCGAGAGCACCGTCAGTGGCATCTACGCCGCCGGCGACAACGCGTCCTTCTCCTACCAGGCGCTCGGCAAGCAGATGCGCATCGAGCACTGGGACAATGCCCTCTCGCAGGGGAAGGCAGCGGGCCGCAACATGGCCGGCGCCGGGGAGACGTTCACTTACATGCCCTACTTCTTCTCCGACCTGTTCGATTTCGGCTACGAGGCGGTCGGCGACGTGGATTCGTCTCTCACGACCTTCGCCGACTGGGAGAAGGAGAACGAGACCGGCGCCGTCTACTACCTGGCGCGCGGACGGGTGCGCGGCGTGATGCTCTGCAACATCTGGGGGAAGCTGGACGAGGCGCGGCAGTTGATCAGAAGCGGTATTGATGTGAGCGAGCGCGACCTGCGCAGCGCCGTTCGCTCCTAGGTCGACCCATGAGGAGGCAAGAGATGGCAGACCAGAAAAAACTCGAGCGCCTGCCCAAAGCTCGGGCAGCCGAGCTGATGGTGTCGGCGCCGGACTGGACGCTTGAAGACGACGCCATCTCACGAGACTTCGATCTCGAGGACTTCCGCGGCGCGCTGGCGTTCGTGGAGCGGGTCGCCGACATCGCGGAGGAGCAAGATCATCATCCTGAGATCGCCATCTCCTACAACCAGGTGCGCCTCGTTCTCTCGACGCACAAGGCCGGGGGACTGACCGAGAAGGACTTTGCCCTTGCGGCGGCCATAGATCGTCTGCTCTGATCCCTACAGCATGGCTGTAGGTGAACGGAGACTCGAAGGCACAAGCGCGCTGGTCACAGGCGCGGCCAGGCGCATCGGGCGCGCGATCTCGCTGGCTCTGGCGCGCGAGGGGGCGAACGTCGCCGTCCACTACGGGAGCTCCGAGAAGGAAGCCGCCGTTCTGGTTGCCGAGATCGAGGGACTAGGCGGGCGGGCAGTAGCGATACGGGCCGACCTGTCCGACTCGAGCGATCTGGATGGCCTGGTCGGTCGCGCCGGCGAGGAGCTCGGGAAGCTCGAGATCCTCGTCAACAACGCCTCGATCTTCCCCATCGATACGCTCGAGACGATCGACCTGGAGAGCCTGGAGCGCAGCGCCGAGATCAACGCCTGGGCGCCACTGGCGCTCACACGGGCGTTCGCGGCCCAGACCGAGCGCGGCCACGTCGTCAATCTGCTCGACTCACGCGTCTCGGGCTTCGATCGCACGCACGTCGCCTACATCCTGAGCAAGCACGTGCTGAGCGTTTTGACCAGGATATGCGCGCTCGAGCTGGCGCCAGGGATCGCTGTCAACGGGATCGCACCGGGTCTGATCCTGCCGCCGCCCGGGAAGGATGAGGACTACGTCGACCGCCTGGCACGCACCTTGCCGCTCGAGCGCCGCGGCGCTCCCGAAGACATCGCCGCCGCCGCCATCTTCCTTGTCACGAGCGAGTTCGTCACCGGCGAGACGATCTACGTGGACGGCGGACGTCATCTCAGGGAATCAGCGGGATGAATGTCTGCCGAACGGGACCTTGCGGCACTTCTTACTGCGCCCGCCACCGAGCCACCCGCCCGCGGGGTCGTTGAAAAGTATCGTCCCGTCAAGCCGAAAAGCGCTCCTCAACATGCCGAATCTGTGCCGATTCAGCGTTGAGCTGACTCGCGAGACCAGGGCAGCGAGCCACTCGGCTTTGTTAGGCGCCGCGAATAAAGGAAAATGCGAGGGATGGACCGGATAGTCGTTAGTGATCTCGTCTGCCGCTGCGTGATCGGCGTCGAGGAGTGGGAGCGGCGCGAGCCTCAGGAGGTGATCGTCTCGCTCGCGCTCGCGGTCGATCTAACGCCAGCCGGCAGGAGCGACCGGATCGAAGACTCGGTCGACTACCGCGCGCTCAAGAAGAGAGTGCTGGCCGAGGCCGAGGCTTCGAGCTTCAGCCTGATCGAGGCTCTGGCCGAGCATGTGGCCGCGATCTGCCTCGAGGACGAGCGGGTGCAAGAGGTGCAGGTGAGAGTCGAGAAGCCCGGCGCGCTTCGGTTCGCTCGCACCGTTGCGGTCGAGATCGACCGGCGCCGTGCAAGGTGAGCCCGCGCGCCTTCATCGCCGTCGGCTCCAACGTCGACGCCGAGCGAAACGTGACGGACGCTCTCGAGCTACTTGGTCGCCACCTGCGCATCGTCGCCGTCTCCAGCTTCTACCTCACGCCCGCTCTCGGCCCGGCCGGCCGACCCGACTTCTTGAACGGCGTCGTCGAGATCGAAACTGAGCTGAAGCCGATCGAGTTGAAGCGACAGGTCCTGCTCGAGGTCGAGGATGCGCTCGGGCGCGAGCGCGACGACGACAGGAACGCTCCGCGCACGATCGACCTCGACCTCGTCCTCTACGGCGACCTGGTCAGCGACGAGGCGGGGATCGCGCTACCAGCCCCTGAGATCCTCGAGCGCGCCTTCGTGGCCCTGCCGTTGCTCGAGCTCGATCAGAATCTCGTGCTGCCGGGGACGATAAGCCCACTCCGCGAGCTCGCCCGAGGGCTATCGTCCGAGCAGATGGAACCGGCGGAGTTGTTCAACGCTCGCCAGCGCCGGGTAGATCGAGCTGGGAAGGAGAGCGCGTGAACAGAGAGAGAGTGGAAGAGCTCGTGCGCGAGCTCCTGCTGGAGATGGGCGAAGACCCCGAGCGCGAGGGCCTCGAGCGAACGCCGCGGCGAGTCTCGGAGTCGTACGAATTCCTGACCTCCGGCTACGAAGCCGACACGAAGGAGTTGATCAACGAGGCGGTCTTCAGCCACGAGGCCGACCAGATGATCGTCGCTCGCAACATCGACGTCTACAGCCTCTGCGAGCATCACATGCTGCCCTTCTTCGGCCGCTGCCACGTCGGCTACATCCCCGACGGAAAGGTGCTCGGAGTCTCCAAGATCGCTCGCCTGGTGGACATGTACGCGCGCCGCCTGCAGATTCAGGAGCGCCTGACCGAGCAGATCGCCCACGCCATCGACGATGCGATCGCCCCCCGTGGCGTCGGCGTCACGATCGAGGCCCGGCACCTCTGCATGGCGATGCGCGGCGTCGAGAAGACCGACTCGCTGATGGTCACCTCCTCGGTGCTCGGCTCCTTCCGTAGCTCCGAGGCGACGCGCACCGAATTCATGGCGCTGATCAGGCAGTCGCAGTAGCCTTCGTCCGTCAGCCGATTCCAATCGGATCCGTCTCGGAAAGGACGAGAGCTGGACACTTTCGAAGCCATCCGCAAGAGATGCAGTCTCAAGACTCACCTGTCGAAGCGACCTGTAGAGCAGGAGAAAATCGATCTCGTCCTCGACGCGGCGCGGCTCGCGCCCTCGGCGCGCAATCTGCAGCCCTGGCGCTTCGTGCTCGTGCAGGGAGACGAGGCGATCGACGAGCTGGTGCTCGGCGCCTTCCCGGACTCGAACCAGGTGATGAAGGAAGCCCCGCTCCTGATCGTGATCTGCGCGAGGCAGGACGACGACTTGACGGTTGGCCGCAAGCCTTACTACCTGTTCGACGCCGGTCTGACCGTCGAGAACCTGCTCCTGGCGGCGACGGATCTTGGTCTCGTCACACACCCGGCGCTCAGATTCGACGAGAGCGAGGTCAAGAAGATCCTCGAAATCCCGCGCGAGTACCGCGTTGTTCTCGTCACGCCGCTCGCCTACCCGGTCGAGCCGAGCTACGACGAGGCGGCGGAGGAGAGACTTCGCGAGCGAACGAGAAAGGATCTGGGAGAGATCACCCACTACGGGAAGTGGGGCTCGCGAAAGCCCGTTTGACGTCCACCTCCTCGGTGCTCGGCCTCTTCTGCGTCTCCGAGGCCACCCGGGCCGAGGTCATGGCGCCGATCAGGCAGTCGCAGTAGCCTTCGTCCGTCAGCCGATTCCAATCGGAACCTGCTCGGAAAGGACGAGAGCTGGACACTTTCGAAGTCATCCGCAAGAGATGCAGCCTGAAGACGCATCTCTCGAAGAAAGCCATAGAGCCGGACAAGGTCAACCTGATCCTCGACGCGGCACGGCTCGCGCCCTCGGCGCGCAATATGCAGCCCTGGCACTTCGTGCTCGTACAGGGAGACGAGGCGATCGACGAGCTGGCCACCGCATTCAACGAGACGAATCAGGAAGTGAGAGAAGCGCCGCTCCTGATCGTGATCTGCGCGAGGGTAGAAGACGACGTGACGGTTGACGAGAAGCCGTACTACCTGTTCGACGCCGGCCTGGCCGTCGAGAACCTTCTGCTGGCGGCGACGGATCTGGGCCTCGTAACGCATCTGATCCTCAGCTTCGACGAGGGTGAGGTCAGGAGGATTCTCGAGATCCCGGACGAGTACCGAGTCGTTCTCGTCACACCGCTCGCCTACCCGGTCGAGTCGAGCTACGACGAGGCGGCCAAGGAGAGACTGCGCGAGCGCACGAGAAAGAATCTGGGAGAGATCACCCACTACGGGAAGTGGGACTTGTAGAGACCGGTGTGAGCCCGTGCTGAGACCGGAGGCTCGTATGCGCTGTGACTCGCGACTTGTCCGCTTTCGACGCGCGTGTCAACCAGATCGTGGAGGAAGATGTGATCAAGGTAACCACGTTTGAGAGTCAACTGCCGTCGCGGCTTCCCGCTACGCATTCGCTGTTGACGGCGGCGAACTTGAGGGTCGATAACAACGTGTCACGCATCACGTTGCACGGGTCCCGTGGGTTGGCTGGAGATTATCGGCAAGATTCCGACATCGACCTGAGCTTGATCGTCGATACGGACCCAGCGCTATCCGAGCCAGGGCTCGAGGCTGCTCTACACAACGTGTGGGAAATCACCGTGAGTAACTGGCGAGGTGCAACGGAATTAGATCTTGCCGTGATATATGACGTCCGTAACTGTGGCTTGGAATGTTTCGATCACACTTCTTGGAATGAGCAGTTGTGCGCGCAGGGTGGCCTAGATTGTTTTGGCCTTTATAAGAAACAGAAGGGTTTTGACGGAATAGTGAAAGACGGCGGGGTGCAGACGAGTCTGATGTACCCGTGCCTGAAGATATGGCAAGCGGCGTCCAGTCGCGCTGCCAGCGATAGCCGCTGATAGGCAGGCAGAGGAGGATTGTTCGAGGTGCGACTCACGCTCTCGGCGCGTGATACTCGACTGTGGTACTTCGTACTCTTGTAAAGATACAAGGTGATCGACGACTGACGACCGGCGATCTCGATAAGTTCACAGAACGTACTAGGGCGTGATATACAGAAAGGTGCAGTCTATTCACCTTGATTTATACAGACTGCTTGAGTATTGTCAGGCGAACTTATCGCGGTATAGTTTTCCGGACGAGGTATTCTAGTGTACAAACATCACGAAGAATCGATCCGTAACGCGGTTGGATATTTCCGGAACGAGTCTGACGTGGAAGTTCTTCTGCTGGGCGGCTCGATAGCTCACGGTTTCGCAGAGCCGACTTCAGACATCGATACGATGATCATCGTTTCCGATCAGGTTTATCAAGAACGATTGCGTCAGAGTCGCCTTCACTTCTTCAGTGAAGAACTCTGCACTTATGCCGATGGTTACGTTGAAGGCAAATATCTGGCGGAGAGCTATTTACAACAGGTAGCAGAAAAAGGAAGTGAGCCGGCGCGGTTCGCTTTTCAAGGTGCCGAGGTGTTATTGACGAGAGGAGCGGACTTTAGCGAGCGTCTTCAGCAGATTACTCGCTATCCCGTCGATGGCAAATCTGATCGGACGAGATGTTTCTATGCGCAATTCGAAGCCTGGAATTGGTATGCAAATGAAGCGTTGAGACTGTAAAACCGCTACTTATTGGGGCTTTCAGTCAGCAAACTAGTGCTGTTTGGCGGTCGTCTACTTCTGACGTACAATGAACTACTGTATCCGTATCACAAGTGGTTTCTGCGAGTATTAGCTGAGGCGCGAGAGAAACCGGAGAGGTTGCTTGAGAGCATCGAGATCTTATACCAGGAGACCACGGCCGGTAATATATCGCAGTTCTATAATTTAATTAAGGGTTATAGAGAATGGGTGACACCGGAAATGGATTGGGCGACGCAGTTCATGTTGGACAGTGAGCTAAACTGGCAGAGCGGAGCATCGCCCATAGATGATTGGTAGGAACGGCCAATCCAACGGCCAACCCAACAACCGCGTGAAGCGGATTTGGCCTACTGGCACCATGTGGCGGGACGTCCTGGAAAGTGTTATTAAGAAATATTCGGTGCACCTGCGCTGGTTTCTGCTGATTGCTTGTTGGGCAGACAACACAAGCGGACACGGAATAGAAAGCTAAAGCGAGACAACAGGAGAAGGGGTTGAGATGGCAACGGTGACAAAGGAACAGCTGGTCGAGTTGCTCAACAAGGATCTAGCGCTGGAGTACATGGCCTGTGTGCAATACACGCAGCACCAGGCTGTGCTGAACGGCGCGATGTACCAGTCAATTCAGAAGGAAATGATCATTCACGCCCAGGAGGAACTAGCCCACGCCACGATTTTGGCCGACCAGATCGATTACCTGGGCGGGGTTCCGACGGTGAAAATGCCCGATCCGAAGATATCGCCGGAAAACGAGACGATGCTCGAGCAGGATCTGGCGGGCGAGAATGACGCCATTGCCCGATACATCGCCCGGGTCAAGCAGGCGGAAGAGCTGGACATGTATCACCTTGCTCAGCAATTGCGAGGCATTCTCGCGACAGAGCAGGAACACGCGATGGATCTCGAGCAGGCCCTCGGCAAGTAGACCAAGCCGCGTTTCTCGGGACAGGGGACCATCTCGTGGTCGGGATGACGAGCAAGGGCGAGACGGCGTGGATCGTGGCCGTGTGGCATGGTGCGCAGCTCCCCGACGAGCCGTGAGGTAATGACGGCTCGGCGCGCTAATCTCCGCCCGTGCGCCTGAAGTTGACCATTGAGTACGACGGCACCGCGTTTCACGGCTGGGCTGCGCAGCCCGGGCTCGAGACCGTGGAAGCGGCACTGCGAACTGCGTTCGAACGGGTCTTTCCCGGCTACGAGGGGCTGTCGGTCGCCGGTCGAACCGACGCGGGCGTACACGCGCTGGGGCAGGTGGCGAGCGTCGAGGTGGAGGGAGGTCCTCCGCCCGAGCGCACTCCCGCGGCACTCAACGCGGAGCTCCCGCACGAGGTGTCGGTGATCGGTACCGAGCGGGCGCCCGACGATTTCCACGCGCGCCACTCGGCGCGCTCGCGCAGCTACCGCTACCGCATCTACCGCCGCCGCATCTCCTCGCCCTTCGAGCTGGGACGGAGCTGGTGGCTGCCCCGGCCGATCGACGAGGAGCGCCTGGCTCACTCCGCCGACCTGATCCTCGGCGAGCACGACTTTCGCGCCTTTACCCCCACCGACACCCAGCACGAGGTCTTCCTGCGTAACGTCATGCGCGCGGTCTGGTTCCGGCGCGACGATGCGCTAGAGCTCGAGATCACAGCCGATAGCTTCCTCAGGCACATGGTGCGCTCGCTTGTGGGCACGATGATCGAGAAAGATCCCGAGGAAGTCGGAGCCCTGCTCGAAGGCCGCCCGCGCGGCGAAGCCGGTACCACGGCGCCGCCCTGGGGGCTGTACCTGGAGCGAGTCGAGTACTGAGCGTTTTCAGCCTGGGGCGGACGGCTACCATGGCCGCCGATGTTCCTCAGCACGGTCATCTTCGATCTCGACGGCACCATCATCGACACGGGCCCCCTGATCGCGGATTCCTTCCGTCACGCGGTGAAGACGGTGCTCGGCAAGACGATCGACGACCGCGAGATGCTCGCCTTCGTCGGTTGCTGGAGCCTGCGCGAGCAGATGTGCAGGCTCGCGCCCGAACGATCGCAGGAGCTGGTCGAGGCCTATCGCGCCTACAACGAGCCCAGGCACGCCGGGCTCGAGTTCTGCCCGGGCATGCACGAGTTGCTGCTCACTCTCCGCGCGGAGGACGTGCGGATAGGGCTCGCGACCACGAAACGCCGCTCCACCGTCGAGCTCGCCTTCCACTACCTACCTCAGCTCGAGGGCCTCTTCGACGCCGTCGTCAGTGCCGATGACACCGAGCGCCACAAGCCTGATCCGGCGCCGCTCGTGCTCGCGCTGGAGAAGTTGGGGGCGAAGCCGGACGACGGGGCCTACGTCGGCGACTCTCCCTTCGACGTCGAGGCAGCGCAGGCTGCCGGCCTGCGCTCGATCGCGGTTACCTGGGGCGGTATTCACGATCAGGAACGGCTGAGCGTCGCCAAACCGGACACGATCGTCTCGACAATCGCCGAGCTGATCGCAGCTCTGGAGGTTTCTCCGGCCTAGCTCGAGGCTAGATTTCCTGGAGATGACCGCCAAGACCGCTGAAGAGCGCATTCGCGAGTTGCAGGCGCTCGTCGAGCAGCACAACTACCGCTACTACGTGCTCGACGATCCCGAGGTCTCGGACGCCGAGTACGACCGCCTCTTCGACGAGCTGCGGGCGATCGAGGAAGCTCATCCCGAGCTGGTCGGCCCCGACTCGCCGACTCAGCGCATCGGCGCGGCGCCGTCGGAGCGCTTCCAGAAGTTGCGGCACTTGCAGACGATGGGCTCGCTCGACAAAGCGACGACACACGAGGAGATGCTCAAGTGGGCCGAGGACGTGCGCCGCCGACTCGATCTCGACGAGCCGATCGCGTTCGTGACCGAGCCGAAAATCGACGGCTCGGCGATATCGCTCGTGTACGAGAACGGCGCCTTCGTGCGTGGAGCCACGCGCGGCGACGGCGAGGAGGGTGAAGACGTGACGCGGAATCTGCGCACGATCCGCTCCATCCCGCTGACGATGCGACTGGCGCCGGGCGAAAAGCCACCGCCGCTTGTCGAGGTGCGAGGCGAGATCTACCTGCCACTGGAGGGATTCCGCAGCCTGAACGAGCAGCTCGTCGCCCAGGGCCGAAAACCTTCTCCTAATCCGCGCAACGCTGCTGCTGGCTCGCTGCGCCAGCTCGACCCGCGCATCACGGCCTCAAGGCCGCTGGCGATCTGGGTCTATGGCATCGGCGCCGTCGAGAGACTCGAGCTCGAGACGCACTCCCAAGCGCTCGCCTGGCTGCGCGAGCACGGCTTTCGCACCAACCCCGGCGCCGAGCGCCACGACTCGATCGAATCCGTCCTCGAAGCTTGTGAAGAGTGGGAGCGGCGCCGCGCCGGGCTCGACTACGAGATCGACGGGCTGGTCGTCAAGGTCGATTCTCTCGCTCAACAGGCCGCGCTGGGAGCGCTGCACCAGCGACCGCGCTGGGCGCGAGCCTTCAAGTGGGCGCCGACCACCGCGCAGACGAAGTTGCTGGGGATTCACGTTCGCGTGGGTCGGACGGGGGCTCTCAATCCCTGGGCCGAGCTGGAACCGGTCGAGGTGGGCGGCGTAACGATCTCGACGGCGACGCTGCACAACGAGGATGACATCAATCGCAAGGACATCCGCGAGGGCGACACGGTGATCGTGCAGCGGGCCGGCGACGTCATCCCACAGGTGGCCGGGCCGGTCCTTCCGCATCCGGAGGGAGCCGAGCCTTTCCGGATGCCCAGAGATTGCCCGCTTTGCGGCGCCGAGATCGTCAAGCCCGAGGGCGAGGCGATGCACCGCTGTCCCAACCGCGCCTGTCCCTCGCGCGGGCTCGAGACGCTCATCCACTGGGTGCAGGCGGCGATGGACATCGAGGGCGTGGGCGAGAAGTTCGTGCGCAAGCTCTGGGCGGCCGGGCTCCTGCGCTCGATGCCCGACCTCTACCGACTACGTGTCGAGCAGCTGACCGAGCTCGAGGGTTACGGCGAGATCTCGGCGCAGCGGGCGATCGAGGCGATCGATCTCTCCAAGCAGCAGCCCTTCTTCCGCGTTCTCTTCGGGCTCAACATCCCGCACGTCGGCTTCGTCACGGCGCAGTCGCTCGCCTACCACCTCGGCTCGGTGGAGCGGTTGGCAGCGGCCACACAGGAGGAGATCCAGGAGGTCGAGGGAATCGGCCCGATCGTGGCCGAGGCGGTCGCCGACTGGTTCGCCGACGAGGAGAACTCCCAGCTCGTCGCCGAGCTCGGTGCGCTGGGTCTTCGGCTCGAGTTGGCGGAAGACGAGCGGCCGGCCGAGGGGCGGTTGTCGGGGCATGTCTACGTCGTCACCGGCACGCTCGAGCACTTCAGCCGCGCCCAGGCGCAGGCGGCTCTCGAGGAGCTCGGCGCCAGGGTCACCGACTCGGTCTCGGCCAAGACGACGGCCGTGATCGCCGGCGAGAATCCGGGCTCGAAGATCGAGAAGGCCACGCGTCTCGGCGTCAACATCGTCGGCGAGCGGGGCCTCGAAGAGCTACTGAGCGGCGAGTAAGGTCACGAACCGGTCTTGTGCCGCACGCGCCTGGGTGCTCGAGACGGGATTCCCGTTCTGCAGGATGACGAAGGCGTAGCGGTTGCGAACGTAGCCCGAGAGGGCCGAGGCGCGGTTCGTAGTACCGGTCTTGGCCCGTATGTTGCCGAACGCCGGTCGCCGGCGCAGCCTGTGCTCGAGGGTACCGTTACGTCCTGCGATGGCGAGGGAGGCCAGGAACGGCTGGCGCAGGCTCGGGTCGCTCCAGACAACCGTCAGCAGCTTGGCCAGAGCCGCCGGTGTGAGCCGGTCGAGCAGCGAGAGCCCGGAGCCGTCCACGATTCTCACCCGGGCGAGCGGGACACCGGCGAAGTCGAGCTCGCTCCTCACCTCGGCGGCGCCGTTTGCGGTCGTTCCGCGTCCGTCGACGTAGGCGCCGATCTGCTTGAGCAGGAGCTCGGCGGTGTAGTTGTCGCTCTCCTGGTCCATGAAGCGGATGAGCTTCCACAGTGGCGGCGAGTTGACAGTGGCCAGGGTGGACGCATCGCTCGTTGCGATTCCGAGACCTACTTTCCCCTCCAGGCTCACACCGGCAGACTCGAGCGCCCCGGCAAAGGCGCGGGCGGCGACGAGGGGCGGCGACGCGCTCGTGTCGTGGCCGCGATCGACCGAGAGCGCCGAGAGCGGAGCACACTCGTCGATCAGGAAGGAGCTCTTCCAGCCCGGAGCCGCACGTCGCCCATCGAAGTAGCTTTCATCGCCGAGCAGATCGCCGGAGATCGAGCGGATCCCCTGGGCGCGCAGACGGAGCGCAAGGGTCTTCAGGTCGGCCGTGGAGAGGTGGGGATCGCCGTACCCCTTGAGCACGATGTCGCCGACCCATTCCGTCCCGCTCTGCTCGCCCTCGCCCAGCGCGTCGGTTGGGATCCGGGACTCCGGCCCCAGCAGCGTGAGAGCGGTGAAGGCGACCGGCAACTTCTCGTTCGAGGCCGGCGCCAGCCCGGTCTGCGCGTTGCGGGAGAAGAGCGTCTTGCCGCTGGCGAGATCGACGACGACGGCTCCGCGCCGGAACGCCGGGATACTGGTACCGGCGAGCGCCGCGTCGAGTCCGCGCATCAGCAGGGTTCGCGCTGGAGTGCTCTCGACCACGACCTTCGGAACGACCCGGGGCGCTTCGGCGACGATCGAGCTACTGCAGAAGGCCAGAGCCAGCGTGAAGAAAACCGCAAGGGCGACGAGCCGGGAAAGCACCGGTGCGATTCCCCATGCGCCGAAGTTCTTCATCCGCCGTCGGAGGATACGCAAGTCGTCGGCGCAACTCCGGTCAATAGACCGTGATCGTGACGGTGCGGCGGCCGTAGGCACTTGCCTGCGCGCAGCTCGCAACCCAGAGATCGATCGTGTTGCCCTTGACGGCCGATCCCGTATCGGCGGCGACACCCTTCCCGTAGCCGGGAACGAACAGGCGTGTCCCGAGTGGAATCACGGTCGGGTCGGTGGCGATGATCCCGGGCCCGACCGGCAGGCCGCTGGCGGTGCTCCCCTTCAGGCAGTAACAGGTAGAGGAGACGGTCAACTGTCGCCCTCCTCCGCTCGAGCCGCTGCTCGGTGTCGTCGTGGTGACGGTCGTCGTACTCGTGCTCGGCGCCGTACTGGGCTCCTTCTTGATCGAGGTCGTGGCGGCCCTGGTTGCCTGCGCCGAGAGATCCGCCAGCTGCCGGCCGGTCAACGCTCGCGCGCTCGTGAGCCGGTTGATGGTGCTCGTCTTGGCCGATCGAGCGGCCTCGAGGCTTCGCGTGCCGGCTTGCGCTCGATAGCGGAGTTGGTCGAGCGAGGCCTTCTGCCGCTCGAGGTTGGTTTTAAGCCTCATTAGCCTGGACTGGGCTTCCTCCGACTGGCGCAGGATCGCGTTCTGCTGGTTTGTGATCTGCTCCAGACTCTCGAGCCGGGTGACCGCATCGTCGATCGAATCGGCGCCGAGCATGATCGCGATCGGGTCGTTCACGTCGCCGGACTCGTAGAGAGTGCGTGCGCGGTCGGCCAGGAGTCGCCGAGTGACGGCGATTGTTCTGTGGGCAAGCTTCAGACTCAAGCGTAGGGACGCGCTTTCGCGCTCGAGCTGGGCCTTTTCCCGGTCGAGAGTCGCGACCTGCCCTTGTGCGCGCTCGAGCTGCGTCTCGATCGAGTAGAGCTCCAGCAGGGCGTTGTGAGAGCGCTGTTCGAGCTGGGCTCGCTGAGCACGCAGGGACGCGGCGCCGTTACTGCCGAGTGCGCTTGTCACGGCCGCCGGTGAAGCGATACCGACCACTGCCGTCACGCACGAAGCGAGCACAATCGCTCGCAGCGTCTGTCCGCGTGCTCGCACGAGGCGCGGACCGTAGCACAGTCGCATGGACGGGTGGTTCAGGGCCGATCCCGACAGGTCTTCACACCCGAAGCGGCTGCGCCGCGGCGTCAGTGACCGCCCAGGCCGCTTGTCGCACTACCAATCAGTGCGTCTGGCCCGTCCGACCCGCGGCATCCACGGCTCAACCACTTCGGCCGCGCACCCCTAACGGGATAGGCCCTTCGTCGCAGTTCGTGCTCACGCTTCCCGGTTGCGGGCATCCGAGGGCCTTGCTAGGGTCCGATACTTGTGAGGGATCGGCCCGTCCGGTTCTCGCTGTCTGTGAGCAGCCCGTGAACGGCTTTCGAAAACGACAGCTCGTAGCACTTCTTATCGCGGTACCGGCGATAGCCGGTCTTCTTCTGTTGGCCGGAAGCGCGGGAGCCGATCCATCCGTCAGCTCCAAGCGCGCCGAAGCACAGCGGGCGATGGATCAGATCAACCAGATGGATAGGCAGCTAGAGGAGGTCGGAAACAGGTGGCAGGGCGCCTTCTACCATCTGCAACAGACCACAGGGAAGCTGAACAGCACGCGAGTCACCCTCGGAATGGCGCGCAAGAGTCTCAGTACTGCTCGCCACGCTCTTGCCCGGCGTGTCATTTCGGTCTACATGGAGCAAGGCAACGGGGGCGACTCGACGGTTGCGATCCTCTTCCAGGCGACGAGTCTTCAGAACATGATCGACAGCATCGAGGCGGCTCAGAGCATCTCCAATCACGACGCCCAGGTCGTGAGGCAGGTCACGGTTTTCAGCAAGAAGGTCGCCAATCAAGCGACGGCGCTCGAGAAGATGCAAGCCAGGCAGAGAGTTCTCCTGTCCCAGGTCACGGCCGAGAAAAACGCGCTCGAGGCGAAAAAGGCCGAACGCCAGGCCTACATGAAGAAAGTGAAAAGCGAGATCGCCTCGCTACTTGCCGAGCAGCAGCGCCAGGCGGCACTCGCGGCCGCACGAGCGAAGGTGACCGTTGCCCACTACTCCCAAACTCAAGTCTCCACCCAGATAACGCCGCCCATCGGCGCAGCTCCTTCCTCGAGCGTCGGTACCTCGGTCGTACAGGCCGCCATGACGAAGCTGGGCGACGAATACGTCTGGGGCGCCGCGGGCCCGGACACCTTCGATTGCTCGGGCCTCGTGGTCTGGTCCTTCGCCCAGGTTGGTATCAGCCTTCCCCACTACAGCTACGACCTGATGAGCGGCGGAGTGCCCGTTTCCTACGGCGACCTGCAGCCGGGCGACCTCGTCTTCTTCTACGGCGGCGGCCATGTCGGCATCTACATCGGTGGTGGGCAGTTCATACACGCGCCGCACACCGGCACGGTCGTCCAAGTCAGCACGCTGAGCGGGTATGGGGGCGGTTTAACCGCCGCTCGACGCTACGGGACATAGTCCCGGCCTGGTAGCGGAGGGAAAGCGCAGCGCGTGTGCGCCTACGCTCTCGATCGCGGGTGCGTTCGGGCACAGCCGAGCAGGGCTATTCGCCCGCT
>PMZQ01000069.1:66250-69308 GCA_003170155.1 Actinomycetota bacterium | reverse complement strand
AAATTACGTGTGGCGGCCATCAGGCGCACCGCCTCGCCAAGACACTCATCACATCTGCAGCATAGAACTCTCGGGCGACGTCGGCAACGACTGGCGCTCACCCGATCGGAGTCGCCGTCCCTAGACCGGATTCGGGAGATCGACGAACTCCCAATCGATGCCGAAGCGCTCGCCGATCTTGGTCGCCAGAGCCTGAACGCCGAGCCTTTCGGTGGCGTAGTGACCTGCGGCCAGGAAGTGGATTCCGAGCTCGCGGGCGGCGTGAAGGCTCGGTTCCTTGGGCTCGCCGGTGAGGAAGAGGTCGTAGCCCTCTCGGGCCGCCTGGAGCAAGCTCGCGCCACCACCGCCGGTGACGATTGCGATCGTTTGTACCGGTTCGGGGCCGTACCTGAAGGCGAGTGGCTCGCGACCGAGCTTCTCCCGCACGAGCGAGACTAGCTCCTTGCTCGGCCGGGGCTCCTTCAGCCGGCCACCGATTCCGGTCTCCTCGAACGTTCGCTCGGGCTCGACGCCGAGCTCGCGGGCGAGCAAAACGGAGTTGCCGATCTCGGGATGGGCATCGAGGGCGAGGTGATAGGCAACGAGCGAGAGATCGGCGTCGAAGAGAGCCTTCAGCCGCCCTTTCTGGCGCCGGTCGATCACGAGCTGCTCGCTCGTCCAGAACAGCCCATGGTGAACGAGCACCATCTGGGCGCCGCGCTCGGCGGCCAGCTCGAACAGCTCGAGCGAGGCCGAGACGGAGCAGACGATCTTCTCGACCTCGCTCGTTCCCTCGACCTGGAGCCCAACCGGTCCGTAATCGCGGAAGCGGTCTACCTCGAGCAGCTCGCTTGCGAAGGCGACGATCGCGTCACGCTTGGCCACGCAAGCGATTCTAGGCGAATGCATCCCTGGCGGGACAGGCGCCTATGACGCTACCGCTACGGCCTCCTTGGTCTGCGCCTGACCTGCCTCCTTGTGCTTCGGTTTGGAAAGGAACTGCACCCGGCTGGCGACGACCTCGACCGCGTTGCGGCGTTTGCCGTCGGGGTCCTGCCAGGAGCGGCTGCGCAGGCGTCCGTCGATCGCCACCTGCTCGCCACGGGCGAGGTACTCGGCGCAGGTCTCGGCCTGCCGGTTCCAGCAGACGACGCGGATGAAGTCGGCACCGCTGTCGGCGGACTCGCGGTCGACGGCGAGCAGGAAGCTGGCCAGTTTGCGCTCCTCCGCCAGCTCCTTCATCTCCACGTCGCTAGCCAGGTTTCCTACCAGGGTCACACAGTTCACGATCTCCTCCTCTAGTTGTCAGCAAAGACAACGTAGCCGGCGAAATCGCGCAGAACGCACACGCTTTGTGTCGAGCGTGTGCCTAAGCCGGTAACGTATTGGGCTGCTCGGGGTGTGGCGCAGCCTGGTAGCGCGCTCCGTTCGGGTCGGAGAGGTCCCCAGTTCAAATCTGGGCACCCCGATAACAGGGAAGGGCGTATTCCGTTCGGCGGGCGCTCTTTTCTGATTCCGGACGGGGCTATCCTGCAGAGGTGTCCGACTCGCTTCGTGTCGCCTGCGTTCAGCTCACTGCGGGCTCCAACAAGGCCGCCAATCTGGAGAAGGCCGAGAGCCTCGTCGCCCGGGCGGCTGCGCTCGGAGCGGAGCTGGTCGCCTTACCGGAGAAGTGGAACCTCGTCGGCGACCCCGAGGCACTGCACGCCGGTGCCGAGACGCTCGAGCAGGGCGAGTCGGTCGGCGCCATGTCCGCCTGGGCGAAAGGGCACGGGATCGTGCTCGTCGGCGGCTCGATCGTGGAAAGGCGCGACGGCCACGAGAAGCTTTCGAACACGAGCCTGGTCTTCGACACCGGGGGCAAGCTCGTCGCCCGCTACCGGAAGATCCACCTCTTCGATGTCGAGGTTGGCGGTCACGTCTACCGCGAGTCGGAAGCCGAGGAGCCCGGCGACGAGGTGGTCGTGGCCGAGGCCGGCGGCTGGAAGATNNGGGCGCCGAGCTGGTGACCGTACCGGCCAACTTCACCCAGCGCACGGGCATGGATCACTGGCAGGTGCTGCTGCGAGCGCGAGCGATCGAGAACGCGCTCTATGTCGTCGCGCCCGGCCAGATCGGCGAGCCTATGGCGGCCCGGCCCAGTTACGGGCGTTCGCTCGTCGTCGATCCCTGGGGCACGGTCCTGGCTCAGGCACCCGACCGCGAGACTGTTGTTCTGGCCGAGCTGGAACGCTCGCGCATCGGTGAGATCCGCTCACGGCTGCCGGCTCTCGCGCAGCGCCGGCCGGATATCTATCGACGCTTCGAGCCGGCTTGAGCGTCGCGTGCCTCCGGCTCGCTCCCACGAGGGCAACCATGTTTCCCTCGTGTGCTCCCTTCTTTTTCTACGCACGCCTCGGCCCACGCGCCGCACATGTCGCCGCGTTGGCCGAGGATCGAGTTAGGGGGAACCTCCCGGTTTCCCCTTTTCCCCTTCCCCACGCTCATGGGCCGGGGGTCAGCCCATGAGCGTCGAAGCCGTCCTCTTCGACGTCGACTTCACGATCTGTCGGCCGGGACCGGAGCTACGGCCCGAGGCCTACGCCGAGCGGGGGCGCGAGTTCGGTCTGGAGCTCGACCCGAGCCTGTTCGAGCCGACGCGGAGGGCGGCGCTGACCGAGCTGAAGCGCCACTCGGGGCTCGTTCACGACGACGAGCTCTGGATCTCCTTCAGTGAGCAGATCATCTGCGGCATGGGTGGCGAGGGAGAGGGCGTGCGCGCGCTCGCCGAGACGATGGTGCTCGCCTGGGAACGCGCCGAGCACTTCGAGCTCTACGACGACGTGCTGCCGACGCTCGCCGAGCTCCGCAGCCACGGCCTCAGGCTCGGGCTGGTCTCGAACACCGCCCGCGATCTGCCCGACTTCGTCAGTCATCACCACCTCGACATCGACGCTGCGATCGGCGCCCGCGAGCACGGGAAGGCCAAGCCCGATCCCTCGATCTTCAGCGCAGTGCTCGCCGAGCTGGGCGTCGAGCCGGCGTCTGCGGCGATGGTCGGAGATTCGCTCGAGGACGACATCGGCGGCGCGCTCGCTCT
>PMZQ01000069.1:55129-66217 GCA_003170155.1 Actinomycetota bacterium | reverse complement strand
CCCGCTTTGACGCACGTGTCCGCGGGCACGCAGGCTGAGTCCAAACAGCAAGCCCTCGATCAAGCGGCGGCCGGCGGCCATGAATGTCGAGCGGGTCGGCTGCTTGCGCGCTCGAGGAGATGCCCGAGAGCGGCTCGCTCCGCGGCTCTGCCGAGCAGCTCTGCTCTCGTCATAGCTTCGAGCTCAGCGTAAGGCACCAGGGAAATAGACGGATCGTTATGACGTCGCTCGTACCCGCTCCGTGGCGCTCGCGACGCTCGGTAGCGTAGATAGACTTGCCAACTCAAAAGCGCCGTGGCGCTCGTACGAACGTGAACTCGACCAGGCACAATTACCGGTCTTCGAGCGCCCCGCGTCAACGACGTCGGCGACGGCGTTCGCGCCGTCCGCTGGTCTTGCTCGCACCGGTGCTGGTCGTTCTGTTCCTGATCGCTCTCGTCGGGATCGGCTTCGCGGGCTCGTCCAGTCGCATCGCCGCCGGGGTCGAGATCGCGGGAGTGAACGTCGGTGGGCTCACGCCTGCTCAGGCCCAGCGCAAGCTCGAGCAGACGTCCAAAAAGCTCTTCTGGGTGCCGGTCGAGTTCCGAGCCGACGGAAAGAGCTTCAGTATCGTGCCGGCTCAAATCGGAGTTCTGACCGACTGGAGCGCAGCCATCGACACCGCGCGCCACGACGGAGAGGGGCTCGGTCCGCTGCGAGGTTTCAAGCGGCTGGAGATGCGATTCTTCGGCGTCGACGTGATGCCGCCGGTCACGCATTCGCCCCTGGCGCTCAACCGGCTCCTCTCACGGATAGCGCGATCGGTCAACCAACCGGCGCTCGAGCCGGCGATCGTGCTCGACGGCACGGAGCCATCGATCGCATCCGGGCACAGCGGTCGGGCCCTGAACCGCCGGACGGCCGCTCGTCTGATCGTCCGCGCTCTGGGCTCGCCCACCCGCGATCCCGTGACGCTGCCTGTCAGGGTGACGGTGCCCAAGGTACGCCGATCCGATCTGGTTCGAGTCATGGGGCAGATCCGGACGGCGGTCTCGGCGCCCGTCCTGATCAATCTGGGGGCGGTGCAGCGGCGGATCTCGCCGGCTCAGATCGAGAAGATGCTCGTGTATCCACACGACGGGCAGCGGAATCTGAGCATCGCCAGCGACAAGGCCAGCACCTATCTGAGCTTCCTCTCCAAACGGCTGGACAAGCCTGCCAAAGACGCGACTTTCTCGACCGCGGGGCTGAGCGTGCGCATCGTTCCCTCGCATCGCGGTCGCGTGGTCGATCGCGTAGGAACTGCGGCCGCGATCCTACGCGCTGCTCTGGATCCCACCAATCGTGTCGCTTCGGTCGCGATGATGAAGACGGAGCCGAAGCGATCGACCGAGCAGGCGCGTGCGATGGGGATCACGGGCCTTGTCGGACACTACGAGACGTCCTTCGGTGGTGTCGCAAACCGCATCCACAACGTCGAGTTGGTGTCCAAGCTGATCGACAACACGTTCATAGCTCCGGGCACGATCTTCTCGTTCAACCAGACGACCGGCGAGCGCAACTCGAAGAAAGGCTTCCTCACGGCGCCGGTGATTATCAACGGCGAGGTCTCCGAAGGGCTTGGAGGCGGTATCTGCCAGGTGTCTACGACCGTGTTCAACGCAGCCTTCGAGGCCGGGCTCGGCATCGTCGAGCGCACGAATCACGCGCTCTATATCAGCCACTACCCGCTCGGACGCGACGCCACCGTGAACTGGCCCGGCACCGACCTCAAGTTCCGCAACGACACCAGCCACTGGTTGCTGCTCAGAACCTTCTCCAGCTCGGACACGCTACTGGTCGTCCTCTACGGAACTCCCCAGCACCGCAGGGTCGAATCCCAGGCGTCGCCGCTGCACATCAACGGTCCGCCGCCGGTGAAGAAGATCTCCGATCCGAGCTTGCCTGTCGGAACGACCGTGGTCGACGACCCGGGCCAGCCGTCGAGCTCCACGAGCGTGCACCGGCTCGTCTACACGGCCAACGGCAAGCTGCTCTACAACGACACCTTCAACTCGAGCTACCGCTCGTCACCGAAGATCGTTCAAGTCGGCACCAAGAAGAAGCCCGCGAAGAAGAAGGACAAGACGAGCACGACTCAGACGGGTACCACGCCGGTCGATACGGGTAGCGGCAGCACGACTACGAGTCCGTCACCCGGCGATACCGTCCCGGCCGACTAAGGGCCGGCCTGCACGCCCGAAGCGGCCGCCCCGCGGCGCCGTGCCCGCTCGGACCGTTCGCCGCACTACCAGTCCGCCCGCACGCCCCATCCGACTCCTGGGACTCAGCCAGTTCGGCCCCGCTAGGTCTATCTCTACCGGAACAGGCTTCAGGCCCGAAACCCGATTCGAAACGAGACGGCGAGGCGGCGGCTAAAAGGCGCCGCCCTCCTGCTTGCCCGGCAGATAGGTCGAAGGGCAGATGAAGCGAAGCGCATGGGCGAACTTCTGGGCCCGCTCGAGCCCGGCCTTGTCCTTCGCCTCCTCGGCCGCAATCTGGCGATCGAACATTTCCGAGAAGGCCTCTTTAGCAGCCTTCTGGCGAGCTTCCTCGTTCGGGAACTCGCTTTGGATCCCCGCCAGCTCACCCGCATCGAGCCAGACGCCGCCGCAGTTCGGGCACTCGTCGATCGTCACCTTGCGGGCGACGCTCGTGAAGTGGCGCATCATCGCCACCTCGGGCCCACACTTGGGGCAGGTCCTGTGCCGCTCGAGGTCGACCGAGATGGAGGGGTCACGCGGTAGCTCGAGCAGCGCCGAGCCCACCGACTCGCTCTGCTCGTCGACCTTCTTCAGCTCGAAGTCATCGAACCAGATCCCGGCGCAGCCACCAGAGCAGGCATCGACGGTTATCGGACCGGCCGTCATCGTCGTCAGCGCGCGACCACAGGCGGGGCAGTTCATCACGTTCGTCCTTTCGACTCGGCTTGCTTGATCGCCTCGTGCAGCCATGCCGGTATGCGCGTCGGCCGAAACGTGCGCGAATCGACCAGGGCGTGCAGACTCGAGCCCCCTGCCAGACGCTCGTCGTCGCGCTCGACCAGGTACTCGCAGCGGAAGCGGGCGCCGCGGAGGTCGAAGATGCGTGCATATACGCGCAGCTTCTCGTCGAAGCGTGCCGGCGAGAGGTAGCGCAGATTGGCTTCGACCAGCGGCGATTCGATTCCCTGGTCGCGGAGCTTCTGGTAGCCGCCGGCGTACTCGGTCAGGTAGGCGACTCGCGCGACCTCGAACCAAACCAGGTAGGCGGAGTGATGGGCTATCCCGCCGGCGTCCGTCTCGGCGAAGCGGACGGTGATCTCGGTGAAGAAGTGGAACGAGGGCACGCGAGAACTCTAGAGCCCGCAGCCTCTCCCGGGGTGTGCGACCGGTGCGCTATGGCAGCACGATTCGGCACGCTCGAGTGCAAGGAAGATCACGACCGATCAGCCGAGCGCGTCCTTGGCGAATGAGCTCTCAGGCTGCCGCGCGTCGCAGCGGTCGTTCGGAGATTACTTCGCGGCAGTCGACGCAGACCGTCCGCTCGACCTCGTAGGGAACGCCTTCACGCTGGCCGAGGACGCGGATCGCGACCTGCCTGTGTGCGTGCCCGTTTTTTCTCACCGAGGCTTTCATTGCTCCATCCAGACTAATCACTGTATCGGCGGGATCGGACCGGTGGTTGAGCTGTTCCGATCTATTTACTCCTTAGACGGTTCGCTGTGGTGACTGTTTGCACTGCGAAACGGGGATCGACTCGCGTGGCGCCTGAACGATCATTTGATTGGCGATAAAAATGACAGCTGTAACCACCACTGGTGAGCTTTCGCTGGGCGTCGCGAAAGCATCTCGGGCTCGGATCGAAGAGCCGCACCTTGAAGCCGACGAGCTAGCCGTCGTGAAAGCGGAGCTCGAGCAGGTCAAGGCCCAGCTCTACGGCGTTCTCGAGGGAGCGCGTGTGGCCTTCTCGGCTGAGGACGGGATCGTGCGCGCCCTTGCCGGCGCCGAGCAGATCGACGAAGTCGCGGAGTCAGTGCTCGACGTCCTTTGCGAAACCTTCGAGTTCGACACCGCCACCTTCTGGCTGCTCGATCCCGAGAACGGGAAGTTGTTCGCGCTCGCGCATCACCGGGCACTGACACGCAGGGGTCGCTTCATCGAGTCAGCGATCAGGTCGCTGCAGATGTCGCTGAACGAGGGATTGGCGGGTCGTGTTTTCGTGGAGCGAAAGGGGTTCGTGAGCGACGATTCACTCTCGATCGCGCACCCGGAACTGGCACCACTCCTCGAGGCCGACGGCCTGCGCAGTGCCTGCGCTTTCACTATGGTCGATCACGATGGCGCTCCGCTCGGCGTGATTGAAATGGAGCGACGTGAGCCATTTGCACCCGATCATGCGATCGACTCCGCCGTCCGCGTAATCGGTGAGCGCATCGGCGCCTTCATCGAGTTCGGTCAGTTGCACTGGCGCTACTTCTCGCTCGTCGCCGATCTCAAGCGCGATTCGGGTGAGCGCTCGCGGCAGAGCGCCGACGCGATCCCGCTCAAGCTCGCCGTCTAGAACACCTCGCAAACTATGGGCCTATCCCGCCAGGCCTACACGCCCGAAGCGGNNATCCACGGCTCAACCCCTTCGACCGCGCATCCCTAACGGGATAGGCCCTAAAATCCGCGCTCTGCGCCGGTTGCTGCTTCTCTCTCTTGCTGTCGCCGCCGCCTCGGCGATCGGGTTCGCCTGGGCCTACCTCCCCGACGGTGGCGGACGATCGGAGCGCGGGCTGGCATCGAACTCCACGCCGTCGCCTGCCCGTCACTGCCAGGCCGGTGAGGTGCGTATCGATTCGCCGCAACTCAGCTTCGCGGTCCTCTTCCGCAGTCGCGCGGGTGTCTATCGGCGTCCCGACGGCGCGCTGCTCGCGACTTTCGAGCGGCGGCGGGCGAGTTTCGCTCGCTCGAATCGGAAAGGGGTACCCACCGTTGCGTCCGTACTGACGGAGGTCCGGACGGGCGACTGCCGCGTGCTCTGGTACCGGGTTCAGCTCTCGGGCCGCGAGGGCGGTGCCCGCGCCAGGAGTGGCTACGTTCGCGCTCGGGCGGTCACGCTCTTCGAGGTACACACACGTGTCCTGATCGATCTCTCCGACCGCCGCTTGATTCTTTTCGAGCACGGCCATCCGGCGCTGCGCGCACCTGTAGCCGTCGGAGCGCCCTCGACACCCACGCCACGAGGCCGCTTCTTCGTGGTCGAGCGCATCCGCGTCACCGATCCGGGCGGGCCCTACGGCGCCGCCGCGCTCGCGCTGTCGGCCTTCTCCGAGAAGCTGGTCCACTGGCCCGACGGAGGACCGGTGGCGATTCACGGCACAAACGATCCGGGTTCGATCGGCAGAGCCGTGTCTCACGGCTGCGTGCGTCTGGGCGCTCGCGACCTGCGGCGGCTGTTCTCGCGAGTCGAGCTCGGCACTCCTGTTGAGATCGTGTCCTGAGAGCCGGCGCCGCGATCTCGCGGATGATTCGCTACCGCAACGGGCTCAAGCTAGCTACGCTGCGAGTAGAGCTCACGACCGAAGCTGGGAGGAGATGCCAGGTGCCTCAAGGTACGCCTGAAATCGTCAGCAAGCTCGCCGATCGCGGCGAGGAAGCACTGCAGAAGATCGCAGGGACGCAGGCTGCGCAGAAGCTGCTCGATGCGCTGTACGGGATGCGTACTCGTATCGACGAGTTGCAGAAGCGAGTCAGCGGCGTGGAAGCGCTCGAGAAGCGCATCGCAGAACTCGAGAAGCGCGTGCAGAAGCTGAGCAAGGAAAACGCCAAGCCCCCGGCGCGCAAGGCTCCCGCCAAGCCCAAGTCGTCGGGCGGAAGCGCGGGCGCAAAGCGCTAGGAACTCGTCTCAAGACGAAACGCGCCACCGCCTGACCGTGCTCGGGGGGGTCTTCATTCCGAGACAGGTTCTAGCTACGCGCCGGAACTCGCAGGCGGAGCGCGCTCGGAATCAACTCGAACTGCACCGGGGTCGTTCCCGGCTGCTCGCCGTCCAGCTGAACAGGTAGTTGATCGTCCGCCTCGACAGAGACGGACTTGCCGCGCAGAAGCTCGACCTTCGGATGCGAGAGATGCGTACCGCGGTAGGTCTTGTGCAGGTTGGCGGCGAGATCGGCCTTGCTCAGGTCGCCGAGAATTAGCACGTCGAAGAGCCCGTCGTCGGGGATCGCCTCGGGGCACAGCTTCATGCCGCCGGCCAGGTAGCGGCCGATCGCCACGACCACCTCGTGCATCTTCCCCTCGCGCTCTTCCTCGTCCACGCGCACGCGCACGTTGCAGTTGCGCCAGCGTGCGAAGACGACAGCCACGGCCCAGGCGTAGCTTCCCCGCGAGCCGAGCGCCTTCGTACCGTCGTTCACGCGCCTAGCGATCGCCCCGCTGATGCCGGCTCCGGCGGCGTTGACGAAATACTGACTGGCCTTGCTGCCATCCCAGGCGTGGAAGGTCGCCCTACCCAGATCGACCGTACGCAGGTCACCTTCCACGGCGATCTTCACTGCTGCGCTGACCGAGTGGGGGATTCCGTGCTCGTGTACGAAATCAGAGCCCGTGCCGCGCGGAATCAGCGCCAGCTCGACCTCGCCGGCGTGCTTGCCGAGGCCGTTCACGACCTCGTTGATCGATCCGTCCCCGCCCACCAGCACCAGCCGCCGGGCGCCCGCTCGTACGGCGCCGGCAGCGAGCTCGACCAGGTGACCGGGGTGCTCCGAGAAGAGAGCATCTCCGACGAGCCCGGCGCTGGCCGCCTCGCGCGCGATCTCGGGCCAGCGCTTTGCGGTCGAGCCGCCCGCTGAAGCGGGATTGACGAGGAAGACGATCTCACTCACGAGGCTCGCCGGGAGAGTCGAGGGGCCGCGTTCACGCTGCAACCTTAGAGCCTATTCCGCCAGGTCTGCACATCCCTACAGGAGCAGGCTCTTCGCGGATCCCGCCACCTCCTCTGTCAGGATAGGACGGTGGCGAAGTTGCGTACGCCGCCGCTCAGTCAGGTTCTTGCCTTTTGCGCCGAGAACCCGGTCGAGCGTGTCTTCCTCGAGGACATCGCCCGCCGTGGGCTTGGTCGCTTTCTCGCAGTCGCCGGAGACGGCGGCCTGCAGGCTCTGTGTCATTTTGGGATGAACATCGGGCCCGCCGGGCTCGACTGCGGAGTTTTCGCGCGCCAAGCTCTCGCCAGCAGCGCACGGATGATCGTGGGGGCCGAAAGAGCGGTCGACGAGCTCTGGTTGGAGGCGGCCAGGCATTTTCCGCCTCCGCACCGCGACAGCTCTCGGGAGCCCGTCTACGAATTGCGCGAGTTGCCCGAGCCCGGCGAGAGTGGCCTGCGCCCGGCTCGCAGCTCCGACCTGGATCTGCTCATTCCCTCCTGCGCCGCCGCGCACGAGGAGGAGCTGGGACTGAACCCGATCGAGCGCGACCGCGACGGCTTTCGCTGGCGTACGCGCGTGCAAATCACGGCCGGTCGCTCCTGGCTCTGGGAGGAAAAGGGGCACATCCTCTTCAAGGCCGAAGCCTCGGCCTGGACTCCGTCGGCGGTGCAGCTTCAACAGGTCTGGACCGATCCGGAGATGCGCGGGCGCGGCTATGCACGCCGGGCGCTACGAGACCTCTGTCGGCTCCTGCTCGAGAGCACTCCCTGTGTTTGCCTGTTCGCCCGAGCCGAGAACGAGCCGGCGATCCGGCTCTACGAATCGGTCGGCATGAAGCCCAGCGGCTATTTCCGCAGCATTGTCCTCTGAACGCCGGGAAGTCTCGCAATCTCCCGGCGCGACCTTGGAGACGGCGTACTCGGCGAGGCTCGAGGCGAAAGGAGGCGGCGTTATGGCTGCGAACTCTTTCGGGCCATGCGGTGGAGTGCTTCGTATTGAAAGGAGTCCCGTGGAGACACTGATCCTCGCCCGCCACGCCGAGAGCGATTGCTCGGCTCGAGGCATCGTCAACGGCGATCCGGGGAGTGGTAATTGTCCGCTCACCGAGCGCGGGGACGAGGAAGCGCGGGCGCTCGGCCGCTTACTGGCCGGTCGCGAGATCGATCTCTACCTGACCAGCGAGTTCGCACGCACGCAGCAGACCGCCAGGATCGCGCTCGCCGGGCGCGAGCTGTCCTGGCTGGAGCTGGCCGAGCTGAACGACATCAGGGTCGGCGCCTTCGAGGGCGGGGCTCTCGATCTCTACACCACCTGGGCGCACGAGAACGCGCCCGAGGAACGGCCCCCCGGCGGCGGCGAGAGCCGGGCCGAGGCGGCGGCGCGGTTCGTGCACGGCTTCCGGATCGTTCTCGCTCGCCCGGAACGGACGATTCTCGTGGTCACGCACGGACTGGCTGTCAGCTACCTGCGCGAAGCGATCGCGGGCAACGAGCCGCGGGCCCGGCACGCGCCGGTTCCCTACGCGCGACCGTTCGAGTACAGCGCCGACGAGCTGGCGCGGGCGCTCGATCTCTTCGACGTCTGGCTACGGGCGCCGCGCTGGAGCGAAGCCTGAATTCCGTTCAGCCGCCGGCGCCTGCCACAATTGATCCATGGAAGCAGCTCCGATCCGCGAGCGTATCGAGCAGCTGATCCGCGCCGAGAACCTGATCGAGCCCGGCGGCGAAGTTCTCTGCCTGGTCTCGGGTGGAGCGGATTCGACCTGTCTCTGGCACTCGCTCTCGGCGCTCGGCTACCGGGTGAGCACCCTGCACGTGAACCATCGCCAGCGCGGCGAGGAGTCGGAGGAGGACGCCCGCTTCTGCCACGAGGCGTTCGGCGCCGAGGTGGTGGAGGCAGGCGAGCCGGGGATGAGCGAGGCCGAGCTGCGCGAGCTCCGCTACTCGTTTGGCGCCGAGCGTCTGCGCGCGACTGGGCACACGGCCTCCGATCAGGTCGAGACGATCCTCTACCGGCTCGTTGCCAGCGGCAGCACGCGCGGGATCAAGCTGAGGCGCGAGGATGGAGTGGTGCGCCCTCTTCTCGCGCTCTGGCGGACGGAGACGGAGGCGTACTGCCGCGCGGAGAGTCTTCCTTTCCGCAGCGACTCGAGCAACCCCGGCACGACAAGAGGCGTGATCCGTAGCGAGATCCTGCCGGCGCTGCGCCGCCTTCATCCGGCCGCCGAGGAGAACATTCTCGCCCTCGCACGCGAGCGGCCGCGGCTGCCGCGCGGTCTGGAGCGGGCGCTGCTCGAGCTGCTGGCCTCGCGCGAGGGGTCGAGATCGGTCGATCTCGGTCCCGCGCTCAAGGCGGTGCGCGAATACGACCACGTCTATCTCGAGCAGGGGCCGCTTCCGCTGATCGGAAGGGTTCGTTTCGGCCCGTGGATTCTCGAGTCCGAGCTGGACGGATTGCAGGTACGCTGCTTCAAGCCCGGCGATCGCCTGGCCGGACGGAAGAAGAAGATTCAGGACGTGTTCGTGGACGCCAAGGTCCCTAGCTCACAGAGACGCTCCTGGCCGCTTGTGACCAGGGAGGACGAGGTCGTCGCCGTACCCGGGATCGTCGCGGCGCCGGGCTACGAGAGTGCCGTACGCGTGACCAGGGAGGAAGAGGCATGACCGACTCGGGACTCGAGCATGGGCTGGGCGAGATCCTCATCGCCGAGGAAGATCTGCGCGCCCGCGTCGCCGAGCTGGGTCGCGAGATTTCTTCCGACTACGAGGGGCGCGACCTGCTCCTGATCGGAGTGCTCAAGGGCGCCGTCTTCTTCATGGCCGACCTGATGCGCGAGCTGCCACTTCCCTGCGAGGTCGATTTCATGGCCATCTCCAGCTATGGCTCGGCCAGCGACTCTTCCGGCGTCGTGCGCATCCTCAAAGACCTGGACATCAACATCGAGGAGCGCCACGTGCTGATCGTCGAGGACATCATCGACTCCGGGCTGACTCTCTCCTACCTGATCCGCAACCTGCGCTCCCGCGCTCCCGCCTCGCTCGAGGTCTGCGCGCTGTTCGTGAAGGAGTCGGCGCGCCAGGTTCGCAAACACGTCCGCTACGTCGGCTTCGAGCTTCCCGACCGTTTCGTCGTTGGCTACGGGCTTGATTTTGCCGAGCGCTACCGCAACCTTCCCTACCTGGCGGTGCTGGACGAGTCGCTTTTCCCCGAGGGCACTTAGGCCTCTTAGGCTGTTTCGAGCCTGGTTGCAGGATGTTTTAAAAGTCGGGGCTGCTGCTAGGCTCCATATAGAGGTTGTGAGCAATGGGTAGATTCTTTCGCGGAGCGCTCTTCCCCCTGATCCTGATCGTCGCGGGGGTTTTCCTGATCGCCCAGATCTTTTCGGGCTCGGGCGGCGGCAAGACGATCAAGCTCAACTACTCGCAGCTGATCGTCAGGACGAAGGCGAACGAGGTCAAGCAGGTCACCTTCAGCCCGGGCTCGCACCAGATCTCGTTCACTCTCAAGAACGGGCGCAAGGGCACCGTCAGCTATCCCAGCGATCAGTCCGGAGCCCAGTACGAGCAGTTCCTTCAGGCCCACCGAGTCGACTACGGCTCGAAGAAAACGGGCTCTAATCCGATTCTGTCGTTCGTGGTCGCGCTGCTGCCCTTCGTCTTCATCTTCTTGATCTTCATCTTCCTGATGAACCAGATGCAGGGCGGCGGTTCGAGATTCGCGAGCTTTGGCAAGAGCCGCGCGAAACGGATGACTCCGGATGCGCCGAAGATCGCCTTTCGCGATGTCGCCGGAGTCGACGAAGCGGTCGAGGAGCTCCAGGAGATTAAGGAGTTCCTCGAAAACCCGAAGAAGTTCCAGGCGCTGGGTGCACGAATCCCCAAGGGCGTGCTCCTGTACGGGCCGCCCGGTACCGGCAAGACGCTACTCGCGCGGGCGGTCGCCGGCGAGGCCGGCGTGCCCTTCTTCTCGATCTCGGGCTCGGACTTCGTCGAGATGTTCGTCGGCGTCGGCGCCAGCCGTGTACGCGACCTGTTCGAGCAGGCCAAGCAGGCGGCGCCCTGCATCGTCTTCATGGACGAGATCGACGCCGTCGGGCGGCACCGTGGCGCCGGGCTGGGAGGCGGCCACGACGAGCGCGAGCAGACGCTGAACCAGCTCCTGGTCGAAATGGACGGCTTCGA
>PMZQ01000069.1:26925-55124 GCA_003170155.1 Actinomycetota bacterium | reverse complement strand
GGCCGTCGCAAGATCCTCGAGGTGCATTCCAAGGGCAAGCCGCTGGCGCCCGAGATCGAATTGGACACCCTCGCGGCCGGGACGCCGGGCTTCACCGGCGCCGATCTCGCCAACCTCGTCAACGAGGCGGCACTCCTGACGGCTCGTCGCGGACTCAAGCAGATCGGCCAGGCCGAGCTGGAGGAAGGGATCATGCGCGTGATCGCCGGCCCCGAGAAGCGGACGCGGTTGTTCTCGGAGCAGGAGCGCAAGGTCACCGCCTACCACGAGATGGGACACGCGCTCGTCGGGCACTTCCTGCAGCGAACCGAAGACATCCACAAGATCTCGATCATCAGCCGCGGGCAGGCGCTTGGCTACACGATCTCGCTTCCGCGAGAGGATCGCTACCTGACGACGCGGACGGAGCTGATGGAGGAGCTGGGTATGACGCTCGGTGGTCGCGCGGCCGAGGAGATCGTCTTCAACGAGGTGACGACGGGTGCGGCCAACGATCTCGAGCGGGTGACGCAGCTCGCCAAGCAGATGGTGATGCGCTTCGGCATGAGCGAGAAGCTGGGCCCGCGCGTTCTCGGCAGGTCGCACGACCAACCGTTCATGGGGCGCGAGTACGGCGCCGAGCCCGACTACTCGGATGAAATGGCGCGCGAGATCGACGACGAGATCAGGCGCGTGATCGAGGAGGCGCACGTGACCGCGCAGAAGGTGCTGCGCGAACACCTCGAGGACCTGAATCGCATGGCCAATCTGCTGATAGGGCGTGAGACGATCGACAGGGAGCAGTTCGAGCGGCTGCTGGCGGGCGAGTCAGAGGAGCGGGTGTTCGCCGACGCGGCGGTTCCGCCAGGCGGCGGCGATGGCAAGAAACCACGCAAGTCGCGCGCCAAGCCGAAGCCCTATCCGCTGCCGGGCACAGAAGGCGCCAAGAGCTAATCTCGCGTCCTCGGCCGGCGATTCCTTCGGCCAGTCGCGGCTGGCCTCCCGTACGGTGACTCGGCCCTAATCTGTGGCGTACTCTCTGAGTGTGCCCGTGCGTCCGATCGAGCTCAGGTTCCCGCGCCCCTCGGTGATGGGGATCGTTAACGTCACGCCCGACAGCTTCTCTGACGCGGGTCTCAACTTCGAAGCCGAGACGGCGATCGCGTCAGCCCGGCGCATGCTCGAGGAGGGAGCGGCGATCATCGACATCGGTGGCGAGTCGACACGCCCGGGAGCTTTGGCAGTCGGTCTCGAAGAGGAGCTACGCCGTGTCATTCCGGTTCTGGAGGCGCTGGCCGGTGCGCCGATCTCGATCGACACGAGCAAGGCAGAGGTCGCTCGCAGGGCGCTCGAGCTCGGCGCCGAGCTCGTCAACGACGTGACGGCGCTGCGGGGCGATCCGCTCATGGCCGAGGTGGTCGCGAGCTCGAACGCCTGTCTCTGCCTGATGCACTTGCGTGGCGAGCCGCGCACGATGCAGGCCACTCCCCACTACCACGACGTGGTCTCCGAGGTCGCCGCGTTTCTCGAGCAACGGCTGGCCTTCGCCGTCGCGCACGGGGTTCGCGAGGAGCGGATCTGTCTCGACCCCGGGATCGGCTTCGACAAGACCGTCGAGCACAACCTGGCGCTCGTCAACCGCCTCGACGTGCTCCTCGCCTTCGGTCGCCCAGTATTGATCGGCTTCTCGCGCAAGCGTTCGCTCGGTCGGCTGCTCGGCGATCCGGAGGCAGAGCGCGGCACGACGGCAGCCTCGATCGGCGCCGCCCTGGCCGCCTTCGGGCGTGGCGTCAGCATCTTCCGCGTGCATGACGTGCGCGAGCACGTCGAGGCGTTGACGGTCGCGGCGAAGATCGAGCGCGCAAGCTCAGCGGCCGGCGGCGCCTGAGCTGCCGCAGGGCTGCGAAACGCGGCTAGGATCGAGCGCGTGACCAGAGCCTATGTGGGACTCGGTGCCAATCTCGGCGACCGCGAGCAGATGCTGCAGCTCGCGTTCGAGCGTCTCGCCGCCGAGCCGAGCGTCGAGCTCATCGCCACCTCGCAGCTGCGCGAGACCGATCCGGTGGACTTCCTCGATCAGCCCCGCTTCCTGAACGGCGCCGCGGCAGTCGAGACAGATCTCTCTCCTAGACAGCTGTTCGCGCGCCTGCAGCTGATCGAGTGCGAGCTGGGGCGGCGTCGCGCCGGTCATCGCGCCGGCCCTCGAGTGATCGATCTCGACCTGCTTCTGTACGGGTCAGAGATAGTCAACGAGCCCGAGCTGGTGATTCCTCACCCGCGTCTACATCTACGCCGCTTCGCGCTCGAGCCGCTGGCCGAGCTCGACCCGGAGCTCGAAGTCCCCGGGAAAGGGCCGGTTGGAGCCCTACTCGCGGGGCTAAACTGAAGGCGCGATGTCGCACCTCGACGATCTTGACGACTACGAGGCCGAGCTAGAGCTCAACTTGAAGAAGGAGTACTCGGCCGTCTTCAGCCTTTTCCGCTACTGCGTCCTCACCCCGGACGTGACCTACCTGTGCAACCGGCTCGAGGTCGAGCAGACCAGCCAGCCGAGCTACCCGTACCTGCACCTGCGCATGGAAGATGTCTGGGTCTGGGACAAGAACCGGCCGACCCGAATCATTCCGCGCGCCGAGGTCTTCACCTCCGGCGACGTGACGATCGAGGAACTGAACACGGGCGAAGGCTCGCAGCTGACTGCCGAGGCGCTGGCCGAGCGTATCGGCGAGCAGCTGCAGTCCGAGGACGACCTGTAGCCGCACGCCGATGCAGCCGCTTCGCGGCGCCAGGAGCCACCCGAGCCGCTCGGAGCACACCCGGTGCGCCTTCGCGGCTCGTGCGACCCTCTGAGTTCGTCTCCGAATGAAGACCCATCGACTGGGTGCGATCGGTGAGTGCGAGGCTAGGACGCAGCACCTCGTTCGTAGCTGGAGGCTACGGGCGAGGTCGAGGACAACGCATCGTGCTTGCCGAGCGCGGCCAGGCGGTGGAGTGCTTCGTTTCTAGCCGAGCTCTCTAACATCCACGCCTCGACCACCTCGGCGCACGTCTGAGATTGGATGAATCCGGCATTGGATAGGCTCTCGGCATGCTGCTCGCCGTCGATGTCGGAAACACACAGACCGTTCTCGGTCTGTACGAGCGAGAGCGACTCGAACAGCACTGGCGGGTTACCACCGAAGCGCACCGCACCGGCGACGAGCTTGCTGCTCTCTATCGAAATCTGATCGACTTCGACGCGGTTTCGGGGATCTGTCTGGCTTCGACCGTCCCGGCGCTCGTGCGCAGCTACGAGGAGCTGGCCGAGCGCTGGTTCGAACGCGATCTGATCGTGCTCGGGCCTGGCACGCGCACGGGTATCTCAATCCGCTTCGACGATCCGCGCGAGGTCGGTCCCGACCGGATCGCCAACGCAATCGCCGCGCTCGAGCACTACGGCGCTCCCTGCATCGCGGTCGACTTCGGGACGGCGACCAATTTCGACGCCATCTCGGCCGAGGGCGAGTACGTCGGCGGTGTGCTCGCGCCCGGGATCGAGATCTCGATGGACGCACTCTTCGCTCGCGCGGCGCGGCTGCGCCAAGTGGACTTCGCCGAGCCGGCGAACGTGATCGGCAAGAGCACGGCGGCGGCGCTTCAGTCCGGGCTCGTGTTCGGCTTCGCCGGTCAGGTGGACGGCATCGTCGAGCGTATGCAGGTCGAGCTGGGTGGACGGGCAAAGGTCGTCGCCACCGGCGGGTTGGCCTCGCTGATCGTCCCTCACTGCCGGACGATCGGAGCGGTGGAGGAGTTCCTCACACTCGAGGGCCTGCGCATCGTCTGGGAGCGCAATCTCTCTTCGAGCTAGCCCGCATCGCCGGCGCAGTGACGCAGCTCGGGCCGGATCCATCCACAGAGAAGGAACGAGAGCAAGTTCGCGCATTGTCCGAACGAGATCGTCTCATCCCGCGTCGAGCTCGTAGGCCTGGTGAAGAGTCGCGTAGGTCGCGAGTTTGGCCACCGTGTGCGACGAACCCGGCGTATTCTCCAGCTCGTTGATCGCGGCGCGAGCGGCTGTTCGAGGGTGTACGCGACCCTTCTCGCTCTTGCCCTGACCGTCGAAGCACGAGCCGACCCGATCGCATTCGCTGGCTAGAAGCACTCCCGGGCGCGCTATAAAGAGCGAATGCCGACTCGGGACTCGAATCAACCGCGTAGCGGTGAAGGCTTCGAGCGGACGGGAGAGCTTGTGCGACCGAGTGGTCTACGCCGGCTCTTTCCGGGCGGTCTCGCCGATCTCGCTCTCGTATTGCCGATGCTCGTCATGCTGGCGCTGCTGCTGTTCTGGGCGGGGGATCAGGGCGGGTTTCCACCGACGATCTGGTATCCGGGAGCGCTGATCGCCCTCTGGCTGCTCGTAGTCTTGTTCGCCGACGTCAGGTTTTCGTTGGAGCGACGCGAATGGCGGACCGGTGCGCTCCTCTTCTTCGCTCTCTTCACGGTCTGGAGCTTTCTCTCGATCGCCTGGGCGGGCGTGAAGGGCGATGCCTGGGACGGCGCCAACCAGACGCTCCTCTACCTCACCGTCTACGTGATCTTCTCGCGCTGGTCGACGAACGCCAGAATCGCCGGCCTGTTCGTCGCTCTGTACGCGGTCGTGGTGGCGGCGATCGGCTTCTTCACGATCGAGAACGCGCTCCACGGCGGGCATGTCAGCTCGATCTTCCTGAGCTGGCGGCTGGCTTCGCCGATCGGCTATCAGAACGGCGAGGCCGCACTGTTCCTGATCCCGCTCTGGCCCGCGCTCTATCTCGCCTCGCGCCGGGAGGTGCCGCCGCTCGCTCGCGGGCTGCTCGCGGCGAGCGCGAGCTTGCTCGTGCAGATGGCGGTGCTGGCGCAGAGCCGGGGCTCGATGTACGCGTTCCCGATTGTCTTCCTCATCTTCGTGGTGCTCGTCAGCGGCCGTGGCAGGGCGTTGGTTACGGCTCTCGTCGTGCTCGCGGCCTCGCTTCCGAATCTCGGCCGGCTGCTCGACGTCTTCCGGGCGGGCGAACACGATAGTGGCGTCGCGACGGCGCTGGCTCAGGCGCGAAACGGCATGATCGTCATCTTCGTCTTGCTGCTGGGGCTAGTGACGCTGGCGGCGATTCTCGACCGGCGTCTCTCGCTGTCCGAGAAGACCGCACACAGGCTCGATCTGGGCGTCGTCTCCGGCTTCGTGGTGATACTCGTCCTGACCGTCGCGGTTGCCGTCGGCTCGATCGATAAACCCGTTCATCGCGCTCAGAACGCGTGGCACAACTTCGCCACGGGAGCCGCCGGTGGCTCGGATTCGAGCCATTTCACGTCGCTCTACGGCACTCACCGCTACGACTTCTGGCGCGTCTCGATGGACGAGTTCCGCGCCCATCCCGTCGCCGGAGTGGGGACGAACAACTTCGCTACCGAGTACATCCAGGCGAGGCGTAGCAACGAAGAGCCGGACGATCCCCACTCGATCGAGATGCGAGTGCTGATGCAGACCGGCGCGATCGGAGCACTGCTATTCGTCGGCTTCCTGGTGAGCGGGCTTCTCGCCACTCGCCGGCGCAGACTCGACTCCTTCAGGCGAGGTTTGATCGGCTCGCTCGTAGTCGGCTTCTCATACTGGTTGGTTCACGGTTCGGTCGAGTGGTTCTGGAAGGTGCCCGCTCTCACCGCCGCCGCGCTCGCCTTCCTCGGCCTCGCCGCCGCGGTCGCGGCAGGCGACGGTTCGGCAGAAGCACCGACCGGTCCTCGTGCGAGCCGGATGATGCTGATCGTGCCGCTCGCTCTGGCGGCTCTGGTGGCCTCAGCCAGTTACCTGGCCCCCTGGTTCTCCGCGAGTTACGTGGACAGTGCTTCGCGCAGCTGGCGCTCGCATCCGGCGCAGGCGTATCAGATGCTCGACCGGGCTCGCAGGCTCAATCCGCTCAGCGACTCCCCCGACCTGACCGCCGGCACAATTGCCGGCCGCCGCCACGACTACGTCCACATGAAAGCCGCCTACACGAGGGCTCTGAAACGTAATCCGCACGACTGGTATGCGCAGTTCGAGCTGGGGATAGCCGAGTACCTCACGGGTAATCGGAGGGCTGCTTTCGTCGATCTCGAGCGCGCCAAAGCGCTCAATCCGCGCGAATCTCTGATCCGTTTCGTCCTGCACCGCGTTCACGCCCGAGAGAAGATCGATACTGCGGCACTCGATCGCGTTTTTCTCGAGCGTGCGCTCGGTTTCGCCCTGGGCTCATCCTGAGTTTGATCCGGTCGATCAAGGGGTAGGGTGCTAGCCCATGAATACGATTGACGGAAAGCGGCTACGCCACTAGTGTGAGGGTACCCGTTCGAGTGATCCATCTGAATAGACTGAGGATGATTTCAATGAAGCTAAAAGCGGTTTTTGGAGTGTTGATTGCGGCTTTGAGTGCGGCTCCGTCCGCCCTGGCCGCCGGATCGGCCCAGTCCGTGTACGGGGGAACGGCGGGTGTGTTGCAGACGCAGGTTGCCGCGCAGGGCGCGACGGCTTCGTCGTCGAATGCATTGCCGTTCACGGGTCTAGATCTCTTTCTGCTCGGAGGCGGCGGAGTACTTCTCCTGCTGGTAGGAGTAGCGCTCTATCTGGTCTCGCGTCCGCGCACTTCGTCTCAAGCCTGACCCATTACTGGCCGCCTCGGGGTGGCGGGAGCACCTCGAGCGGCCGTAGAGGGCCGACCCGGATGGCTTGCGAGCCTGCCTAGATCCGGAGCCGGCGTCTGAGCGATCTCGGCCTTGTCTGCGGGCGCGGCGGGATTGACTCGTCCTCGACTATGGCCGACGGAACTCCCTGCGTCATCCAGCCTGCGAGCTCGGGATCGCCGACGGCAGCGGCGGCGCTGCTCAGACCGGCAGCGCGCAGGCCTGGCCAGTGAGCGTCGCTGGCGATGATGTGGGCATGCCCGGAGGCGATCAGAGCCGCCGCCGTGCGCTTGTTCCGGCGCCCCAGCCGGCCGTCGACCGACCCGGCGGTGAGTTGTACCAGCGCTCCAGCCGCGACGAGCGGCGCAACTCGGGCGGGATCGAGCTGCACCTCGGGACTGCGCTCCGGGTGAGCCAGCACCGGCGTGATTCCTCGACGCCGTAGCGTCCGGATCTCGGTCTCGAGTGAAAGCGGCCAGCCGAAATACGGAAACTCGACCAGCAGATAGCGCGGGTTGCCTCCGAGGCCGAACAGGCTCAGCTCACGATCGCTCAGCGTATGCAGGCGTGCGATCGCGATCTCTGCTCCGCCGAGCACGCGCAGGTCGATGCCCGCCTCGCGCAGGATCCCCTCGAGCTCGAGAACCAGACGCTCCATGGTCTCGGCAGCCGTCGGGTAGTCGTCGCGAACGTGAGGAGTCGCCGCCATGACCGAGACACCGTCGCGGGCCGCGGTCTGTGCGATCTGCACGCTCTCCTCGAGCGTTCGGGCGCCGTCGTCGAGCCCGGCGAGGATGTGAGAGTGGAGGTCGACCATGCCGTTCACTGTACTGGGCTCGCTCTCAATCGCCACCGGAAAGCGTCAGCGGTGGCTAGAGCGCCATCTCGGTTGGCCTGGGGATATCGGCTTCGAGCCGTGCGAGTAGATCCTCGGCTCCCGGCGCGGCGGCCAGCAGAAGCCTCTCCGCGTCCTTCAGCGTCTCGGCCTCGACCAGCTCTCTCCTGAGCTGCCTCGGGAAGCGTCCGCGCCTCGAGTACCAGCCGTAGAACTTCTTCAGGAAGCTGCCGGCGCGCCGGTCGCCCAGCTCGCGTGCCGTCTCGCGCATGAAGTAGACGAGCTCGGCCGCGATCTGCGCCTGCGACGGCTCGGTCGGCTCGCCGCTCAGGATCTCGCTCAGCAGCCAGGGATTGCCTTCAGCCGCCCTGCCGATCATCACCGCGGCGATCCCCGCTTCGATCAGCTCGAGCGCGCGCTCGTGCGAGCTGATGTCGCCCGACGCCACGACCGGGATCTCGACCAACTCGGCCAGTTTGGCAGTGAGCGAGTGGTCGGCCTTGCCGCCGTACATCTGCCTCTGCGCTCGTGGATGCAGAACGAGAGCCTGCGCGCCCGAGCCGGCGAGCTGTGGCCCGAGCTCGAGACACGTGCGCGAGCCGGGCTCGATCCCGCTACGAAGCTTGACGGTGACCGGCGCCGAGACGGCGGCGCTCACCTCCTCGACGATCCGGCAAGCGAGCCTGGGCTGCTCGAGAAGCGCCGCGCCGGCACCGGTCGCTGTCACTTTTCGCACCGGGCAGCCGAAGTTGAGGTCGATGAGATCGGCGCCTGCGGCCTCGACGATACGCGCAGCCTCGGCCATCAGCGCCGGCTCGGAGCCAAAGATCTGCACTGCCAGCGGGTGCTCGTCTGAGGCAATGCGCAGGTATTCGTACGTACGCCGGCTCTTGTGGCCGAGCCCTGCCGAGCTGATCATCTCCGACCAGACGAGCCCGGCTCCGAAGCGGCGAGCCTGACGCCGAAAGGCCTGTACGCTGACTCCGGCCATGGGGGCGAGAACCAGTCGTGACGGTATCTCGACGCTGCCGATCTGCCAGCGCTGGTGGAGGTCGAGGCTCATACGTCCTTGTAGCCTAGAAAACCGTTCTTGACGCGCGTCGCCGCCGGCGGTACCATGCGCGCCCGCGCTGGCGATTCCGCCACGCGTTTTCTCTTATTTTCGCAGGAGGCCGCGGTGAAGGAAGTGATTCTCACCCTCGAAGGCTACGAGAAGCTCAAGGGGGAGATCGAGCATCTCTCGACCATTAAGCGGCGCGAAGTCGCCGATCGCATCAAAATCGCGCGCGAGTTCGGTGACATCATGGAGAACGCCGAGTACGACGACGCCAAGAACGAGCAGGCGATGCTCGAGCACCGGATCGCAACGCTAGAGGAGCGGTTGCGGGACGCGCGCGTTATCGACACGAGCGAAGTTTCGGCCGATGCGGTCTCGGTCGGCACACGCGTTCGTCTGAGAGATCTCGAGGTTGGGCAAACGGTCGAGTACCAGATCGTCGGCTCCGCCGAGGCCAATCCAGCCGAGAAGAAACTCTCGAACGAGTCGCCGGTGGGCCGCGCGATCATGGGTCGCAAGAAGGGCGAGACGGTCGAGGTCACGGCTCCGCGCGGAAAGCTGAAGTTCAAGATCATGGAGATCAAGGCCACCTGACCGCCGCAGCGCACCGCCACAGGCAACAATAGCCCTGTGGCCTTCGAGGATGAAGTCCGGCGAGCACTGGACGGACTCCCGCCCGAGCTGGGGGAAGGTCTGCGCAACGTCGCGATCCTGATCGAGGACGAGCGTCCGGGCGAGCCGACCCTTTTCGGTCTATACGAGGGCGTGCCGCTGCCCGGGCGCCGCTCCGGCGACCCGGTCAGGCCCGATACGATCACCATCTTCCGCCGGCCGTTGGAGCGCTTCTGTCGCGACCCGGAAGAGTTGAAAGAGCAGATCCGGATCACCGTTCTGCACGAGCTTGCGCACTACTTCGGCATCGGCGAGGAGCGTCTGAGGGAGCTCGGCTACGACTAGAGCCAATGCGATCTAGTCTGGGGCTGCAAGTTAACGCACTNNGGACCTACCCAGCTTGAGAGAGCGCCTGTACAAAACGCTCGAGGCGGTTGGAATCTTGCCATTGGTCGTGTATCGGATCGCGCGTACGCCGGAGCCTCTGTCGTGGGCTCTGATGGCAACGTAGACGTGCTTGGAGAAAACGGTGCGGCAGCTCTGCTTACCGCTACAGGCGATCGAGGAAGTTGGAGCGGTGTTGTCGAGCCCGACTCTTCGCGCCTGCGAGACGAACGTGTTACCGGCCCGGTCGGAGGTGACGGCGCGTACGTAGTAGTGGCCTTGCGCCACCTTCGGGAAGCGCAATCTCGCGCTCCAGGGTGCGGAGGTCACCGTTGCGGCCGTCTGCCAAGGCCCGTAGCTCGTCGGCGCGATCTCGAAAGCAACCGAGTCAACGCCGGAGGTTAGGTCCGCAGAATCAGAGCTGACCACGACTTCTCTCCTCACGAACACGTTCGGATTGGGTCTGGTCAAAGAACCCGTCGGATTGGCGTTGTCGACCGTGACCGAGACCGAGGGGGAGATGTAGCTGTTGCCTGCTTTGTCGACGGTGACGACGCGCAGGTCGTAGGAATTGTCTGCCACGGTGGTCGTGTCCCAGCGGGCGCTGTAGGGCGAGCTAGTGGCGGTGCCGATCGTCGTCCAGGTGCCCTGTCCAGCGGGCGAGCGCTGGAAGGCGACCGAGGCCACCCCGGAACCGCCCGTGTCTGCGGAGTCGGACGAGAGCGCAACCGTAGTGCGCAGATAGGAGCCGCCCGTCGGCGCGGTCAAGGAGCCCGTCGGCGGTGTGTTGTCGACCGAGAATGTGCCGGTGTCGGAGCTCTGTGCCCGGTCGCTGCCGGTCGCTAAAACGGTAAGAGCGTGAGAGCCGTCCGCGACGCTTGTCGAGTCCCAGGAAAGCGTGAAGGGGGCGGACGAAACGGTGCCGACCGGCTGGTCGTCGACGAAGAACTGAACGCTCTGGGTGCCGGCGCTTGCGGAAGCCGCGAGCGTGACGGTCTGGCTCGAGACTAAGCCGCCGCCGGCGGGCGAGGTGATCTGGACGCCCGGCGGCGTCACGGCCGCGTCGCCCAGAGCGAGATCGTCGATCGTGATATTGCCCAGAGCGCTCCCCTGGATGGCGAATCCAACCGAGGCTCCAGTCGCGTCCGGAGGGGCCACCGGTGTTGTCCAGGTGGCCTCGCGCCAGGTGTCGGTGCTCACGGGGCTCACGGGGAGCTGCGGGCTCACGACCGGATCCGAATCCCAGTTACCCGAAGCGCGTTGCCAGTAGACGGCGAAGAACGGAGAGAGCGAGCCCTTGAACCAGCCCGTCAGGCGGTAGCTGTGACCGGGCGTCACCGGGGCCGAGCACTCGCTCGATCGCTTGACGATGAACTTCTGGTCACCGATCTGGGAACCGGCACCCGGGAGGGCGGTGATCTCGCCTCGAACGGCAACGCTCCCGGGGAGATGAGCGTCGTTGGTTTCAAGCCAGTCACCTGTTTGGCCGCCCCATGAGGACTCTTCCCAGCAGTCGGGCATCCCGTTGCTCGTTTGCTCGAAGGACGGGTTCTGGAGCAGATTCGGGCCGGGCGGCGGTGGATTCACGGCGCCACTCATCACTTCGCCGACGGTGCGCACGATTGTCCCCTTCGACTGGCGCGCGGAGAGCCAGTCCAGGAATGCCGCGAAGTTCGCCTCGCTGATCACGTAGCCGTCCAAGCTGGGGTTGGCGCCGACGTCGTGGAAGACGAAGGGCACCCAGCCGCCGCCGTTCTGCTCGGCGCTGGTGACGAACGACTCGAGCTGGGCCAGCGTCGTCGATGTAGTGACCGAGCCGGTGGCGCGAACGTCGTAGGGATCCCAGGGAGGGATCGTCTCGGCTGTCGGGCAGTTTGCCGTCGTGCACCATAACGCCGAGCCGAGGATGCCCTGGGTGATCCGCGCCGAGGTGTAGCCGCAGCCGGCCACGATCGCCTCGAGGGAGCTGCTGGTATCTCCCGCCGAGGAACTGTCGGAGTTTCCGAACGGGTAGGCGAACGAGACGACACTCGCGCCAGGCACGTTGGCGATTAACGCCGTACGATCGCCGCAAACCTCCTGAGTTGCCTCTGCCGCCGTGAGCGTGGTCAGGTCTGGGTGATCGATCGTGTGCCCGCCGATCTCGTTCCCGGCGGCCGCCAGGCTGTTGACCTGAGCCCAGCTCAGAAAACCCGTGCTGCCCACCAAACCGCTGTTCAGATAGAAGGTCGCGTGCATGTTGTGGGCGGCCAGCAGCTCACCCGCCGTCGCCTGGCTCGCCCTGCCGTCGTCGAAAGTGAGCGAGACAACGGTCCGGTACACGGGAATGGAGCCGGCGGCGGAGCCGCTCAGAAAGATCGAAGCCAGGACGCCTGAGAAGACCAGCAAAACCGGGAGGAGGCGCCTGCGAACGTTTAATCGAGACTCAGAGTCCAAGTCAGCCTTCAGAGGTAATCCAAACTCGCCGGGGGGACGACGACCTATCTCAACTCTAATTCTTGCTTGTTGTCTGTCAAACACGTCGCGTCTCTATACCCAGATCGAGCCGCGAGAACCAGCTTCGTTCGATCCTCGAGCCCTGGCGGTCCGTAAACTCCCGGCGAGATGACGTCACTTCCGAAACGCTTCCCCGATCGAGACGAGATCGCAGCCGTTCACGGCGAAGCCGGCGCGCTCGAGCCTGGTACGAACGGGGAGAACGAGCGGCGCCTCGCCGGCCGCGTGCTGGCGCGGCGCGAGATGGGCAAGCTGACCTTCCTCGATCTGGTCGATCGCTCTGGCCGGATTCAGCTCTTCTGTGAGCAGAGCGTCTTCGAAGGGCTCGAGCTCGACCTCGGCGACATCGTCGGCGTGACCGGGCACCCGATGAAGACCCGCCGCGGCGAGCCTTCGCTCAGGGTTGGGAAGTTGGAGCTGCTGGCCAAGATCCGGTTACCGCTGCCCGACCTCTATCACGGCCTGACCGACGTCGAGACCCGTTTCCGCAAGCGTTACCTCGACCTGCTCGTGAACGAGGAGACGCGCCGCGACGCGCTTTTGCGCGCCCGCGCGGTCTCGGCGATCAGGCGCCGGCTCGACGAGCAGGGCTTCGTCGAAGTCGAGACGCCGGTTCTTCAGCCGCGCTACGGCGGCGCCTTCGCCCGTCCCTTCGTCACGCACCACAACGAGCTCGACCAGGACTTCTACCTGCGCGTCGCCACCGAGCTCTATCTGAAGCGCCTGATCGTGGGCGGGCTCGAACGCGTCTACGAGATCGGCAAGGACTTTCGCAACGAGGGCGTCTCCTACAAGCACCAGCCCGAGTTCACAATGCTCGAGTGGTATGAGGCCTACGCCGACTACCGCGACACCATGGCCCGCATCGAGACGCTGGTCGAGGCGGTTGCGCTCGAGGTGATCGGCACCACCAAGGTGAGCTTCCGCGGCGCCGATATCGATCTCGCGGCGCCCTGGCGCAGGCTGCGGCTGCCCGACGCGCTCGAGGCGGAGGGACTCTGGACGCGCGATGAGGTGGAGCTCAGGCGCCGGCTCGAGGTCCGCGATGTCGACGTCAGTCACGATCACACCTGGGCCCAGCTGATCGACCACGCGCTCTCGGCCTTCGTCGAGCCCACGCTCGTGCAGCCGACGATTCTGCACGACTATCCGATCGAGCTCTCGCCTTTCGCCAGGACGACCGATGGCGATCCAACGCTGGTAGAGCGCTTCGAGTACTTCATCGGCGGCATGGAGCTCGGCAACGCCTTCAGCGAGATCAACGACGCGGTCGACCAGGCCCAGCGCTTCACGATGCAGCAGTCCGAACGCGAGGCCGGCGACGTGCTGGCCGAGGAAGGCGATCCGGACTACGTAGAGGCGCTCTCGTACGGCATGCCGCCCACGGGTGGGCTCGGGCTTGGCATCGACCGGCTGGTAATGGTGCTCACCGGTCGCGAGACGATCCGCGACGTGGTTCTCTTCCCGGCACTGCGCTCTCCCCGGGAGTGATGCGTGAGGGTCGCACTGGCACACGAATGGCTCGTTCGCTACGCAGGATCCGAGCGCGTGCTCGAGGCGCTGCTCGAGGTATTTCCCGGCTCCGACCTCTTCACGACCATCCTCGAGCCCACCGCGATGCCGCCCACTCTGCGCTCGGCGCAGACGTCGTTCATCCAGCATCTTCCCGGCTCACACTCTCATCACGAGTGGTTCGTTCCCTTCATGCCGCTCGCCTGGCGCTGCACGAAGATTCCCGCCGACATCGATCTCGTGTTCTCGAGCAGCCACTGCTGCGCCAAGGCTGTTCGTCCGCCCGCCGGAGTGCCTCACATCTGTTATTGCCATACGCCGATTCGCTACGCGTGGGATTTCGAGACCGAACGGCAGAGGTTTCCCGCCCCACTCAGGCCGGCCGCCCGCCTGATGATGGCCTGGTTCCGGCACTGGGATCGAGCGGTCAGCCCCCGCGTCACCCACTTCGTCGCCAACTCGAGTGCCGTCAAGGAGCGCATCGAGCGTTTCTACGGGCGCGAAGCGGAGGTCGTACACCCGCCCGTACGAACGGAGTTCTTCACCCCCGGGGATGAGCGCGGCGAGCGCTTTCTATTCGTGAGCCGGCTGACCGGCTACAAGCATCCCGAGTTGGTGGTCGAGGCGTTTGCCGAGCTTCCCTTCGAGATCGACATTGTCGGGCGCGGATCCATGCTCGAGTCGCTGCGGGCGCGCGCGACTGCGAATGTTCACTTCCTGCCGCAGGTCTCGGACGACGAGCTGCGAACGCTCTATCGGCACGCACGTGCTCTTGTCTATCCGATCGAGGAGGACTTCGGCATCGTCATGGCCGAGGCACAGGCCTGCGGAACGCCCGTGATCGGGTTTGCGCGGGGCGGGGCAAGCGATATCGTCGAGCCCGGTATCGGCGGCTGGCTGATCGAGAACCAGGTTGCTGGCGAGTTACGCTTGGCAGTGCGCCGGGCTGCGCGCGAAGACCTCGATCCCGCCCTGATTCGCGCCAGCGCCGAGCGCTTCTCGTTCGAGCGCTTTCGCGCCGCGATGAGCGAGATCGTTGCGGCCGTGGTGGGAGACCGGGATTCCACCCAGAATACGAGCGAATAACTTGATCTACGCTACCGTTTCCGGTCTGCCACACCGATAATCGCGGCAACGATCGTATGCCAGCTCCCAGCCCACTAGCAGATCAACTTCGAATTCTCGCTCGGCGGAAGTGGATCGTGCTGGCCTTCGTCGTGATCGTGCCGGTCGTCGCACTCGGCTACTCGCTGCGCCAGTCGAAGCTGTACGAGGCCTCGGCTCAGGTTCTCCTGAAGACCGACAACATCGCCTCCTCGCTGCTCGGGATTCAGACTCCCACCTCTCAGGACACCCCCGACCGCCAGGCTCAAACCCAGGCGGGGCTCGCGAGAGTGCCGGATGTCGTCAAGCGCGTTCTGGCCGTCACTCACGCGACAGACATCTCGATCGTTGATTTCCTCAACTCCTCTTCGGTCGACGCTCTCTCGAACTCCAACCTGCTCGAGTTCAAGGTGAAGGCGTCCACCGCGACGGAGGCTGCTCGTCTCGCGACCGCTTACGCCGCTCAGTACACGGTGTACAGGAAGCGGCTCGATACGGCCGCCATCGACAGCGCCGAGAAGGACGTCTCTTCTTCGCTTGCCAGTCTCGGGCCGAGCTCCGCCAGCTCCAGCCTCTATTCGCAGCTGCTGAAGACGCGGGAGGATCTGAAGACACTTGCAGCGCTACAGACTTCGAACGCCATCCTGGTCAAGAGCGCCGGTTCGGCAACGCAGGTGCGACCGCGCCCTGTACGGAACGCCGCTCTCGGATTGGTGCTCGGACTTCTGCTCGGCTGCGGCTTCGCCTTCCTGGCAAACGCGCTCGATACGAGAGTGAGCGACGAGGAGATCGCCGACTACTACTCGAGCCCGCTCGTCGGCCGGCTGCCGAAGCCATCCGTCCGCGTACGCAAGTCGAACCGGCTGGTGATGCTGGAGACACCGTCGAGCGTAGAGGCGGAAGCCTATCGCCTGCTCAGCACGAACCTTGATTTTCTTCTACTGACCAATCCGGCGACCGTCTTGATGGTCACGAGCGCGCTCGACGGCGAGGGCAAATCGCCCGTCGCGGCGAATCTCGCGATCGCCGCTGCGCAGCCGGGGCGGACCGTCAGGTTGATCGATCTCGACCTCAGGCGCCCGATGCTGGCCACCTACTTCGGGATGCCTCCGACCTTGGGGTTGACCGACGTAGCCATGGGATCGGTGACGCTCGAGCAGGCGCTCGCGCTCATTCCGGCCGACAGCAAGGTCTGGCGTGACGACGCCTGGGCCACGGGCGAGGTGATCGTCGTTCCTCCCGGCACGCCGATGCTGGAGATCCTGCCTGCCGGGAAGATCCCGCCCAACCCGAGCGAGCTGGTCGGGTCGAGCGCCGTCCATGCCATCATCGCGACGCTTCGGGATACGAGCGATCTCGTCATCGTCGATGCGCCGCCGCTCTTGGCCGTCGCGGATCCGCTTGTGATCAGTAAGTCGGTCGATGCGATCATCGTCACCGCGCGCCGTACCTCGTTGCGCCGCCGCACGATCAAGGAGGCGAGCCGATTGCTCGGAGCTTGTCCGGCGCCGACGATCGGTCACATCTTCGTGGACGCCGATGTCGAGTCGACGGCCTATTACCGATACGGCGAGCAGGCGCAGCGCGGACGTAAATACGTCAGAGCCAGCTGAGCCTGGCTAGCGTCGCCGAGCGATTCGCTTGATCTGCCGCCGCCAAGCGGACGGCAGTCTTCGCCCGATTCGGGTGATCAGCCAGCGAGCCTGATCGGGAGCTAGACGCATCCGGGTCAGCCGGTAACGACCCGTATGCGGGACGATGCCCGTCCAGCAGATCGGCGCGTCCTGGGATGTGAAGCGGAGCTTGTAGGACGTAGCGCCTCCTCCAAGGTCGAACCGACGTTCACCACGGGCGAAGGCGTCTTCGATCGCCGCGAACATGGCCAACAGTCCCGGCCTGAGGTCGCTTCTAGACTCGTCGAAGCCACTGTTGAAAGAAAGGGTTTCTCCGCCTGCCGCGAGGAAGACCGAGACGCACAAGGGTCTACCGCCTAGTTCAACAACCCATAGTCTCATCTCGTCTCGCTCGACGAGATTCGCAGCCGCGTCTTCGAGAAGAGCAATCACGCTCGTTTCGAGAGACGACCCTCCGCGTTTCTGCCAGCGGCGGAAATGGAGATCGCCGAAAGCCTTTGTCGCTAGCTTGACGGCCGTTGGCTCGCGTGCGAGCTCGACAGAACCTTGCTCCTCCTCGATCTTTCTCTGCGTCTGCGCGATTTGTCGCCTGAAACTGCGGCTTCTCGCCGCCAGCCACTCTTCGAAGCCGCCTTCGAGCTCGAGTACGGGCGCGGGGAGGACCGAGGCGATGTAGCGCCAGGGCCTGAAGCGCCCCGGCCAGCTCTCGACGAATATCTGCGGCCAGGGGGAGGCGATGTCGATCCCTTCGAAGGCGACCAGGTCGGGACGGGGACTGGAGCCTGCGAGAGTGCGGGCGACGAGCGCTGCGATCTCACGCTCGCGCCCCGGCACGGAGAGAGGCGAGATGCGGTGCGTGGTTCCAGCGCCGAGCAGGCGGTAGTCGACACGCCGGCCCGGATTCACGAAGAAGGGGGCAAGCCCGACGAGATCCTCGTTCTCGAACACGGCGACCACTCGCAGCAAGGAGCCCTCAGGAGCCACGTGTCGCCACCAGGCGAGCTGCCAGCCGGGCAGCGCTGCAGGGCAGGAGCATGTGTGGGCGAGCTCGCGCCAGGGTTGCTCGAGCTGGACGAGTCGTTCGAGTCGTTCAATCACTTCGGTATGGAGAGGCACTCTCAACCTCTTCGTAGAATGCTCTTGATTCGCTCGCGCTGCTTGTGGGATAGACGATGGGTCAGACGCCTGGTAATCCAATTCGCCTGATCCGGCGCGAGCCCGAGCCGTGTCAGCGGATAACTGGCGGTTCGAAAAACGACGCCTGTCGACATCAGGGGAGCGTCGTCGTTGGCGAAACAGAGCTAGCAGGTGTCGGCGCCAGCACCGGCTCGACCGATCTTTGCCGCGAGCGTGCCGCCAGGCCGATTCCGAGCAACAAACCGACCGTGGTGGGCCAGCGGACCGTTGTGGTGAGGAACGAGGCCGTGTAAACGGCGATCGCCAATCCGGCCATCATCGCTCCGGCGATGATCGATTCGAGCGGCGGCCGGCGACCGAGCAGCTTCAACACGCTCGTCACGAAAAGTCCCAGGTAAGCGACCAGACCGAGCAGCCCAAATCTCAGCCAGACCCAGAGATAGGAGTTGTGCAGGTAGCTGAAGCCGTAGGGCTGGAACTGACCGTCGAAGGAGTTGTAGAGGGTCCAGTCGGTAGATGGGCCGATACCGCCGATGGGGTGGCGCTGAACGTTTTCCCAGGCATTGGCGGTTTCCCAGCGCCGGTAGTCGCTGGAGAAGTCGCGGCCCTGACCCTGGGCCCCCGTCGTGTACTTGACCGCGTGCTCGATCTGCGAGAAGGCGATGCCGGGAGAAACGAGCTCGAGCACGATCACGACTCCCGCCGCAAGCGCGACCGCGTTTCGAAAGCCGCTTCGCCCACTCCAGATTCCCGTGATCGCAACCGCTACGACGATGTCGAGCCAAACGGCTCGTCTGAGTGAAAGAACGATGACGAGGGCGGCGAGAGCGAGGTAGGGGATGCGCCAGGCGGTGAGATCGACGACACGAAAGGCGACCAGGATCGAGCAGATGCCGAGCAGGAAGATCGGTGAAGCGTCGTAGTACGAGAGCGTGTGCAGGACGAGACCGTTGTAGAGACCCTGGGGCAAGAGCAGCGCCGAGGCGACTACCAGCCAGAAGAGCAGCCGCTCCGACCCATATTCGTGGGTGAGCCAGTAGCCGGCGACGATCGCGAGTACGAGCGTTATCGACGGCTGCGTCGTGTGTAGGCCGTCTCTCAGTTGATGAAAGGCGATCGCCGATCCCACTCCGGTCGCGACGAGCGCCGTGGCCGCCAGTGCCGGCGCTCCGGGCCAGACGAGGCGGCCTCTCGTCCTATCGGCGAGGTGTCCGGCGACGGCGACGACAACCAGTAACGCCAGCAGCACCTCGGCCGGGCTGATGCCCGCTACCAGGCCGTTCCAGACCCTGCCGTTGGCCGGTATCAGGCTGTCGGTTGTGCTCTCGGAGAAAAGGCCGAGCAGAACGACGAGCAAGGCGTAAATCGTCAGCGGATACTCGAAGGCGATCACAGTCAGAGCGGAGACGACAATGGCCCCGAGCAGCATCAGCGCCTTGTGTGCCGGCGATACGAGCAGCAATCCGGCGATGGTCGCCAGGCCGCAGGCGGCCACGATTGTGATCGATGTCCGCAGCGATCTCAGTTGGAGCATGCCGACACGGTAGGCGCGAGGCGCCCGGCCTGCAAGAGGCAGTCACGCACCTCTGGCGCTCTACTAGGCGCCGAGCGCGGCGATAGCGAGCAGTGTGTCGTAGGCCGGCTTGAACGAACCGTTGGCGCGAATGAACCCGTACCAGAGCTCTCGATTCGTGGGGTCGCTGCCGTTCAGATCGGTTAGGCGGTAATAGAAGGTCGCCGCCATGAACGATGACCAGCTCGTGCGTGCGAGCTGGTCGAAACGCGTCAGATCCTGATTCTGCTCGGCCTCCGAGTAGCAGTTGTCGCCGCCCGAGCAGGTGGACCAACCCATCTCCGTCACCCACATCTTCTTGTCGCCCGCGCCGTGCGCCACGAAAGTGTCGTGGACGATCTCGAGGCGGCGCGTCTCGAACGCGTCTCCGTTTCCGGGTGTCCAGTTGTCCACGGAGCCGTTTCCGTACGGATGAGTGCTATAGGCGTCGAAATAGGAGTTGAGATCGGGGACGGCTGCGTACATGTCATCGACCCAATTGCGCCAGCTCCCGTCGGACGCATGGTATTGCCACTCGGCTGCGATGATGAAACGCGCCGCGGGATTCGCCGCGCGACCGGCGATCGCGACAGCCTTGAAGAGGCGGGCGTAACGGGCCGGATCGACCGGATCGGAGGAACTCGGAAGCCAGGGCTCGTTCCAGATCTCGAAATCGACCGGCGCGTACTGAGAGAGACTCGAGTGTGCCTGCCAGAACTCTCCACCGGGGCCGTAGCGGGCGGTCACCTCTGCCACGAAGGTCGCGAATCCGGACGGATCGGAGGGCATCGTCTTGTCGCTGGCGCCGGCCCAGGCGGGGATACCGTCGATAAGCGGCAGGATGTGAACGCCCTTTTCTGCCGCGTTCAGGAAGAGACTGTCGTATCCGCTCCAGTCGAGGGTGCCCTGATTCTGTTCCACGGTCGGCCACCAGATCTCCTCGCGAACCCAGTGCACGCCGGCCGTGACCGCCGGGTCGAGAGCGCTCGATCCTCCGCCGGCCGCGTTCACGACCGTGCCAACGATAAGTCCATTCGATACCGCCGCCGCCGGAGGTTCATTGGCCGGAAATGAGGAAGTCGGCGCCGGCAAAACGGGCAGAGACGAGGAAGGAGTCGTGGAGGTCGGCTGCGAAGGCACTGACTTCTTCAGTCGCGTTGACTTGGCGGCGACAGTAACTACTTTGATCCTGTTTCCCACCGTGCTCAGGTTTCCGGCTGCGTCGCTCGCCGCGCCGGCGTGTACGGTCGCAACGACGACGCCGGGTCGCGCCATGCCGGCGACGGTGACACGGAAAGTTCTGTGATTACTCAGGCTGACGACCTTTACCTTCCCGGTTCTAGCGGTGCCCGAGAGCCTCACATCCGCGGCGGTGAAGCCGTGGACGGGCTCGCTGAAGGAGACAGTGAAACGAACCGCCGACTGTGAGGTCGGGTTGTGCTGACCGGCGGCTCGCTTGATGGTCGGTTTCGGCCGCGTCCAATCATGAGCCCGCTTCGCACCGTAAGCCAGATTCGTTGCCTCAACCTGGGTTGAGGCCTTCTTGGGCGCCGAGGCGGCGGCAGCAACTGTGGCTGGAATTGCTACCAGTGCGGCGAACAGCGTGATCGCGAGAAATCGTTTCGGCATCGGTCGTCCCGATGAACCGATCGGCCGTATGGCCGAGGTGCAGATCCCTCGAATCAGGGGGGGTAGACGCGAGTACCTCTAGTCGGTGATTGTCCAACCCTGAATGGGGGTCGGATTCCGCTCAATTACGGTCGCGAGAGCTTGAATGCTGCGACCGCGTAGGATGCGGTGCGTGTTACTCGCCGGTTTGAGGTCTTGATCGTGACACGTGACACTCCAATCGACGCTGAACGCAGGAACCCGGATGCGATGACCGCCGAGGCGAACGAGCAAGCGAAGGCCCGAGCCGGTGCAACACTCGCGCCGCGCGCGATCAGCTGGGACATCGCCGTTCAGTTAGTAGGCAGGTTCGGGAATCTCGCTCTCGGCATCGTCGTGACGGCGCTTTTGGCGCGGACGCTCGGCGATGCCGGCTTCGGCGTCTGGAGCACGCTGCTTGCGATCAGCTCTCTGCTCGGGGTGATCGGAAACATGGGCCTCGAGCAGGTCGCCCTTCGCTGCGCGGTCGCCGAGCCCGGACGCGAACCTCAGTGGCTTGGGGCGCTCCTGATCCTCAGACAGCTGCTGTCTCTACTGGCGATGGCGCTCTGTATCGGCGCCGTCGTGTTGATAGCGCCCGATCATCAGGCTCTCGTCGCAGGCATCGTGATGATGTTAACCCTGCTGACGACCGCCGCCTCGTCGCTGCGGGTCGCCTTCCAGCTGCGCGTGCGCAACTCCTACACGATCGCGGTGATGACGATCCAGAGCGTTCTCTGGGGCGCCGTTGTCGTCTGGGGCTATCTGACCGGTGCCGGAATCGTGGCCCTGGCAGTCGGTTTCACCGTCACCACGTCCTTCGCTTCGCTTCTTCAAGGCGCGCTTGCGCTCAGGGTGACACGCGTCCACTTCGACGAGCTCCGGCGCCACTCCGCCGAGTTGATCAGGGTGGGCATTCCGATTGCCGTGGGCGGCGTGCTCGTGATCGGTTACGGCCAGATCGATCAGGTGCTCGTCTTCAAGATCGCCGGTAGCAACGAGGCCGGTCTGTACGGGGCTGCTTACAGACTCTTCTCTCAATCGAGCTTCGTGCCCGTCAGCGTCTCGACGACGGTCTTCGCGTTGCTGGCCGCCTCCTTCGCCACCGATAGTGAGAGATTTAGCGTCCTGCTCCAAACGAGCCTCGAGCTGCTACTCGCGGCCGCGATCGGCGCGCTTGTTCTCGCCGCCGTCTACTCGGGCGAGATCGTCAACCTCCTTTTTGGACACACGTTCAATCGCGCCGGTGCGGCGCTGCCGGTGCTGATGGGAGCTTTCGTGCTTGTCTCGGTCGGGTACCTGCAGGATCTGCTCGTGATCATCTCGCGTCAGCAGAACCGCTTCGTGGTCGCCGCTGTGCTGGCCCTCGCGCTCAACGTCGGCCTCAACGTCGCGCTGATCCCGCGCTACGGTTTCATGGCGGCCGCCTGGATCACCGTCGCCACCGAGCTCTTCGTTGTGGTGGCACGCTGGTTGATCGTGCGCTCGAAGTTGCCTGCTCGTCCGGCACTCGGACGCATTCCGCGCCTCGTGCTCGCCGGTGCCGCGTTCCTGGGGATTCTGATTGTTGCGAAGAAGCTCGAGTTACCGGTCGTGCCGGCTCTTCTCGTCTCTGCTCTCGGCTATCCGGCGCTTCTGTTTGCAGTGCGGGCGGTCCGCTCGAGCGATATCCGGCTCGTCTTCGCACGCGGGAACCAGGCCGTCTAGCGTGCGAGAGCCGCGAGCGAGCCGCTGATGAAGGCGTCGGTCTCGCGCAGATAGTTGCTCCATGAGAGGGAGCTTGCCCGCTCGAACGCCCGCTCCGCCCGCTTGGTCGCGTCGTCGGGGTGGGAGAGAATCGCTGCGATCGCCTCGGCGCAGGCGTCGGCGTCTCCCGGCGGAAAGAGGAGAGCCTGGGAGCCGTCTTCGAGCTGCTCCGGGATGCCGCCGGTTTTCGAGGCGACGATCGGGACACGGGCCAGCGCACCCTCGATCGAGACGAGAGGGAACGGCTCCGCCCAGAGCGAAGGCACCACCAGCACGTGGCTACGTGCGAGCAGCTCGGTGAGATCATCGAGCTCGAGTCGCCCGACCATGCGGAAATGCTCCTGAACGCCCAGTGCCTCGGCCTGCCGCGCCAGCGATCGGCCCTCGCTCGGGCTCGCCGGCCCGGCGAGCACCAGCTCGGCCTCGATCCCGTGGCGGTCGCGCAGAAGGGCGAGCGCTCTCACAGCCACGTCCGGGCCCTTCTCGACCGAGAGGCGCCCGACGTAGCAGAGGAGAGGCTTGCCGGCGGGCTTGCGAACGACCGCCGCGAAGCGGGCGCCGTTCAGCGACGTCGAAAGTACGACGCGCTCGAACACGGGCTCCAGCAGTCGCGGCGCAGGCGCGGCGGCGCGGATGAAGCGGCTGTTCCAGCTGATCGCAACGGGAAAGGAAGCTCGTTCTGGATCGATCCGAAGTGCGGGGCTTCGGTTCACACCGCGCATCATTGCCGCCCAGGCGCGGCGGAGGCCGCGATCGCCCGCGACGAGGTGGCGCGCGAACTGGTCACCCGTGAACAGCCGTCCGAACCAGTGCTCGCAAACGCGGAAGGCCGTGGGTATCCGCGACTCGAGTGCCGCGTAGACCGCCGCATGCGGGATCTGGGCACAGTTCCAGGCGAAGATGAGATCTGGCCGGAAGGAGTCGATGACCTTCCTGGTCGTTCTGGCCGCCGAGATCGAGGCGAGCGGAGCTCGAAGCGCTCCGAGTGGCGATTGCGGCAGCAAAGGAAGCCGGCGCAGCACTCCGTCGTCGTTCTCGCCGGTACGGCCGAGCCTAGACGTGAGGACGATCACCTCGTCGCCTCGCTCGCGCAGGTGCTCGACCACACCTGCGCACTCCACCTCGTAGCCCCCGCGCACGGCCGGCGGATAGAGATTCGAGATGACGAGGACTCTCACGCGCTTTTCTCCCTCGTGTGGATGGCGCTCAAAATCCGCTCGAACTCGGCGGCCACGTGTCCGGCCGAGTGTGTGGACACGGCGTGTTCGCGCGCCGCCCGGCCCTCGCGCCCGCGCCGGTCGGGATCGCGCTGGTAGCAGGCGAGCGCGTCGGCAAGCGTGGACACGTCGTTCTCGGGCTCCAGGATCAGGCCGCACCCGGTCAGGAGCAGATCGCGGGCGCCCTCGGCGCCGGTAGCCACCACCGGGCGGCCGCAGAGCATGGGCAGGATCACCGACAGCGGCGCCCCCTCCGTCGGGCTGGGGCAGAAGACGGCCAGATCGAAGGCCGAGATGACGTTCGCGGCCTCCTTGCCGGGGCTGGGAAGGAAGTGGGCGCGCGTTCCGAGTGGCCGCGCGAGCCGGCGCAGCTCGCTCTCGCTCTCGCCCTCGCCGGCGAGGATCAGGTGTACGTCGCCCTCCAGTCGCGCGGCGGCCTCGACCAGTACGTCATTGCGCTTCTTCGCATGCAGGCGTGTGAGCGCGCCGATCACGAACGCATCCGCGGCGATTCCGAGTCTCCCTCGGATCTCGCGCCGGGCGGCTTCGTTGTAACCGTGCTCTTCGATGCGAACGGCGTTCGGGAGCACGAAGGCCTTTCGCTCATCGACGCCGGCCGCGACGAGCGTCGCCCTGGTGCCCTCCGAGACCGCGAGCACGACATCGACCCGGCGCGCGGCCAGGCGATAGACGAGGTTGGCGATGCCGCTTCGCAGCGGAGTGGGAAGCGGGCCCCACTCGGCCCAGACACAGGTTGCACGGAGCGAGCGAGGAAGGGCGAGAGTGAGCAGTTGCTCCTTCTTGAAGTGAAGAAGGAGAACGTCGTAGGGGCGTTCGCGCCGTAACGCGCGGCGCAACTCGGCGCCGAGCCGTGGGCCGGAAAGGAGCAGTCGCCGGTAGGAGGCGCGCGAAAGCTTTGGGCCGATCTCGAGCTGGCGAGCGGACACTCTCGTTCCGCTGCAAAGCTCGGGCAGATTTGTCAAGAGCACGGCCTCGTGCCCGCGCTCGGCCAGGGCATCGAGCAGCCAGACGGCGGCGAACTCGGCTCCTCCGCGAGCGGGGCTGGTCAGTACCGAGACGATCCTCACAGCGCCGCCTTGTCCACGCTCTCAGCGCTCTTCCGTACGGCGCCGAGAAAAACCTCCCAGTCGACGGCGTAGCGCGCCAGCTCGCCGGCCAGGCGCTCTAGCTCCGTCCAACCGGCCTCCAGCTCCCAGCCCCAGTGCAAGACGATCGGTACCCATAGTGCAGCTCGAAGCTCGATCAGGCGACGAACAGCCGGCAACACCTCGGAGGCGCGGCCGTAGAACGGCGGGTAGGAGGGGAGAAAGACACCGCCCGAGAGGGCGATCGGCGTACGCCGAAAGCCGAGTTCCGAAACGGTCTCGGGTCCCGCGCAGACGACCTCGTAACGGCGAGCGAGGAGGGGATACTGGCGCGCGTCGAAGCGGTTGAAAGGCGGCACGAAAACCGGCGCCTCGACACCCAGCCCGGCCAGGACGCTATCGGCCCGGTCGAGCAGTCGCGCCAGCTCCTCCTCGTCGAGGTCGGCCAGCTCGGAGCGGAGCCGCGGTTCTGCCCTGCGCGTGCGATGGCACCAGCCATGAACGGCGAAGGCGACTCCGTCTTGCCGCAGTTCGTCGATCATCTCCTTTTCGCTCGCGTCGAGCTCTCGCTCGACCGTCTCGCTCGGGTCGAGTGGGTTGCGGGCGACGCGTGGCAGTGTGGCGATCAGGTACGGCACTCCGGCCGAGTGCATGATCTCGTGGAAGCGGCGGAAGCCGTCAGTCCCGAAGCGCTCCGGCTCGTCCCAGGCGCGGTAATGGGGGAACTCGTCGACGCGCACGAGCAGGCGCGGCGCTCCCTCCGCCTCACTTCCCAACACCGCGTGCCGGGCGCGCAAGTACGGCCGCAGACAGTTTTGCTCGAAGCCGATCAGGCCGCGTTTCATCGCCAGGCGCTCGAGCAGGCGCGTCGGCGGCTTGAGAAACCTACGCTCGCGGACCGCTCTTTTCAACTCGTGACGATCGAGCTTGCTTGCCCGAAGAGATCCTCTCGACGGCTCGCCCGAGAAGAGGAGGGCGGCCGTCCTCCTCTCGTCCGCTCTCACTCGGACAACCGCCTGGACAACCGTCTCGCCAGCGCCTCGATCGAGTACTCGCTCTCGGCCAGCGCCCGCGCCGCCGCCCCGATCTTGCCCGCTTTTCCGCTCAGAGCTCTGACGACCGCCGCGGCGAATCCGTCTGCTCCCTCCCCTTCCAGGTAGTGGACGCCGCGCTGCAGGCCGTCCACGCCACCGGCGGCTAGTGGTGTCGCGACGATAGGCACGCCGTAGGCCATGGCCTCGATCAGCTTCAACGGTGAGCCGCCGCTTTCGAGCAGCGGTACCAGCGCGCAGCCACCCGCCGCGTAGACGCCGGGTAGATTGGCGACGAAGCCGCGAACGTCGATGCGCGGGTCGAGCTCGCTGGTCAGCGCCAGCCCGCGTCCCACCAGCATCAGGCGAGCCTGCGGAACCTGCTTCCAGACCCTCGGCATCACCTCGGTGACGAGAAAGCGGGCGGAGTGCCTGTTGGGCTCGTAGCTGTAGTCGGCGACGAAGAAAGCCCGCTGGCTCTCCGGTGTGCGCACGGGCGTGATCGCAGCTACATCGACGACGTTGGGGATGAGACGAAGGCGTGCTTCGGGTGCCAGCTCGGCCGCCCCTCTCAGATCGCGAATGCTCGGTAGCCAGGACTCGTGCGCGGTCTCGAACAAGCGGCGCTCGAAGCCTGTGAGCTCGTCGAGGGCCTTTTTGCTCCAAACCTCGAGCTGAGAGCGCAGCGTCGATTCGAGGTTGTGGGCGTTGTAGGAGATCCGCCGCTCCTTTCCGAGCAAGAGAAGAGCCGCCGCCGCGGTCGGGCCGTCGGCGACGATTCGATCGAAGCGCTCGTTGCCGGGATTCGCCAGCTCTGCGAGTAGCTCGCGCGACAGACCGCTTGCGAAATCCTTCGGCACTCCCCTCGCGCGCGCTCTTCGATAAAGGAACGCACGCGTGAATCCACGCGACGGTGTGACCTTCCTCAACTCGATCGCCGAGTCCTGTACGAGCGCGGGGTCGGGCTCGGGCCCATCGAACTCGATGTATGCGACGTCGACCTTGCCGAGGAGTGCCAGGGCGCGAATGATGCTGACGGTGCGGTTACCGCGACCGCTGTGCCTGTCGGGCGTATAGGGCGTCACCACGAGCGAGTTCATCGTGTCTCCTCCAGAGCTTGACCGATCTCGGTGATGCGTGCCTGCCAGGAATGTCCGGCCGTCGACCGGGAGCGGGCTCGCCGCTTGTCCTCGCTATCGGAGGCGAGCAACTCGTCGAGAGCTGCGGCCGTCTCGGTGGCGGTAGCCGCGAACGAGATCTCCTCGACGCTCGCGAGCGACGGCAGCGGCGTCGAGACTATCGCTAGTCCGGCTGCCAGATACTCGTAGACCTTCATAGGGAAAATGCTCGCGGTCAGCCGGTTCAACCGGTACGGGATCAGCGCCGCGTCGGCTCCTCGCAGCAGTGCGGGCAGCTCGTTCGGCTCGCGGTGCCCAAGCAGTTGGACGTTCGCTTTAGTGGTCAGCTTCGAGACGTCGGTGCCCGGATCGCCGAGCCCGACGGGCCCGATCAGGACGATGCTCCACTCCGGCCTCAGCTCGGCGAGCTCGCCGAGCAGCTCCAGGTCGACCTTGACGGCGCTGATGGCGCCCACGAAAACGATTCTCGGTCGCGGCAGGGCGGCCATGGACGGGTCGGCTGGTCCATCCTCGAGCGCGGTCGCGAAGAGATCGGTATCGGCCACGTTCGGCATCAGACGCACGTTGTCCGCGAACTCTCGCATCCGCCTAGCCAGAGGAGGCGAGCTGGCGATGACGAGATCGGCGCGCGCGGCGAAAAGCTTCTCGGCTCGGGCGAACGCATCGGCGTCGATACGCTCGTGAGCGGCGATGTCGTCGACACAGTGGTAGACGACGCGGCTCGGCTGCAGGGGCGCGACCAGCGCCAGGGCCTGGGGGACGTATCCCCACAGGATCGGGTGCTCGATCCCGAGCCGGCGCGCGGCCTTAAGAACGGCTCGGCGAAGTAGAAACCCGTTCAGCCTCTGAATCGATCTGTGGCTGTGGAAGGGGATCACGAGCGGCGAGAGGACGTGGACGCCATCACTTTCGCTGAGCGGGCGCAGGCCACGCTTCAGGCGGCCTGCCATACGGCGCAGGTCGCGCGCCGAGACGGTCGGTCGGCGTAGACCGAGCGACTCGATGAAGAGCACCTGGTTCTCGCACGCCAGGCGCGACATCAGGTGCTGCTGGTTCGTCCAGTTCTCGGTCTCCCAGTCGGCGAACCCGACGCAGACGATCGACGCGCCGTGGAGGGGTCCTTCGCCGCTCACGACGACCCACCGCCTCGTGCGCGTAGGCGCGCGAGCTGAGCGGCGCTCTCCTCTGGATCGGTCCGCCTCGGATCGATCACGCCGCGCAGCCCGCGTAAGTGCCGGGGAAGCATCCGCGCGACGACTTTCGGTCGGCCGGTGAAGACCGCGAGTGCGTCATATGGACGGAGCTGCCACTCCTGGTCGAGCGCCCTAAGGATCTCGAG